>LIQL01000469.1 GCA_001418405.1 Streptomyces diastatochromogenes | reverse complement strand
CGCCGTCGCCCCGCACGGCGGCGGGCTGCTGCTGGTCGGCAGCGCCGGCTACGAGCCCTGGCACCTGGCCGCCCACCTGGACGACGAGGCCGCCTGGTCCGGTCTGCCGGAACTGTCGCCGACGCTGGTCCGCCACCGGGTCCCCGCCGGGGCCCCGGCGCACCTCGCGGTCGGGCCGGGGCGGCTGGCGGCGGCCGGGCGCGGCGCGACGCTGCTGGTGGTGACGCCGGAACGGCCGGACGCCGGGCTGCTGGAGCGGGTGCACGACGCGCGACGCAACGGCGCCACGGTGCTCGCCCTGGACTCCGGCGACCGCGATCTGCACGCCCTGGCCCACGACGCGCTGACCACCGTCCCGCCGCCCCCGGAGGGCACCGCGCCGCCGCCCCCGGGCCTCACGGCCACCGCCGACCTCGACCTCGACACCGTCCAGCACCTGGTCAGCGCGGCCGCCGGCGAGAACGGCCGACCCGCACCGCGCCGGCACCGCCGGTTCCGCGACCGCCTGGCCCGCATCGCCGAGGGGCTGGCGACCCCGCCGCCCCCGCGCTGGTGACCCGGCCGGGGCCGCCGGCTACGCGCCGTCGCCGTCCCCCGGGCCCCCCTTGCTGTCCTTGTTGCCCTTGCTGCCCTCGCCGCCCTTGCCCATGTCGTGCCACTTGGGGTCGGTCTCCCACTCCAGGTTGCGCTCGCGGGCGGTGTCCATCGCGTGCGCGGCCTCCTCACGGGTGGCGTACGGGCCGAACCGGTCGGCGGCCCGGCACTCGGGTCCTTCCTCGACCGTCCCGTGCTTGAGGCAGTAGAACCACTCGCCCGGCTTGCCGACCGTCCGCCGTTTGAACAGTGCCATTGCCGCCTCCTGTGCTTGGCTCCCGTTGCCACCATCCTGCCCGACGGCCCGCGGATACACTCGCTGGCATGTCTGGCCAGTCGCTTCTTGTCCCCGGGGAGATCTCTCCCACCCGCCCCGTTCCCGCCTCGATCCCGCGCCCCGAGTACGTCGGCAAGGACAGCCCGACCCCGTACACCGGGCCCGAGGTGCAGGACGCCGAAACCATCGAGCGGATGCGGATCGCCGGCCGGATCGCCGCCCAGGCGATGGCGGAGGCCGCCAAGCACATCGCGCCCGGCGTGACCACCGACGAACTCGACCGGATCGCCCACGAGTTCATGTGCGACCACGGCGCCTACCCCTCCACGCTCGGCTACCGCGGCTTCCCCAAGTCCCTGTGCTCCTCGCTCAACGAGGTCATCTGCCACGGCATCCCCGACTCGACCGTCCTCAAGGACGGCGACATCGTGAACCTCGACGTGACCGCGTACATCCACGGCGTGCACGGCGACAACAACGCCACGTACCTGTGCGGTGACGTCGACGAGGAGTCGCGGCTGCTGGTGGAGCGCACCCGGGAGGCGCTGAACCGCGCGATCAAGGCCGTCAAGCCGGGCCGCCAGATCAACATCATCGGCCGGGTCATCGAGTCCTACGCCAAGCGCTTCGGCTACGGCGTGGTCCGCGACTTCACCGGCCACGGCATCAACTCGTCGTTCCACTCCGGCCTGATCGTCCCGCACTACGACAGCCCGCACCACACCACCGAGATCAAGCCCGGCATGACGTTCACGATCGAGCCGATGCTGACGCTGGGCTCGTACGCGTACGACATGTGGGAGGACGGCTGGACCGTGGTCACCAAGGACCGCAAGCGGACCGCGCAGTTCGAGCACACGCTGGTGGTCACGGAGACCGGGACCGAGATCCTTACGCTGCCCTGATCGGAACCGGCGTAGCGTTTTTACCGACAGGTTGTCGGGAACAGGTTGACCAGGGCGCGCCCTGCGTAGTTAGGTAACCCTAACCTGACGGCTGCGTGCATTCGTCGGCCTGTTCCCGCCACACCCCTGTCCGCGCTCGCCGGCCCCCGGAGGTCCGCCTTGGAAGCGTCCAGCCCGACCCCGTCCTTCTCGACGGCCATCCGCACCGCCTCCCACGAGCAGCACACCGAGGCGGAGAGCTCCGCGTTCATGAGCCACCTGCTGGGCGGCAAGCTCGGCGTCGCCGCCTACCGGCGCTACACCGAACAGCTGTGGTTCGTCTACCGCGCCCTGGAGGACGTCCCCCAGGACCTCGCCACGGACCCGGTCACGGGCCCCTTCCTCCGCCCGGAGCTGGCCCGCACCGAGGAGTTGGAGCGCGACCTCGCCCACCTCGGCGGCCCCGACTGGCGCACCGACCTGGCGCCGCTGCCGGCCACCGCCGCGTACGCCGAGCGGATAGCCGCCTGCGCCCGCGACTGGCCGGCCGGCTACCTCGCCCACCACTACACCCGCTACCTCGGCGACCTCTCCGGCGGCCAGATCATCCGCGGCACCGCCGAGAAGACCTGGGGCTTCGCGCGCAAGGGCGACGGCGTCCGCTTCTACGTCTTCGAGGCCATCGGCAACCCCGCCGCCTTCAAGCGCGAGTACCGCGAACTCCTCGACGCGCTGCCCGTCGACGACCTGGAGAAGCAGCGCGTCATCGACGAGTGCAAGCGCGCCTTCGCCCTCAACAGCGCCGTCTTCCGGGAGTTGGGCGACGAGTTCCCGCTCAGCGCCTGAGCCACCGCGCCCGCCCGCACCTGACGAGGGGCCGCCCACACCGCGGGGCGGCCCCTGCGCACGCCCAGGACCGGTCCGCGGCCGCCCACACCACACCGCACACCGCACAAGCCCACAACTCGGGCCGCCCCAGGGCCGCGGCGGAAAACAATCGTCACCCCGACCCCACCGCCCGCCCTCGGCCACCGGGTATGGTTGCCGCCGAATCGTGCCACCCCGGCGGCCTCCCGTCCGCCCCGGTCGCCCCGAAGGAGCCCGAGCCCCATGACACGCAGGTCGCCGTTCCGGGTGCCCGCCACACTGACGTCGGCCGCGGCGGCGCTGGTGGTGCTGAGCGGATGCATGACGGTGCACGGCGAGCGCGAGGTGCTGCCCGCGGTGTCGCAGGCCGACGCCGCCAAGGCGCTCACGCACTTCACCGACGGCTTCAACAAGGCCAACCGCACGCTGGACTCGGCGAAGAACACCGCGTTCGAGTCCGGTGCGCTGCTCGCCATCGACCAGGCGGGGATAAAGGCCGCGCACGGCGTCCGCCCCGACGGCAACCCGAACTTCACCCCGCTGGCGTTCACCGACGCCCACTTCACGGTGCCCCAGCAGAAGGGTTGGCCGAAGTTCTTCGTCGCGGACGCCCTCAGCAACCGCCGGGACCGGAGCGGCGAGAACACCCGCTGGTTCCTGGCGTTCAGCCGGAACGGCGTCCACGAGAAGTGGCGGGCCTCCTACCTCGCGACGTTCCCCGGCAACAACGCCCCGGAGTTGAAGGTCACCGGCGGCTACGCGGAAGCGGTGCCGTCGGACGGTTCGTCAGGGCTCGCCCTCGCCCCGGGCCAGCTGAGCACGGCGTACGCGGACTACCTCAACACCGGCAAGGGCGAGGTGTTCGCGCCCGGCCAGGAGACCGACCGGCTGCGGGCCTGGCGTGCCAGCCAGGCCAACCAGCCGGGGGCGCGGATCCAGTGGCAGGACCAGGCGTCGGAGCTGCCGCCGATCGCGCTGCGCACGACGGACGGCGGAGCGCTGGTCTTCTTCTCGACCGTCTACCACCAGCAGAAGACGGTCTCCAAGGGCCTGATGATCACCGTGCCGCCGGAGCTGCGCGGGATCATGGAGGGGCCGACGACGAAGAACACCACGCGGATGGCGTTCACGACGGTGTCGGGCCAGACGGTGCTGGTCCCCGCGAAGAGCGCCGGCGGCAAGATCAAGGTGCTGGACCGCATCGAGGCGAAGACGTCCGCCAAGGCGTTGTGACCGGCGCCGGCGGCCCGGCCGATCGGCCGGGCGGCGGCGTCAGCGCCCGATCGGCCAGGCCGCCGTCTCGTGGTCCGGTTCGCGGCCGATGAACTCGGCGCAGGCGTCGGTGAGCGTCTCCAGCAGCGTCAGCGGGTCCGGCAGCGGGAGCTCGGGGCCGCGCAGCCAGGTCACCGCGGGCTGGTCACCCAGGAGGGCGGACGGCGGCAGCAGGACGTAGCTGCCGCGGCAGTGCCAGCGCAGACCGGGGTGCTCGTCGAGGGTCTCGGGGTGGCAGTCCAGCTCGCACGGCCACCACTCGTCCTCGTCGTCGGGGGTGCCGCGGGTGGCCGTGAAGAAGAGCATCCGGCCGTCGCCGATGCCGGCGCCGCTGAGGCTGACCGGGCCGACGTCGATGCCGGCCGCGTCCAGCCGGCCGAGGGCACTGCGGCCGGCCTCGACGGGGACGTCGAGGACGTCGTGCGCCATGCCGGTGGCGGTGATGAAGTTGGCCTGCGGGAGGGTGCGGACCCAGGCGGCGACCTTGTCGCGGTCGGTGGTGGCGACGGTCTGCCAGCCGAAGGAGATGGGGTGGCGGCCCGGGGTGGGACAGCCGATGCGCTCGCAGGAACAGCCGTAGCCGGCCGGGTGGGCGGCGGGGGCGACCGGGAAACCCGCGTCGACCGCCGCCATCAGCAGGTCCTCGCGGCCGCGCGCGGCCGCCGATCCCGTGTCCGTATCGCTGCCCGATCCGTTCCTCGGCCGGCGCAGCCACTGGGAGAACCTGCTCTTGCGTTCCATCAATCCCCTCACTTCGAGCGGTGGTCTGGGGTCAATGCTGCCACCATCCTGGGCCCCAGGTGACCGGTGTGCGGATCCGGGGTGAACGCGGTACGGGCGAACAGGGGCATTTCACGCCATCGCCGGCCTCCCCTCCCCGACGGTCAGGCGCGCGGGCGCAGACCTCGGAGCACCTGGTCGACGAGGGTGTCGACGAAGGCGTGGCTGAGCTCTCCGGTGCGCATGAGCCAGCGCTGTGAGAAGGGACTCAGGAGCATCTCGGCGCCGATGCGGACGTCGATGTCCGGATCCAGCTCCCCCGCCTCCTGGGCGGCGCGGAGCCGGTCGACGTAGACGCGGGTACCGGGCTCCATGAGGCGGCCGACGAAGGTGCGGGAGAGCTCCTCGTCGTTGGCACCGGCCGCCGCGAGGGCCCGGTAGGGAGCCTGCCAGGCGGCGTCGTCGAACTCGTCGGCGGTGGCGCGCAGGACGGTCTTGAGGTCGGCGGCGAGGTCGCCGGTGTCGGGGAGCCCCTCCTGGTCGTACTCCTCGACGACGGAGCCGAAGGCGTCCAGGAGGACGGCGGCCTTGGAGGGCCACCAACGGTAGATGGTCTGCTTGCCGACGCCGGCGCGGGCGGCGATGCCTTCGATGGTGAGCTTGTCGTAGCCGACCTCGCCGACGAGGGCGAGGGCCGCGTCGAAGATCGCCCGGCGGGAGCGCTCGCTGCGGCGGGAGGCGTCGGGGGCTGGTTTGTTGGCCATGGTCGGGAGTCTAACGAGCAAGAGGCGAGACGTATCGTCTTGACAAGACGGATCGTCTCGCTTGAGGATGGGGCCGTCAATTGAGCGAGACGAGTCGTCTCGCCGAGGGGCGGGGCGCGACGCGCTCGGGCCCGCGCCGCTCACCGGTCACGCAGGAAGGAACCCACCTCATGAGCAAGGGAAGTGCCGGCGGAATGCTCGGCGTCGGGGGCACCCGCAGCAACCTCTCGCGGGGTGCGCTGCGCGGCGCCGCCGCGAACGGACGCGGGAAGGGCGCGGCGGAGGCACAGGATCCGCAGGAACGGCGCCGCGCGCTCCTGGAGAAAATGCGCCAACGGAGCCGGAGCGCCTGACCCCGCTCCCCGGGGGCGGCGGGCGGCGGCCCGCCGCCCCCGGGGCCTGACTCAGTGCGGCCAGGCGTCGCCCCAGGCCGCGTCGCGGGCCTCACGGTAGGCGGCGCCGTGCCGCTTGGTGACGGTCTCCCGTCGCAGGGCGTCGTCCGCGGTGCACAGGTCCAACAGCACCTGGCCCTTGCGGATCTGCGGCTTGCGGACGATCCGGGCCGCGGCCGGGCCGGCCGGCAGGCTGGTGGCGGCGACGTAGCTGAACTTCTCGTCCTCGTAGGCCAGGGACCCGCCCTTGACCTGGCGGTGCAGGGAGGACCGGCTGACCCGGGCCGAGAAGTGGCACCAGTCCTCACCGGGGACGATCGGGCAGGCGGCGCTGTGCGGGCACGGCGCGACGATCCGCAGCCCGGCGGCGACCAGTTGCTCGCGGGCCTCGCGGATCCGCAGGTAGCCCTCGGGGGTGCCCGGTTCGATCAGGACGACGGCCCGGGCGCCGGCCGCCGCGGACACCACCGCGCGACGGTCCTCCGGACGCAGTTCGCCCAGCACGTAGGAGACGGTGACCAGATCGGTGTCGTCGGGGAGGACCAGGCCGTCGCCCAGGGCCTGGCGGCGCCAGGTGACGTCCGGCAGGATCCCGGCGGCCAGTTCGCGGCCGAGGTCCAGCGCCGGCTGCGCCCAGTCCAGGACCGTGCTGCGCGGGCCGTCCCAGGTCGCGGCGGTGGCCCAGGTGGCGGCGCCGGTGCCGCCGCCGACGTCGACGTGGGTGGCCGGGGACCAGTCGGGGACGCGGGCGGCGAAGGCGGCGAGCGCGGCCCGCACCGCCTCGAAGGTGGCCGGCATCCGGTACGCGGCGTACGCGGCGACGTCGCCGCGGTCCCTGAGCACCGGGGCGTCGGTGGGGGTGCGGCCCCGGTAGTTGGCGATCAGCCGCTCGACGGCCTGCGCGGCCTGCTTGGGCGGCAGGCCGTCGAGCAGGCCCGCCAGGGCGGTGCGCAGTTCATCGTGCATTCAAGAGAGTTTACGGGGGTCCCGACCCGGTCCGGTGCGGGCCGGAACGGGGTCAGGGCCGGCCCGGCGGATCCGCGTGGGCCACCGCGCGCGCCAGGTGGGTGGCCGCCGCGGCCCGCGGTGCGCTGCCGCCCGCCCGGCGCCGGGGGTGGACGGTGTTGGCGAGCAGCACCAGGAAGGTGTCGGTGGCCCGGTCCAGGACCAGGCTGGTGCCGGTGAACCCGGTGTGGCCGGCGGCGCCCCGGCCGGCCAGCTCGCCCATGAAGTACGGCTGGTCGACGGCGAAGCCGAGGCCGGGCGGGTCCAACAGGGCGGCGACCGAGGCCGGGTCGAGGATCCGGGCGGTGCCGTACGCGCCGCCGTTGAGCAGCGTGCGGCACAGCACGGCCAGGTCCTGGGCGGTGGAGAAGAGCCCCGCGTGGCCGGCGACGCCCCCCAGAGCCCAGGCGTTCTCGTCGTGCACCTCGCCGCGCAGCGGCCCCCGGTCGGCCTTGGCCCACGGGCGCCGCTGGTCCTCGGTGGCGGCCACGCCCTGCGGCGCCAGCGGCCCGTAACAGGTGCTGCCCAGCCCCAGCGGGCCGGTGATGCCGGCGCGGACCAGGGCGTCCAGGGGGCGTCCGGTGAGCCGTTCCAGCAGGAGCTGGAGGGCGAGGGGGTTGAGGTCGGAGTAGCAGTGCGCGCCGTGCGGGCCGCCGGTGGGGGCGGCGGCCTCGGCCCACAGCAGCGCCAGTTGGTCGGCCCGGTCGGCATGCGCGTGGAAGGGCAGCTCGGGCGCGAGGCCGGAGGTGTGCCGGAGCAGGTCGCGGACGGTGATGCCGGGGGCGAACGCCGGCAGGTGGGCGGCCACCGGGGCGTCCAGGGCGAGCCGCCCGCGCTCGACCTGCTGGACGGTGACGACGGCGGTGAAGAGTTTGGTGAGGGAGGCGAGGTCGAAGACGGTGCCGACCCGCATCGGCTCCCACCGGTCGCGGGGCAGGTCCAGGCCCCGGTCGCGTTCGGGGTCGTGGGCGCGGTAGCGCACCGCCCAGCCGGCGGCCGCCTCGACGGCGACCACCGGGCCCCGGCCGGCCAGCACCACCGCGCCGGGGCACCACGGGGCCCGGCCCTCCGTCAGCGCGCGCACGCCGCTGACCAGCCGTTCCGTCCAGGCGGGGTGCAGTCCCGCCGCGGCCGGCGTGCCGGGCTTCAGTCTCGGGGCGTTCGGTGCGTTCAGAGCCCAGTCCTCTCGCCTGCGGTGCGTTCCTCCTTACGCTGCCACGGACGACACATTCCCAGGAAGCTCACGAGCGCGAGAACGGCGCACGACAGTTGGACGACGGCCATCGGTACGGCCGTCCGCTCCCCCGCGATGCCCACCAGCGGCGAGGCCACCGCGCCGAGCAGAAACGTGGAGGTGCCCAGCAGCGCGGAGGCGGAACCGGCCGCGTGCGGGGTGCGCAGCAGCGCCAGGGTGTTGGTGCTCGGCATGACCAGGCCCATCGCGGACATCAGCACGAACAGCCCGGCGGCCACCGGCACCAGTCCGACCTTGCCGAAGATCCCGGACGACAGCAGCAACAGGGCCGCACCGGCCAGCGCGACCAGCACCAGGCCGACGCCGAGCACCTTGTCCAGGCCGACCCGGCCGACCAGCACCTTGCCGTTGATCTGGCCGACGGCGACCAGCCCGACGGAGTTGAGGCCGAAGAGCAGGCTGAAGGTCTGCGGGGACGCGCCGTAGATCTCCTGGATGACGAACGGCGAGGCGGAGATGTAGGCGAAGAGCGCGGCGAAGGCGAACGCGCCGACCAGGAGGTAGCCGGAGAAGACCCGGTCGGCGACGAGGTCGCGCATGGTGCGCAGGGCCGGGCCGAGGCCGCCGGGCTGCCGGCGCTCCGGCGCCAGGGTCTCGTCCAGCCGCCACCAGACCAGCAGGGTGAGCAGCAGGCCGACCACGGTGAGCACCACGAAGACCCCGCGCCAGTCCGTGACCCGCAGGATCTGGCCGCCGATGAGCGGCGCCACCACCGGCGCCACCCCGGAGATCAGCATCAGCGTGGCGAAGAAGCGGGCCATCGCCACCCCGTCGTACAGGTCGCGCACCACCGCCCGCGCGATGACGATGCCGGCCGCGCCCGCCAGTCCCTGGAGCAGGCGGAAGGCGATGAGGACCTCGGCGTTGGTGGCGAGCGCGCACAGGGCGGTGGCCAGCACGTAGACGACCATGCCGACGAGCAGCGGGCGGCGGCGGCCCCACTTGTCGCTCATCGGGCCGACGATCATCTGGCCCAGGGCCATGCCCGCGAGGCAGGTGGTGAGGGTGAGTTGGACGGTGGCGGCCGGGCTGTTCAGCGCGGCGGTGACCTGCGGCAGGGCCGGCAGGTACATGTCCATGGACAGCGGCGGGACGGCGGTCAGGCCACCGAGGACGAGGGTGACGAGCAGGCTGGTGCGGCGGGACTTCGGCGGTGCGGCCGGCGCCACCGGGGTGGTGGGCGCGTCCCGCCCGGGTATCGCGGGTGTCACGGACTGTCCGGGGGTGTCGTCCCGGGTCTCGGCGGCGGGGGCCCCGGACTCTGTCATGAGCGTCTCCATGGATCGGTGATGGCGGCACCATGGTGGCACGCGGCGGTCGCCCACCGGGGCGCGCGGACGCAGTCCTTTGGTCCTACGTCCGGCGCCGGGCCCGGACGCCCGCCGACCACGCCCAGCCCGGCGGGCCGGCCGCCAACTGCCGCCCGGCCCGGGGCTCCTGGCGGCACCGCCCAGGTGACGCCCGGTTCGCGCCCGGTTCCCGCCCGGTCCGCCGCTACCCTGCCGGCATGGCATATGACGCAGAGCGGGTAGGGGCGACGCCGGAGGCACCGGTGGCGCGGGCGACGCCGGTGGCACGGGCCGGGCAGGTGGGCGGTACCGCGACCGCGGCCCGGCCGACGCTGCCCGCGCCCTCCTCGCGGGGCCGGTCCCCGCGGACCGCGCCGACGCCGCAGGAGGCGCGGGAGGACGGCGCGGCGGGCCGGAGGGTGGCCCTGGTCACCGGCGCGGGTTCGGGCATCGGCCGGGCCGTCGCCCTGGCCCTGGTCGCCGACCACTGGACGGTGGTCCTGGCCGGTCGGCGCCCCGACGCGCTGGAGGAGACCGCCCGGCAGGTGGGGTACGCGGGCATCGAGGGCCCCGCGGTGCTGCCCGTACCGACCGACGTCACCCGCCCCGACGAGGTCGACTCCCTCTTCACCACGATCCGCGACCGGTTCGGCCGGCTGGACCTGCTCTTCAACAACGCGGGGGCCTTCGGGCCGCCGGTCCCGCTGGACGAACTCTCCTACGCCGACTGGCGGGCGGTGGTCGACGTCAACCTCAACGGCGCCTTCCTGTGCGCGCAGGCCGCGTTCCGGACGATGCGGGCCCAGGAACCGCAGGGCGGCCGCATCATCAACAACGGCTCCATCTCCGCCCACGTGCCGCGGCCGCACTCGATCGCCTACACGGCCACCAAGCACGCCATGACGGGGCTGACCAAGTCGCTGTCCCTGGACGGTCGTCCGTACCGCATCGCGTGCGGTCAGATCGACATCGGCAACGCGGCCACCGAGATGACCGGCCGGATGCAGACCGGGATCCTCCAGGCCAACGGCCGCACCGAGGTCGAACCGGTGATGGACGCGGCGGACGTCGCCCGTACGGTCGTGCACATGGCGGCGCTCCCGTTGGAGGCCAACGTGCAGTTCGCGACGGTGATGGCGACCGCCATGCCGTACATCGGACGGGGTTGAGGCACCGCGGCGCCGCCCGGGAATAGCCGGGCGGCCGCCGGAAGTTCCCCGGTGCATGACACTCGACACCACCGCCGGGGACACCGCCCGCACGTCGGAGATCCGCACGCCGGAGATCCTCCGCTACACCGCGTTCTCCGCCGACCCCGCGGGCGGCAACCCGGCCGGCGTCGTCCTGGACGCCACGGGCCTGGACGACGCCGCGCAGCTCGCCGTCGCCGCCGAACTCGGCTACTCCGAGACCGCGTTCCTCACCGCGCCGCCCGAGGGACTGGGCGAGCCGGGCCGGGCGTTCACCATCCGCTTCTTCAGCCCGCTCGCCGAGGTCGCCTTCTGCGGCCACGCCACGGTCGCCACCGCGGTCGCCCTGGCCGAGCGGCAGGGCCCCGGCGACCTGGTCTTCGCCACCCAGGCCGGCCCGGTGCCGGTCACCGTCACCCAGCAGGACGGCGCGCTGCGGGCCACCCTCACCAGCGTCGAGCCGCGCGTCGAGTCGATCTCCCCGGCCGACCTCGACGAGGCGCTGGCCGCACTGGACTGGCCCGCCGCCGACCTCGACCCGGCGCTGCCGCCGCGGATCGCCTACGCCGGCGCCCGCCACCTGGTCCTCGGCGCCGCCACCCGCACCCGACTGGCCGAGCTCGACTACGACTTCGACCGGCTGGCCGCCGTGATGCACCGGCTGGACCTGACGACGCTCCAGTTGGTCTGGCGGGAGGGCGACACCGTCTTCCACGTCCGCGACCCGTTCCCGGTCGGCGGCGTGGTGGAGGACCCGGCGACCGGCGCCGCGGCCGCCGCCTTCGGCGCGTACACCCGCGCCCTGGGCCTGGTCACCGCCCCGGCGACGCTCACCCTGCACCAGGGGCACGACCTGGGGCGCCCCGGCCTGCTGACGGTCGACCTGCGCTCCGGCGACCCGCGCTCGCACGTCAGCGGGACCGCCACCCGGATCGCGGCGAGCGACGCCTGAGGCGGCACGGGAGGGCCCTGGGCGCGCGTCAGCCGGCGCCCGGCCCCTCCCGGCCCGGCGCACAGACGGCACCGTGCGGCGCGCAGGACACCATGACGACGCCCTGACCGGCGCCCCCGGTCGACCGGACGGTCGCACCGCCCTCCCGGTGGTCCGCTCCGAAGGTGTCGTCCCGCCACCCGAGCAGCGCCGACGCCACCACCACGATCAGCACCAGCACCGCGAAGAGCAGCAACGGCCGGGCCCGGGCCAGCCGGCTACGGACCCGCCGGGTGCACGACCCGGCCCCGCGGTCCGCCCCGCGGGTCCCCGCGGCCGTCCCGCGGCCCGCCGTCGCGGGGCGGTGCCACCCCAGCGCCCGCGCGATACGTCTCTTCCAATACACCAGCCGGTAGTAGTGCTTCAGCACCTCGCCGCCCCCTCGTGTGACTGCCCGGCAAAGTCCCGAGGGTACTGCCCGACGACGACAGCGGCCCCGCTCCAGTCGCGCGACGGGCGTCCGGACATTCCTGACTCCTCCCGATCCTCCGGGAGCGGCGCAACGGTAGCCCGCGCCGCATCCGCCACCGTATTCCCCGAAGTGACGAGTTTGCGACGGCGGCCCGGGCGGCATCCCGCCCGCCGCGCGTCCGCCCGCACCCCCGGACACCGCAAGGGCCCCGCTCCGACCCCCTGAGCAGGCGGGGGTGGAGCGGGGCCCTTGCGGCACCCGTACGACGCGGACGCCGACGGATGACCGCAATCAGCCCAGACCGGGCAGGCCCTGCACCGGCAGCTGGCCCGCGGCCGGCGCACCCTTCGTCGGCAGCGCGCCGGTCACCGCCTTCCCGGACAGCGCGTCCGTCAGCGCCGCGGTCGGCGCCGCGTCGGTCAGGCCCTTTCCGGCCCGCCCGTCGGCCGGCAGGCCACCGAGCAGCCCGCCGTCGGCGGTGGTCGCCTGCGCCGTCTCGCCCAGCAGTTCCCCGGCCGCACCGGAGGTAGCCCCGGCCGCCTGCGCCGCCGGCGGCGTCACCTTCGCCGCGGCCCGGCCGAGCGCCTGGGTCTCCGCGGGCACCACCTTGTTGACGACCTTGTCCTGGGCCCCGCCGGCGACCTGCGTCGCCTGCTGCGCGGCACCGCCCACCGTGGTCCCCAGGCTGCCGGGGTCCACGTTGCTCAGCCCGCCCAGGTCGGGGGTCTTCGGTCCGTCGGCGGCGTGGGCGCCGGCGGCCGACCCCAGCGTCATCGCGGCCGCGGCCATGCCCACTGCCGTCAGAACTCGTCGCATCAAGGCTCCTCGATGAATGGAGATGTGCTTGTGTGATGAGAACGATGAGCTACGCGGCCGGACACGCCCGACCGCCGCCCACCCGGCGCGGAGAGCAACCAAGGGGCGGACACACCGCCCCGCACGCCGGCCCGCCCCAACACGCCGCGAAACAACGGCAGTCGGCCCCGTCGGAGGTGAAATGCGTGGTCAGCGGGGGGGCGGGCACTGGGGCGGTGGTCCCTGACCACCGCCCCCCGAACCGTCCGACATCCGCCGCGCGCATGGCACTTGGCCCAGCCCCGCCGCCCACTCCGCGCTCCGCGCGACTGGCCACGGCGGCCGTCCCCGGCAACCATGGCGACGCCGTACTGGTCCACGACAAGGGCGCCCTGGGGCGGCGGCAGCCACGACACCGAAGCTCTGGTCTCCGTGCGTGACGCCCTGGAGCCGAACCCGGAGCGCTTCGCGCATGTCGAGTGCTTTGTGCCGGACATGGATGAACGGACGAGCTGACGGTCGTCGTCGACTGCTCGGGCACAGTCGTCGCACACGCCCATGACCATCAGTGGCGGCCGGGCAAGCACTTCGAGTGGCGGAAGGGCCAGGCGTTCAACAAGGCAAGTGCCATGCACCAGGCCGACCCTCGCATTGCCGGCCACGTGCACTACGAGTTCGCGGGCTCCGACGACCCGAGGACGTTCATCCAGCCGCCGGCCTTGGAGAGCGACTCGACGTGGTGGCGGCACGCCGTCATCTTCTCCGACCAAGCCCGACGACCCCGGCCTGAAGATGGCGGACCGCATGGCCTCCGCCGTAGTGGCCGCCGAGCCGGCCGGGGCCCACGTTGCGTAGGGCCACGACCGCCCTCGTTGAGGAGTACTGGCAGGCCCAGGAGCACATCGGGGTCCAGATCGCGTCCCAGTCACTGGCCCAATGGTCACGCGTGAACCCGCACTCCCTGGAGGAGAGTGGAGCCGCGTGGCTGGCCTGGATGCTGGCTCTGGTCCGCCGTGAGCGTCGGCGCTCCCGCGACCAGGCAGCAGCGTTCTACCGCCTGTACCGGGCCCTGGAGACCGGGCACACGGTCCCGCCGCTGTCCGGGGAGTACGTGGGTGAGACCACGACCCCGGGGGAACTCCGGGAGGACTGGGCGGACCAGACGGACACGATCCGCACGCCGGAGCCGGATGACGGCGAGGAGATCCGGTTGGAAGGGTTCGACTGGCCGGAGGAGCCTGAGGAGTCCCACGACCGGGCGGCCGTGGCGTCCCTGGTGTCTCAGGGACCGGCCAAGGTTCGCCAGCACCTGGACCAGGCCGACGCGGACGAGTCGCCCGGGAAGACCTGACTCGGTACCACAACGGGTGTCACTGTCAGACGGTCCCCGTCTACTCCCGCAACGACTTCATGACCCCCCAGGCCCGCGACTACGACCGCCAGTGGCAGGAAGTCACCCGCGGAATGACGGGCTCGGAGGCCCGGAGGGCATGGCGTCGCCACGTTGAAGCCTCTAGAGGGCACTAGCCAGGCACACGGACTGGCCGTTCACCCCTCAGGCGTGCTCAGTCTTCGTCGCTCTGGCCCATCTCGTCGTCGCTCTGGCCCATCTCGTCGTCATCGTCGTCGTCATCCGAAGAGATGACCTGCTTGGAATGGGTCGAGGGAGCGATGTGCGAAACGGCAGCAGCCGCGCCTGCTCCGTGGAGTACAGCGGTCGTGACCAGGGCTGCGGCAGCAATTGCGGTGCGAATGCGCATGGAAATCTCCAAGGGTCGAAGTGGAACTACGTGCTGGGAAAGTCCCCTGGTGGATGTCCTTCGATCCGTTCACGTAAGGCAGTTAACCCAATCAGGCCCCGTTGCTTCACCTAACTGTCCGGCCAGGGCACCTGGAGCCGGACCGCACATCGAACCCTGACAACACCGAGGAGAGCTTCCGCATGGAGACCACCCCCCACCACCTCCGAGCCGGCCGACGTTCCAGCCGGCGACGGGCAGGCCCCGACCGAGGCCGCGAACGGCCCCGAGGAACCGGCCCGGCCGGAGGAGCAGGGCGACGGCCAAGAGCTGGACGCCGATGCCCTCCGCGCGGAGCTGAAGGCCGTACGAGCGGAAGCTGCCCGGTACCGCACCAAGGCGCGGGAGACGGCGGAGGCGCTGAAGGCGGCCCGGTCGCCGGAGGAGTTCCAGGCGGTGGCGGAGCGGGCCACGGAGCTGGAGACGGAGCTGCACCGGGAGCGCCTGGCCCGCCGCTACCGCCTGCCGGACGCCCTGGCCGTCCGGATCACCGGGGCCGACGAGGACGCCCGCGAGGCCGACGCCAAGACCTTGGCGGAGCTGTTCCACAGCAAGGCCGGCGGCATGGGCCGGGGCGGCCTTGATCCGTCGGTTACGCCGGCTCCCAGCGATCCGGGAGAGCTGGCGGCCAGCATCCCGCGTGCCCGCCGGTAGGCATTTCACCGCAGCACCAAAACCAAGGGTTCATGACCACGGCCCTGGGTGTGCTGCGTGCTGGCTCGGGGCCCAGCTGAGCGGAGCACATGGCAAACGCATTTCTGAAGTCGGAGACCATCGCAGCGACGTCCCTCGGACTGCTGGAACGGGAACTGGTCCTGGCCAACCTGGTCTGGTCGAACGCCGGGTTCGACTTCACCGGCGCCAAGGCCGACTCGGTCACGGTCCGGATTCCGGCCCAGCTCAACGCCCGCGAGTACGACTGGCGAAACGACCGGTCGTCGGACATCGTCCTGGACGAGCTGGCGGAGGACTCCCTCACCGTCCAGCTCAACAAGGGCATCTACTCAGCCGTGGCGGTCACGGACGAGGAACTGACCCTGGATATCCGGGATTTCGGTTCCCAGGTTCTCCAGCCGCAGGTCAACGCCGTGGCCAAGGCCATTGACGCGGGTGTGGCCAACATGATCGAGACCGCGACGTACAGCGTCCCGGCGATCGTCGTCGACGAGAAGGACCCGTTCCCGGCCTTCATCGACGCCCGCGCGGCCCTCAACAAGAACGAGGTGCCGACCAACGACCGGACGCTCCTGATCGGCGCCGACGTGGAAACCGCGCTGCTGAAGTCCGGGCGCCTGAACGACGTGTCCAAGCTGCGCGACCGCTCCATCGTGAACCTGTTCGCCGGGTTCAACGTCATGACGGACCCGGTGGGCGGCGGCAAGAACCCGACCAAGCGCCTGGTGCGCGCGGTGAAACTGGACATGCCCACCCCGTCCAAGCCCCCGGCCGACAAGTAGGGACCGCGTGAAACCCCTGGCAGACATGGCGGCCCTGGAACAGCGGCTGGGCCGTGAGCTGGTCGGGGAGGAGCGAGCGCAGGCGGAGGCGGCTCTAGCGGACGCCTCCGCCCTCGTGCGGGCGTACGGGGACGCCTGGCCCGACCCGGGCCGGGCCCCGGCCGTCGCGGTGGCCATCACCCTGGCGGCTGCGGAGCGGCGGGTCCGCAACCCGGAGGGGTACCGGTCAGAGGTAGTCGGCGGATACCAGTACCAACTCCCCGCTTCGCTCCCCATCGGGGGCGGCCTGACCGATGGCGAGGCCCGCATGATCCGCGCGGCCGTCGGCGCCTCCGGCCTCTTCGCCGTGCCCGCGGAGTCCCTAGGGGGTTCACTGTGAGCCTGCTGGTCTCCGGCCCCGAACAGGTCACGGTCTACCCCACGGCGGACGTCGACGACGGCTACGGCGGCACCAAGCCCGGCCCCGGCGCCCCGGTGACCATCCGGGCCCGCGTCCTTCCGACGACCACCGGCCAAAGCGGCGAGGCCGGCTACCTGACCGGCACGGAGTACCGGGTGTACGCCCGGTCCCTGCCGGCCGGGCCCTGGTCCCGCGTCGAGTGGGCCGGACAGGTCTGGACCGTGGTCGGGGAACCCCAGCGCTTCGGCGGCTCCCGGCGCCTGGCCCACGACGTGGCGACGATACGGAAACGAGGGTGAGCCCATGGCGACGGTGAAGCCCGACACGGACAGCATCGTGGCGCACCTGCGGGGCGTCCGGGACGCGGTCGCGGACGAACTGGACCAGCGGGCCGACCGGGTCCGAGCCGTGGTCGAGGCGCACCGGCACACCGGGGCCTTGGCGGCCCACACCCGGGTCCGCACGAACCGGACGGACTCCACGGTGACCTTGGAGGACCCGGCGGTGTACGCGGTCAACTACGGGCATTGGGCCCGTGACGGCCTGACGTGGGTGTCCGGCATCCACGCCGTGGAGGCGGGCATGTAACACATTTACGCCGAAGGCGATGAGATGGGCTTGGAGAGATCACCCAGACGTAATGCCTTCTCCGGTGTGATGTTTTTCTGTCTCTGGCGAAAGGGCATGCCGAGCGCGCCACCAACTCCAGATTGCGTGTCCCACTAGAGCCAACGCAACAACGCCTGCGACGAGACGGATGGCGTTCCAAGTCACTCCGACAAGCGGAGCTTGCCCATCCGCCTCTACGGTCAGCCGCATGGAGGTCTCATAGAAGGCCACGAGCGGAATAATCAGCCGAAAGAAGAGCCGCGGACACCAGGCGCTCGCGCCAAGTTACCCAGGAGGCTCACTGTCGCAACGGTCAGTGTGGCCTTCTTAGCGGACTGCGAGTTTGTCGAATCTGGCAGTAACAGCCCGGTTGCACTTGAGACGGTTGATGCCGCACTCGCCTCCGTGCCATGGGTGGTGTATTGGCGGGCTTGTTGCCGAGGTCATGAAGGGGTGAGCGGAAGCTCGTAGTCCATGGTGCGTGCGGTGAGGCGCAGTCCGGCCAGCGGCAGTGCTTGGCGTACCGCGGCGTCGTCGAATTCCCAAATGGTCAGTTCGGTGACCTCGGGGTGGTCGCGCCGCAGGTGTGTGACGAGTTCCGCGATCAGCGCGGCGAGCGCGCGCGGCTCGGCGTTCTCGTGGCGGATCGACTCCCCGGCATTGATGTAGGCCGCGTGCCCGTCGATGAAGGCTGAGACTTCTGCGTCCGCCGTCGCCAGCGTGAGGTGCGCGGGCAGTTGGTGAACTTGCACATCGGGCAGCCCGGCAGGGGGCTGCCATGTGGCAGGCTCGGTGCTCCAGTAACGGGCGTAGTCGCCGTGTCCGTGCGCGTTCAGCGCGGTCGCCGCCTGGCCGTCGGGCCCGGTGTCCCGACCGCCCCATCGCAGGGTGCGGTAGCCGGCGGCGCGGGCCTCGTCCGCAGCCCGGCGGTACAGGCCCGTGACCATCTCGAACTCCTCGGCGGTCGGCGGGAGCAGGTCGTAGTAGCCGGTTTTGAGACGGCGGACCTGACGTGGCACGTACGTTGCCTGCACTCGCGCAACCCGCTCGTGGTCCGGGTCCTCGTATACCCATGCCCAACCCAGCAGCGCCCCGTCGCGGCGGGCCGCGACCGCGCCGATGGTACGGGGCCGGCCCTGGCCGCCGGTTGGCTCGGGCTCGGGCTCGTCGTCCCCCGTGTAGGGCGGCTCGCCGGCCGCCGCGTACATTTCTCCGATCACGTACTTGTCCGCATCCGGCCGGCCGTCCCACTCAAAGAACAGTTCGGAATTCATGTCCGAAGGGTACGACTGCACGGTGATTCCGGCCCCGCAGTGCTACTGCGGGGCGTCTGCCGTCCCAGCATTGGCGCGAGTTCGCACCCGTGTCCTTGACGACCTCCTCCCGCAACGGAATGGCCGTGCAACCAGGCGCAACGCGCTCGACAGGGGAGGTCACCATGGCATTACGGTTCGTCGGTAAAGATCCAGAGTCGGGGGACCACGGCTCTCCGGCCGTGTGGGTGGACGAAGAGAACAAGGACCTCGTCATCCAAGGGTGGAAGGCGGATGACCGGACGACAGGAGAAAGTGCGAAGAACGTCCCAACCCCGGAGCACGAAGCCGTGATCCGAGTGCCGAACCAGATGATCCCGCTCCTCAGGGAGGCACTTGATGTCGCAGAGCTTGACTGGCTTTGCCGACCTTCTCCGAGCCGCCGAGACCTCGGCCGTCCATTTGGAGATGCGCGACAGCTACGGCGTTGAGAACGAGATCGAAGGGTTCGCAGCATGGCGTGAGGGCCACCGTCTGAACCCTGACGACCGTGCCTCGTGGTGGCGACCATGGCTCGACCTAGTACAAGAAGTCACCAGCAAGGGCGTGGTCATGCGCCGGGCCCGGATCGTTTCCGAGCCGGCGAGTGAGTACATCCGCGCGGTGCCGTGGCTCAGATCCCGGACCTCATCGCAGCATCACGCAACGCCGAGTCCATGTACGTGGAGTGGCGCCGGCTCCACCGCGACGGGATGCGCCGTGTCCACGAACAGACCGTCCCCCTCTACCAACGAACCCGTCACTTCCGCGTATACGCCTCGAACCTTGTGGCTCAACCCAACGTCTCACTCGGTGTGATTCCGTTCGGCGTCCGCCGCACGGTCTGGCCGTTGGAAGCCTTCTACGCCTTTGACAACTCACAGGTTGCCGTCGAGACGTTGACAGCGGAGATCAACCTGATTGCTCCCGGCGAGATCGGGACTTATCTCAAAGCCTTCAACGAGCTTTCGAAGTTGGCCGCCCGGGGCCCCAAAGCCCGTGCATGCATCACGAGAGCAATCGACTCGCTGGGATGAATCCGTGCAACCGCGTGCAACCAGCTGCGCCCCACGGCCCAGCAGTCCCTAGGTTTGTCGTCACCCAAACGACGCGAGACCCCGCGGAGATGGCATGACGACCCCGAGCCGGTACAGCGCGGAACCCTTCGAACTCACCCTGGACCCATGGCTCCTGGAGGGAACACCCACCCCCGGCTGCTCCCACTGCGCCGCCCTCGTCACCAAACGCGACCAGGCGGCGAAGGCCAGGGACTGGAAGACCGCGTGCAACGCCGCCCGGGGAATCCGGAACCACCGCAACGGACACCGGGAGACTCTGCCACGACTGCGCCCACGTGACCGGCACATGAGACTCCCGCCCCGGCGGCGGAAACCTGGACAGTCGAGCAGCCGGGGCGGGTGACCCCACCGCAGGAACCCTGCGGACCTTCGGGCCGTGCCTTCGACGGTACGGCGGCACGGCCTCTCACGAAAGAGGAGGTGGACGGATGAGCGCTCTGGCAGTCGAGACCTACGAGACGCGCACGCCCGACGCCGAAGGCTGGCACGGCGTCCCGTTCCCCGACCCGGCGGACCCGACGAACGTCGCGGCACTGATCAACGGGCCCCGTCCGTATGCTGCGCTCGTAGTGCACGGACGGGGCTTTGCCGTGGCCTCCCGGCCCTCCGAACCGAGGAACGGCGCATGGACGACGAATCGCTATCCGACTGGGCCAACCGCCGGGCGGCCAAGGTCGGCCGCCTGCGGGCGATGCCCATCGTCTTCGGGGACGGCCCCAGAGCGGCCCACCTGAACCCGGACGCCCCACGCGCCATCGAACGATGGAACGGCCACACATGGGAGCCACACGGGTTCGCGGCCAACCTGGCTGAGGCCCGACGCATCCTCTACCCGGACGCGAACACGGCCCCCACTCCAGCGCCCCCAACCAGCCGACCGATGGCCCCGAGGACGGGCAAGCATCGAAAACCAGACCCGCCCCGGCCACCCCGAGGACCAAGGTAGACCGGCTGCCCGGCGGCCAGCCTGTTCGCCGTATCCGGAGACTCTGCGATCGAAATTGGGTGGAGATGATCAGGCGATCCGCAGCCTTCATCGGCGCGGCGTGGCTTCTTGTCGGCGTGGCTTCTCGTCGGACCGGCTCTCGGGTGCCGATGACCGCCACAGGATCGCCACAGGGCACTCAGAAACACCCGAGAACGGCTACAAACAGTAAGCAGGCGACCGCCATCCACTTCACAGCAAAAGGCCCCCTGACCAGGTCATTTGCCTGATCAGAGGGCCTGCGCTAGCTAGCCGACGGACGAGTCCAGCCTGTACGCCGGGTTCTGTCTCCGGGCGACCTTGCGGTCGGCCGGGAGGCGGCCATCCATCTAGGGCTGCCGTTGCCGGCAGCCTCGTGCGGTCTACCCGCGGACTCGGGCGGGCAGCCCTCGATCGTCCGCGCAGGGCCATCAGCCGATGGCCCCTCTTGACCTTGCTCCGGGTGGGGTTTACCTAGCTGCCCAGGTCACCCTGGGCACTGGTGGTCTCTTACACCACCGTTTCACCCTTACCCGGGCCGTGCGGCCCGGGCGGTTTGCTTTCTGTGGCACTGTCCCGCGGGTCACCCCGGGTGGGCGTTACCCACCACCCTGCCCTGTGGAGCCCGGACGTTCCTCGGGAGGATCTTGCGATCCCCACGCGACCGCCCGGCCGGCTCGTCCGCCGTGCCGACCATGCTACCTGGCGGATTCCGGCGGCTTGACCTTGCCGTTGCGACAACGTTTCTACTGGGGCCATGCGCATCGGGGAACTCGCCGGGATCGCCGGCGTCAGCACGCGGACCGTTCGTCACTACCACCACCTGGGGCTCCTGCCCGAGCCGGAACGCCGGGCCAACGGGTACCGGGAGTACGGGCTGCGGGACGCGGTGGCACTGGCCCGGGTGCGGCGGCTGACGGAGCTGGGGCTCGGGCTGGAGGAGGTTCGGGACGTGCTGGCCGACGACGCCGGCCGGGAGCTGCGGGAGGTGCTGGCGGAGCTGGACGAGGACCTGGCGCGGCAGGAGGTGGCGATCCGGGCCCGGCGGGCGCGGTTGGCGGAGGTGCTGCGGCGCAGCGAGGAGCCGGGTGGGCTGCCGCAGGAGGGCCCGGTGTCGGAGCAACTGGCCGGACTGTTCGCGGAGATGGCGCGGACGTCGGCGACGCTGCCGGGGCCGGAGCCGGCGATGGCGGTGCGGGAGCGGGAGGTGCTGGCCCTGCTGGACGCGTCGGGCGACGGTCGGGCGCAGGGGGCGATGGCGGCGGCGCTGCGGGAGATGTTCGTGGAGCCGGGGTCGATGGAGCGGGCGTACGCGGCGTACGGGCTGCTGGACGAGTTGGCGGGGGCGGCGGTGGACGATCCGCGGGTGGAAGCGGCCGCGCGGGCGCTGGTGGGGTGCATTCCGGAGGAGGTCGTGGCGGCCATCGCCGTCGGCGCCGGGCCCGTGACGGGGGCGGCGCCGGGGGCGGAGGTCTGGGCGGACCTGATGTTGGCGGAGTTGGCGCCGGCGCAGGCGGCGGCGATGCGGCTGGCGATGGGGATGATCGGGGAGGGGAAGCGGTGAACTCGGTGGGCGGGCCCCGGTTCGGGG
>LIQL01000468.1 GCA_001418405.1 Streptomyces diastatochromogenes | reverse complement strand
CCCACCCACCGGACGACGTCCCCGCCGTCCCGCCGTCCCGCCGCGTCGGCCGCTTCGGCCGCGTCCACCGCGTTGACACCAGAAAGGCAGAATGCGTTGAAGAAGAGGTTCTCCCGGAAGTCGGTCCTTGCGAAGCTCCTGATCCCGGGAGCCCTGCTCGCCGTGGTGGTTCCGGAGATCGCGTACGCCGACACGGCAAGCGTCACGGTGATGACTCCCGGACCCACCATGGGCCCCGCAACCCCCTTCACCGGCGTCTCGTCCCACGCGGACTGCGGCCAAGGGCTCGTCTCCGGCGGCGGCGTCAACCAGGCCACCGGCAGTGACCGGGCGGGCAACGGCAACCACGTGATGGGCATCGCGCCCAGCGCCGACGGAGTCACCGAGTACACCGACGCGACCGGCGTCGTCGGCACGGATGCGAAGCACTGGCTCGCGTTCGGCGGCAGCGGCAGCAACTCCAGCCCCGAGTTCTCCACCACGCCCTACGCGGTGTGCCTGTCCAGCAACCGGATCAAGCACACCCAGGTGGTCATGAACAAGGCCGCCGGACCCTCGGTCGGACAGACGGCGAAGACCGTCGTGGCAACCTGCCCGACGGGCACCGTCCTGCTCGGCGGCGGCGCCCGAACCACCCCCGCCAGCGTCGGCAGCCTCAAGCCGATCGCCAGCTTCCCCACCTTCAACGACGCCGCGCACGACTTCGGCCAGAAGGCCGCCGCGGACGGCGAGGGCAACCCCGACTCCTGGACCGCCGTCGGAGGGATCGGCGGCGGCCGCGACAGCGACAACACCACCTACGCCTACGCGATCTGCAGCGGAGCCGACGTCAACGTCCGGGGCATCACCACGACGGTTCGCTTCCGCGAGTTGAGCGGCCCGACCACGGCCGGCACGAGCCAGACCGCAACGGTCGGCTGCGCCGAGGGGGCCAGGGACCGCGACGGCGCCCGGGAGCATCGCGTGCTCGTCAGCGGGGGCGCGGCCGCCAGCGGCGGCAACGTGACGACGACCGACTTCACCAAGGCGGGGTCGGGCGGAACCCACCTCGTCGGGAGCTTCCCCAGCGACGCCGACGGCACCCCGGTCAGCGACGGGACCGCCGCGGCCGCGTACTGGACGGCCGGCATCCACGTCGGGGGTTCCCCCTCGCCGAACACCTACTCCGACGTCTGGGCGCTCTGCCTGAACCTGGACCACGCCGACGGAGAATGAGTACGCCGACGATGAATGACCACGCCGACGGAGAATGACCACGCCGACGCGGAATGAACACGCCGACGAAGGATGATCACGGGACGACGGCGCGCGGGCGATGCGTTCCGCGCACGGCATGACGAGCTGCCGACGGCCCGCGTCCGCCCCGGTGACCGACCCGGCCCGGCCGATCCGGCGAACAGTGCCAACTCGCGCCCGGCGGAAGGACTTTCCGCCGGGCGCGGGGCGTGCGGGGCGTGCGGGTCAGCCGCCCTGGCCGGCGCTGCCCATCGGGCCCACCTTCACCGGGGAGCCGGGGCCGTCCGAGACGGGCAGCGAGCCGGCGCCCGGCCAGTTGAGGGTGACCGACTTCGTCTCGTCCGGCGGGGTCACGACGAGGCCGGTGATGCGGACGCCGGAGCCGCCCGACGTGTTGATCGGGTAGTGGACGCCGAAGTACACCGACTTGCCGTCCTTCAGGACCATCGGTTCGGCCTTCTCACCGGTGCGCTTCGCGGACAGCGACCCCGCGTTGGTCTTCAGGTCGACGCCCGCGTACCCGGAGAGGGAGCAGTCCCGGCCGCCACCGTTCTTCAGCTCCACGGCGACGGTGCCCTCGTTGTCGCCGGTGATGGTGCTGTCCTTCGCCGTGACCTCCAGCTCGTCGGTGCGGCACTTGCCGATCTTGCCGTTCTCGTTGGAGCCGGTCCCGGCGAGCGTGCCCTGCTCACCGGAGTCCTTCGCCGCGGAGTCCTTCTCGCCGCCCGCGGACGACGAGCCGGAAGAGCCGGAAGAGCCGGACGCGTCGGCGGACGGAGCGTCCTTCGCGGTGCCCGAGCCCGAGTCCTGGCACGCCGTCATCAGCATGGCGCAGCCCACGAGGGCTGCGGAGGCGAGAAGTGCCTTGCGGCGGTTGCCGGACATGAAAGACCCCTTGATGTGCAATGGTTGAAGCCGTGGCGGCTTCGGTTCCCCAGTACGTTCTTGATCACTATGTCAGCGCTGTGAACCAAGAGACACGGGCGTCGCCGTTCCACCACATCGCTGTCGCAGGCCGGTCACATGCTCACGGTGCAAAGGGTCAAGAAGCGTCCCAACCCGGCCCGTTCAACATGCGGACACCAAGGCGCCGGTGAACCGGAGGGCCTCCGCCCGGCTCCGCGGCACCTGGTGGATGCCGCGGCAAGAACGTCGGCAACACAGCGGTAGCGACGTCGGCAACACGACGGCGGCAACAACGATTCCAGAGCGGCCCACTGGCCCTTCGAGGCTCCCCTCACCCCGCACCGAGATCCTCACGGCACGAGGCGAGACGCGAGACGCCAGGGACCGGAGCCGCTCCTCAACGACTGCACGACTGCCTAGGCCCGCGGCTGGGTGAACCGGATCCGGTTGCCGAAGGGGTCGCGGAGTCCGCAGTCGGTCCCGTAGGGGCGCTCGGTGGGCTCCTCGGTGAACTCCACGCCGCGGCCCAGCAGCGTCTCGTAGGTCTTGCGGCAGTCGTCCGTGGTGAAGATGAGCCACCCGCCCATCGCCCCCTTGGTCACCAAGGCGCGGACCTGCTCCGCGGTCTCCTCGGACATCGCCGGGGCGCCCGGCTTCTCCAGCAGGATCTGGCGTTCCGGATGACCGGGGACGCTGACGGTCAACCAGCGCATGAAGCCCAACGGGACGTCGGCGGCGACCTCCAGGCCGAGCTTGCCCACGTAGAAGTCGAGGGCCTCGTCCTGGTCCAGGACGTATATCTGCGATTGCGTGATGGCGTTGAACATGTGCCTCACGCTACTGAGCCGCCGCGACGAAAACTTATCCAAAACTGCTCAGTCCGGAACTGCTCAGTCCGGGACTCTTCAGTTGGTGGCCGGTCCGGGGGCCGGTCCGGGGGCGATTCGGGGGCAGATCGGCCGGCCCGGTCGGTCGATCAGTCGCTCGGCCGCGTCCACGCCATCGTGAAGCACGTCGGCACGCCCGTGGCCACGGCTTCCTTGCGGTACGTCCGCGGCGACCGCCCGACGATGTCGCGGAACGTGCGGCTGAACGTGCCCGGGCTGCCGAAGCCGACCTCGAAGCAGACGTCGGTCACGCTGCGATCGGTCTCCCGCAGCAGGAACATGGCCCGCTCCACCCGGCGCCGTTGCAGGTAGCGGTGCGGCGTCTCGCCGAACGTGGCCCGGAAGGTCCGCGTGAAGTGCGCCTGCGACACGTGGGCGATCCGGGCCAGGGTCGGCACGTCCAGCGGCTGCGCGTAGGCGCGGTCCATCGCGTCCCGCGCCCGGAGCATGCGGCGGTTGGTCTCTTCAGCAGCGCGACTCACGGCGTCATCACATCACGGCTCCCTCCACGCCCCCGTACGTCCCTCCACGTCCTCATGCGTCCCTCCACGCCCGCGTACGCCCCTCCACGTCCCCGCACCTCCATAAGATCGCCTGGTGCCCCCTGACATATCGCTGTTCACGCTGGCCCTGCTCTGCCTGGCCGCCCTCGCCGCGGGGTGGGTCGACGCCGTGGTGGGCGGCGGTGGGTTGCTGCTGCTCCCGGCGCTGCTGGTGGGCCTTCCCCAGGTGCCCACCGCCTTCATCCTCGGCACCAACAAGTCCGCCGCCATCGTCGGCACGTCCGCAGCCGCGGTCACCTACCTCCGCAAGGCGCCGATCGACGTCGGCATCGCCCTGCGCATCGGTGTCGCCGCGATGGCCGGGTCGCTGGGCGGGGCGTTCTTCGCGGCGGGCATCAACAGCGAGGTGCTGCGTCCGCTGATCATGGCCGTCCTCCTGGGTGTGCTCGCCTTCGTCCTCTTCCGCCCGGCCTTCGGCACCACCGCCGCCGTTTCCGGCCCCGTCTCGCGGCAGCGCGTGCTGGCTGCGGTGCTGATCGCAGGTCTGGGCATCGGCTTCTACGACGGTCTGATCGGGCCCGGCACCGGGGCGTTCCTCGTCGTCGCGCTCGTCGCCGTGCTCCACATGGACCTGGTCACCTCGTCCGCCACCGCCAAGGTCGTGAACGTCTGCACCAACATCGGGGCCCTGACGATGTTCGCGATCCAGGGCACGGTGCTGTGGCAACTGGGCGGACTGCTGGCCCTCTTCAACCTCGTCGGCGGCACGGTCGGCGCCCGGATGGCCCTCAAGCGCGGCGCCGGGTTCGTCCGCGGCGTGCTCGTCCTCGTCGTCATCGTCCTCCTCTGCAAGCTGGCTTACGACCAGTGGTTCGCCGTCTGAGGGGCAGAACGCGCCGGGCGAACCCTCCGGTCAGAAGCGGCAGTCGTAGAGCCGGGACATCTCCCGGATGCCGGGGACCAGGTTCGTGACGCGGGCCAGTGCCCGGTAGCGCGCGGGGAAGCGGGCGATGCCGGGTATCTCCAGGGCGCCGAAGCTCTCGACGATCTCCAGCCCGGGGTGCAGCCGGGCGACGTCCGCGGGCCCGCCGCCCCAGTGCAGCGTCGATCCGGTGCGCGCGATCACGGTGTTGAGGCGGGCCGCGCGGACCGCGAACCGGCTGAAGAAGTCGAACGCCAGCCCGCCGCCGGGCGCGTGGGCCATCAGCCGGCGGAGCAGTGCGGTGCCGTCCTGCTCGGTGAGGTACATCAACAGCCCTTCGGCCACGATCATCGTGGGCCGGTCCGCGGGGATCCGCGCCAGCCACGCCGGGTCGGTCACCGACGACCCGATGGCGGTGTATCCCGGCGGCTCGGGGAAGAGCTGCCGTCTGAGCTCGATGACCTCGGGGAAGTCGACGTCGAACCACCGCACTCCGGGGCCGGGGGCCAGGCGGTGGACGCGGGTGTCCAGGCCGCAGCCCAGGTGCACCACCGTCGCCTCCGGGTGCGCGGCGAGGAAGCGGGCCGTCCAGATGTCCAACTGCCGGGCGCGCAGGGCGACCGAACCGCCGGCGCCGGGGCCCACCCGGAGCCGCGCGAAGTCGTAGTCGATCCGCTGCACGGCGTCGACGGCCATCGTGTCGCCGAGCACCGGCCGTCGCGCGCGGCAGTCCAGCGCGCGGCCGTAGAGCGTGGCGAGCAGGGTCTCCTTCACTCCGGTGAACCGCACGGGGTGTTGCCGCTCCGCCGGCCCAGGAGGCGCTGGCGGCGGCGACGGTAAGCCGGTTGCCGTTGCCGTTGTCGATGCCGTTGAGGCGGTCGTAGAGGTGGGTGGGGTCGTCGAGGTGGGTGGGGTCGGTGCGGCGGGGGAGTTCGGGGCGTGCGCGGAAGCGATCGGGGCTGGGCGCGACTGGTCCGTTCCGCTCGCCGGGTTGGGCGGCTTCTGCGG
>LIQL01000467.1 GCA_001418405.1 Streptomyces diastatochromogenes | reverse complement strand
GCCAGCGCCACCGCGACGGCCTGCGCATCGGGCGCCGCCGCGGTGGCGCTGGCCGCGCTCCTGCTGTCCGCGGGGGCCTGCGACGTGGCGGTGGCGGGCGGCGCCGACGCCATGGTCACCCCGCTGTGCGCCACCGCGTTCGCCCGCATGGGCGCGCTGTCCCGCCGCCACGGCAGCCCCGACCGCGCCTCCCGTCCCTTCGATGTCGACCGGGACGGGTTCGTGCTCGGGGAGGGCGCGGGGGTGCTCGTCCTGGAACGCACCGCGGACGCCGTCGCCCGCCGGGCGCCGGTACGGGCCCGGCTCGCCGGCCACGGCATGGCCGCCGACGCCCACCATCCGGTGGCCCCCGATCCGGAGGGCCGGGGCCTGCGGCTGGCCACGCAGGAGGCGCTGCGCTCCGCCGGCGCCACCCCGGCGGACGTCGCGCACGTCAACGCCCACGGAACCAGTACCCCCCTCAACGACCGTACGGAAGCGGCCACTTTGGGCCGGCTCTTCGGGTCCGCGGCCCCTTCGGTGACCTCCACCAAGGGCGTCCTGGGGCACACCATGGGCGCCGCCGGCGCGATCGAGGCGGCGCTCACCGCGCTCACCGTCCAGCACCAGACCGTCCCGCCCACCGCCAACTTCCACCATCCCGACCCCGACGCCCCGGTCGTGGACTTGGTGACCGGTCGCCCCCGCCGCCAGTCCGTCCCCCTCGCGCTCAGCAACTCGCTGGGCTTCGGCGGCCACTGCACGGTGCTCGCGTTCCGGCCGGCCCCCTGACGTCATACGGGCGGGCGATGTCGCCGCACCGCCGGCCGGTGGGAAGATCGCTGCACACCCCGGCCAACCCCCCGAGACGCGTTCGTGGTCGGCGGTGGAACCCGCCCTCCCCGGCGGAGAGAGGACAGCGACCATGGGCAACAGCGCCCTGCTGGTGATGGACGTCCAACAGGACATCGTGGAGATCGCGGACGACGGCTCCGGGTACCTGCGGCGGGTCCGCCGCGCGATCGACGGCGCCCGCGCGGCGGGCCTCCCGGTGATCTACGTGGTGATCGGGTTTCGGCCGGGCCGGCCGGACGTCAGCGCGCACCACAAGGTGCTCTCCGCCGCGGTGCGGGAGGGTCTGTTCACCGAGGGGGACCCGGGCACGGCGATCCATCCCGACGTCGCCCCGCAGGACGGCGACGTGGTGATCACCAAGCGGCGGGCGAGCGCGTTCTCGGGGAGCGACCTCGACCTGGTGCTCAGGGTCCGCGGTATCGACCACCTGGTGCTCACGGGCATCGCCACCAGCGGTGTCGTGCTGTCCACCCTGTGCCAGGCGAACGACCTGGACTTCGGCCTCACCGTCCTGGCGGACGCCTGCCTCGACACCGACCCCGAGGTGCACCGCACGCTCACCGACCGGCTGTTCCCGCGGTGGGCGGACGTCCTGGCCGTCGAGGACTGGCTCACCGCCCTCGCCCCGAACTGAGCGGGTCGGCGCCGCGCGAACAGCGCTTCGCCACAACGGATGTTGGCGGCCGCGAGGGGCCGGTGCGGGATGGGGAGCACGCGGAACAGCCGGGTCAGCCCCACCCGCGTCGTGGTCATGCGATCATCCAACGAGCAGGCGCGGAGGGGTGTCCGGCGAAGGTGCGACCGCACGGGCGTCGGGCAGGCGCGGGCCACCGCCGCGTCGCGCCGGCCGCGCCCCGGCCCCATCCGTCAACGTCCCAGAGAGCGACAGGAATCGATGCGCATTCAGGCAGCCGTCGTGGAGTCCCCCGGCGGCCCCTTCACCGTCCGCGACGACGTGGTTCTCGCCCCGCCCCGGCCCGACGAGGTCCTGGTCAAGATCGCGGCGGCCGGCATCTGCCACACCGACCTCAGCACCCGGCAGAAGTGGCCGCAGCAGCTCAGCCCGATGGTCTTCGGCCACGAGGGCGCCGGTGTGGTGACGGCGGTCGGCGACGCGGTGACCCACGTCGGCCCGGGCGACAACGTGTGCTTGAGCTACCGCAGTTGCACCAGCTGCGGCCAGTGCACGACCGGGCACCCCGCCTACTGCGAGACGGGCATCTTCGCCCTGAACGCCACCGGCACCCGGCCCGACGGCACCAGCCCGCTGTCCCGGGCCGGCGACGGCAGCACCGTCTACGGCAGCTTCTTCGGCCAGTCGTCCTTCGCGACGTACGCCCTCGCGCACACCAGCAACGTCGTCGCGGTCCCCGCCGACCTGGCGCCGGCCGTCGCGGCGCCGCTCGGCTGCGGGGTGCAGACCGGGGTCGGCACGGTCCTCAACGTGCTGCGTCCGCCGCGGGGTTCGTCGGTCGCGGTCTTCGGCACGGGCAGCGTCGGGCTCACCTCCGTGATGACCGCGGTCGCGGAGGGCTGCCGGGTCATCGCCGTCGATCCGCTGGCGGCCCGGCGCGCCAAGGCCGTCGAGTTCGGTGCCGTGGCGGCCGTCGACCCCACCGCCGAGACCGACGTCGGGGCCGCGGTCCGCGACCACGCCGACGGCGGCGCGCACTTCGCCATCGACACCACCGGGCGGTCCGACGTGATCTCCCAGGCCCTCGCGGCGCTCACCCACCGCGGCACGCTGGCCCTGGTCGGGGTCGGCGGCCGCGCCGAGTTCGACATCATGACGGTGATGACGAAGGGCATCCGGATCCGCGGCGTGATCGAGGGCGACGCCGCGCCGGCCGCGTTCCTACCCGACCTCGTCGCCCGGTACCGGGCGGGCCTGCTGCCGCTCGACGGGATCATCACCGAGTTCCCGTTCCACGAGATCGAGGAGGCCGCCCGGGCCGCGGCCGCGGGCGAGGTCATCAAGCCCGTGCTCCGCTTCCCCTGAGCGGAGGGCCGGCGGGGCCGCCACGGGCCCGACCGGCCGCGGGCCCTCAGCGCACCGGCCCGCCCGGCGCGGCGAACCCGTAGTCGGTCCAGGTGTCGAGCACCTTCTGCTGGAGCGCACGGGGATAGGCGTGCCGGAAGTCGGTGGTGACGCCGTGGGTGCGCCCGGCGAAGTGCTCGGGCAGCAGGCAGCTGACCACCGACTTGCCGCCGCGGCCGGACCGCACCTCCGCCGCGGTGAGGTAGGGCACCATGGGGATGCCGGGCGCGTCGGGGTAGGTGTACTCGCCGGTGCCGGGGTGGTAGCGGGTGGCCAGGGCCCACACCACCTGGTCGATGTCGGTGATGTCGATGTCGTCGGCGACGAGGAGGACCTTGGGCACCAGCCAGCCGGCGTGCGAGCCGAAGAGGCTGGCGGCCACCGCGTCCGCCAACTGGCGCTCGTCCATGCCGGTTTCGGCCAGTCGTCGGATGTCGACGGAGACCACGATCCAGCACGTCGCGGCCTCGTAGGAGCACCAGGCGAGGTCGACCGGCAGGCCGTCGGCGCGCAGTTGGTCCAGGGCGCTGGCGGAGATCATCGTGCCCCAGATGGTGTGGTTCTCCTCCGGCGGCAGGCCCGCGACGCAGATCGGCAGGATCGGGTCGGAGCGGTGCGTGACGGCTTCGACGTGGAAGACCGGTTGCGGTTTCGACTCGGCGAAGGTGTAGCCGTGGTACTCGCCCATCGGCCCCTCGGGCGCGGTCTCGTCGGGGCTGATGTACCCCTCCAGCACGATCTCGGCATTGGCCGGGACGTACAGGCCGTTGGTCTCGGTACGGACCACTTCGACGGGGCTGCCGGTGAGCGCGCCGACGTAGCCGTCCTCGTTGACCTCGGCGGGCAGCGGCATCCCGGCGGCGGCCAGCGCCGCGGGCGGCGCGCCGAGCACCATCGCCCAGGGGGTGGGCTCGCCCCGCTCCTGCCAACTGCGGTGGATCATGCCGAGGTGCTGCTGGGCCATGGCGGGGCCGACCAGGGTGGTGCGGCCGTGGAGCATGCTGCGGCTGATGGACCAGCTCGTCCACCGCCCGTCCGGGGTGCGCACGACGTGGAAGCCGTAGGTGCCGAAGTAGCGCCCGCCGTCCTGTTGGTGGAGCAGCGGGATCGGGAACCGTTCCAGGTCCACCTCGTCGCCCCGCAGCACATGCTCCTTGCAGGGGCCGGAGTCCACGACGCGCGGGGCGACGGGTTCGGCGTGCATGGCGGTGATGAGCCGGTCCAGCAGCTCGCGCGGGGTGGTCTCGCGCGAGAGTCCGAAGTGCGCGGCGAGGCGGCCGTAGGTGCCGGCCGGGCCGCTGCTCAGGCCGGCGGGCGCGCCGAGCAGCCGGTAGCCGGGCTCGGTGCCGGTCAGGTTCTCGAACAGCGGGGCGGGGCTCCTGGTTTCGTAGACGCGCCGGGTGACGGCGGCGGCCTCCAGGATGGGGTCGACGGGGCGGTGGACGTCCACGGCGTCGCCGACGGCCAGCAGTTCGTCGACGAAGTCCCGGAAGTTGAGCGCGCTGCCGCGTTGGGTCATGGCGAACCTTTCGTAGGGCGGGGAGGGAAGCGGGAGGTGCGGCGCGGGCGCCCCGGTGTCAGGCCGGTCGGCCCGCGGGGCCGCGGTACCGGCCGCCCGGCGGGGACGGCCGCTCGGCCGGTTCCTCCCGCATGCCGTGCCAGCGCCGGGCCGTGGGGAGGTCCAGCCCGAACTGGTCGAGGATGCGGACGACCAGGTGCTCGACCAGGTCGTCGATGCCGGCGGGGCGGTTGTAGAAGGTCAGGACGGGGGGCAGCACGACGGCGCCCAGGCGCGTCAGTTCCAGCATGTTGTCCAGGTGGACGGCCGACAGCGGGGTTTCCCTGGCCACCAGCACCAGGCGGCGCCGCTCCTTGAGGGTCACGTCGGCGGCCCGGGCGATCAGTCCTTCCCCGTAGCCGGTCCGGATCGCCGCGAGGGTCTTCATGCTGCACGGCACGACCACCATGCCGTCGACCCGGAACGAGCCGCTGGAGAGCGCGGCGCCCTGGTCCGCGGGGTTGTGGGCCACCGTCGCCAGGGCTTCCACGGCGCGCACCGAGCGGCCGGTCTCCCGGGCGAGGGTGGCGCGGGCCCAGCGGCTGACGACGAGGTGCGTCTCCACCTCCAGTTCCCGCAATGCCTCCAGCAGGCGCACGGCCAGGGGCGCACCGGTGGCACCGGTCATCGCGACGACGAGGCGCACGGCACCGTCTCCTCTCCTTCTTCCGCCCCCGCAACCATTTATGACGTACACGTCCTATCTGCTTCCACGATAAAGTACGTGTACGTCCTAATCAAGCCGGGTGGCCGGCGCCGGAGGGATACGGGGAGCAATGGCATCACAGCACGGGGACGCGCGGGACGTCGCCGCCGCGATCGGCGGAGTCGGCCCCTTGGCGCGCCAGCTGAACCAACTGCACACCCGGCTCTGGCACGAGCAGGTGGACCGGGAACTCACCGGCCCGCAGTTCACCGTCCTCAGCCTGTTGCACACCCACGGGCACATGGACCAGGGCACCCTCGGCACCCGCGCCCGCCTCGACAAGTCCACCGCCGCTCCCCTGCTGGACCGCCTGCGGCGGCGGGGCCTGGTCGAACTCGCCAAGGACCCGACCGACCGCCGCCGCAAGATGATCCGCCTCACCGACGAGGGGCGGGCCGTGGCCGTCGACCTCGCCCCGGCGGTCCTCCGGGTGAACGAACAGGTCCTGGCCGACTTCTCCCCCGCGGAGCGCGAGCAGTTCCTCGACTTCCTCCGCCGGGCGGTCCGGGGCGCCCCGACCACGACGGAACCAGGGACGCACCCCGACACCACCGAACCGTCGGACTGAGCCGGAAACGGAAACGGCCGTGGCCCGCCGATTCCCCGGCGGGCCACGGCCGATGCGGTCCCCTCAGACCGCTTCCACGACGCCCGGCCGCGGCTCGGGCTCGGCACTCCCGGTGCCCGGGTCCGGCGTGCGGGCGCCGGTCCGGGTGGCACCGACCCCTGCGATCACGACGAGGACCACGCCGGCCGCGGGCGCCAGGTCCGGCGTCTGGCCGAGCACCAGCAGCCCGATCAGGAGCGCGATGGCAGGTTCCAGGCTCATCAGCGTGCCGAAGGCGGCGGTGGTCAGGCGGCGCAGGGCGAGAAATTCGAGGGCGAAGGGCAGGACGGGGCTCACCGCCGCCAGCACCAGCATGATCCCGACCGCCCGCCAGGTCACGTGCCCCCACAGACCGGGAGCGGCGATCAGCGTGCCGAGCAGGCCGGCGACCGGCATGGAGACCGCGAGGCCGCTGAGCCCGGTGACCCGGTCCCCGACGCGTTGGGTCAGCAGGATGTAGGCGGCCCAGCAGCCCGCGGCGGCCAGCGCACAGACCAGTCCGACGACGTCCAGGCCGCCGTGCCAGGGTTCGGTCAGCAGCACCACGCCCAGCGCGGCCAGCGCCGTCCACACTTTCCGGCCACCGCCCGGTCCGTACAGGGAGACGGCCAGCGGGCCGAGGAACTCCAGTGCGCTGGCGGTGCCGAGCGGCAGGTGCGCGACGGAGAGCATGAAGAACAGCATCATGCCGGCGGTCGCCGCCCCCAGCACGGTGCAGGCGAGCAGGTCCTGCCGGGTGAAGGCGCGCAGGCGCGGGCGTATGAGGACCAGCATGAGCAGGCCGCCCCACGCCAGCCGCAGCCCCGCCGTGCCGATCGCGCCGAGCTGCCCGAAGAGCGGGACGGCCAGGGCCAGCCCCAGCTGGACGGAGGTCATGGAGGCGACCGCCATGAGGAAGCCGGTCTCGGCGCCGCCGCGGCGCAGTCGGCCACCGGCGGCGGTGCGGAGTCGGGACGGGGAACCGCCCTGGGGACGCTGTGGCTCGAACGCACTCATGGGGACAGTAGATGCCCTGGGCATCGTTCGTGTCCACGTGCCGATCGTGGACATTCCGTTCGCCAATCCCGAACAATGGGAGGATGGAAACCCGTCGGCTCCAGCTACTGGTGGAGCTCTCCCGACTGGGGTCGATGCGCGCGGTCGCCGAGGCGACCGGCACCACGACCTCCACCGTCTCGCAGCAGATCGCCGTGCTCGCCCGCGAGACCGGCGCCGCCCTGATCGAACCGGACGGCCGCCGGGTCCGCCTCACCCCCGCCGGCCGACGCCTGGCCGAGCACGCCGTGACCATCCTGGGCGCCGTGGAGGCCGCACACCTCGACCTCGCCCCCGGCGCCGAACCGAACGGCACCCTGCGCACCGCCGGGTTCGCCACCGCCATCCGGGCCCACCTGCTGCCCCTGGTCAGCGAGCTGGCCACCAGCCACCCACGGGTCCACCTGCTCATCCGGGAGCACGAACCCGACGAGGCCCTGTCGCTGCTGACCACGGACGACACGGACCTGGCCCTCACCTACGACTACAACCTGGCGCCCGCCACCTTCGACCCCGCGGTGCGCGCCAGCCCGCTGTGGACCGCGCCGTGGGGCCTGGGCGTCGCCGCCCACGACGCCCACCGCGACGGCACCACGGTCGAGGTCTTCGCCCGCTTCGCCGCACACGACTGGATCGTCAACTCCCGCAACACCGCCGACGAGACCGTCATCCGCACGCTCGCCTCCATGGCCGGCTTCACTCCGCGCATCACGCACCGGGCCGACAACCTCGACCTGGTGCAAGGCATGATCACGGCGGGACTCGGCGTGGGGCTGCTGCCGGCCGGCATCCCCACCTTCCCCGACGTCCGCCTCCTCCCGCTGACCGCCCCCGACGTGGTGTTGCGCGCCTACGCCGTCGCCCGCCACGGCCGCCTGAACTGGCCGCCGCTCGCCCTGATCACCGACCTCCTCACCGAGCGGTCCACCCGACCGGACACCATCGGGGCGACCACCCCCGGGCCGGAGGCCACGGAACCGACCGACGGCCGTGGGACGGCAGCACCGAGCGACCGGAGCACGGACGGCGACGACTAGCGGGCGGGACGCGAGGACGGGCCGACGGACCCGCCCTCGCGGCCCGGCCTCCGCACCGCACCCCGGCGTCCCGTCGGCCATGGCGGACGCCGGGG
>LIQL01000466.1 GCA_001418405.1 Streptomyces diastatochromogenes | reverse complement strand
GTAGTCGTAGTAGTCGCCGCGGCATCTGGCGCGGCGACTACTACGACTACGACACCTGCGGCATCGAGATCGACGGCACCACCATCGGCCTCATCGGCTTCGGCGCCATCGGCAGCCGTGTCGCCAAGATCCTGCACGCCATGGGCGCCCACATCCTCGTCCACGACCCCTACGTCCGCCCCGAAGCCCTCGCCGGCCTCGCCGAACAGGTCCCCCTCGACGCACTCCTGGCCCGCTCCCGCATCGTCTCCCTGCACGCCCGCGTCACCCCCGAGACCACCGGCATGATCGGACCCGCCCAACTCGCCGCCATGCCCCACGGCTCGGTCCTGATCAACTGCGCCCGCGGCGCCCTCCTCGACTACGACGCGGTCTGCGACGCCCTGGAATCCGGGCAACTCGCCGGCGCCGGCTTCGACGTCTTCCCCGAAGAACCCGTCCCCGCCCACTCCCGCCTGCTGACCGCCCCCGGCGTCGTCCTCACCCCGCACATCGCCGGCGGCAGCCAACAGGTCGCCCACAAGGCCGCCGCGATCGTCGCCGGCGACGTCGGCCGCTACCTCCGCGGCGAACCCCTCCACCACCAGGCCAACGCCTGACCCGCACAACGACAGGACGGCCCGCCTCGAAAGGCGGGCCGTCCCGTCGTCACGCTTCCGGATGCGCCGCTCAGCGCCGCCGCACCAACGGGAACGGCAGCGTCTCCCGGATCGACAGACCCGTCAGGAACATCACCAGCCGGTCCACGCCGATGCCCAGACCACCGGTCGGCGGCATCGCGTACTCCAGTGCCTGGAGGAAGTCCTCGTCCAGCTCCATCGCCTCCGGGTCACCGCCGGCCGCCAGCAGCGACTGCGCCGTGAGCCGCCGCCGCTGCTCGACCGGATCCGTCAACTCCGAATAGGCCGTGCCCAGTTCGGTGCCGAACGCCACCAGGTCCCAGCGCTCCGCCAGCCGCGGATCGACCCGGTGCTGACGCGTCAACGGCGAAACATCGGTGGGGAAGTCCTTGTAGAACGTCGGCAGCGTCGTCTTCTCCTCCACCAACCGCTCGTACATCTCCAACACGACGTCGCCGCGACCCATCTCCGGCTTCACCGGCACCGACGCGGCCTGACACAACCGCCGCAGCACCGCGGGATCGGTGTCCGCGTCGACCTCCTCGCCCAGCGCCTCGGAGATCGCCCCGTACACCGTCTTCACCGGCCAGATCCCCGAGATGTCGTGCTCGACCAGGCGCCCGTCCTTGTCCGCCTTGCGCGCCGTCGCACTGCCGAACGCGGCCACCGCCGCACCCTGGATCAGCTCCCGGGTCAGGTTCAGCATCACGTCGTAGTCGGCGAACGCCTGGTACGCCTCCAACATCGTGAACTCGGGATTGTGCTTGTACGAGATGCCCTCGTTGCGGAACGTCCGCCCCATCTCGAAGACCTTCTCCATGCCACCCACACAGAGCCGCTTGAGGTACAGCTCCGGCGCGATCCGCAGGTACAGGTCCAGGTCGTAGGCGTTGATGTGGGTGTGGAACGGACGGGCGTTCGCCCCACCGTGGATCTGCTGCAACATCGGCGTCTCGACCTCCAGGTAACCCCGGTCGATCAGCCCCTGCCGCAACGCCTGCACCGCCGTGCTCCGCGCCCGCACCGTCTCCCGCGCATCCGGCGACACGACCAGGTCCACGTACCGCTGCCGCACCCGCGCCTCCGGGTCGGACAGCCCGCGCCGCTTGTCCGGCAACGGACGCAGACACTTCGCGGTCAACCGCCACCGCGTCACGAACACCGTCAACTCACCGCGGTCACTGGTGCCGACCTCACCCTCGGCCTCCACGTGGTCACCGAGGTCCACGTCCGCACCGAAGCGGTCCAACAGCTCACCGGCCGCGTCCCGGGTCAACGCGATCTGCAGATCGCCCGACCAGTCCCGCAACTCCGCGAACAGCACACCACCGTGATCCCGGACCAGCAGCACCCGCCCGGCGACCGTCACCGTCTTGCCGGTGCGCTCACCAGCCGCCAGTGCCCGGTACTCCTCACGCACCTGACCGAGCGTGTGCGTCCGTTGCACCCCGACCGGGTACGGGTCGGTACCCGCCTGGCGCAGCCGCTCCAGCTTCTGGTGCCGCACCCGCACCTGCTCCGGCAGCGCGGCCAACTCCCGCTCCCGCCGCTCCTCCTCGGTCGCCGGCGCGGCCTGCACCAGACCCAACTCGTCCAACGACGGCAGCCCCGCGGTGCTCGCCGGCGCCAACACCCGCTTCTTGTGGCCCTTGCCCCACAGCTTGCCCAGGCTCGGCACCGCCACGAAACCCTCGGCGATGCCCGACGCCATGCCGATCCGCGCCAGCGCACCGGCATCCGCGTAGCACAGGAACCGCGGGTACCACTCCGGGTGGTACTTCGAGTTCGACCGGTACAGCGCCTCCAACTGCCACCAGCGGGAGAAGAACAGCAGCAACCGCCGCCACACCTTCAACACCGGACCCGCACCGATCCGCGCGCCCTCCTCGAAGGCCGACCGGAACACCGCGAAGTTCAACGAGATCCGCCGCACCCCCAGCGCCCCGGCCTGCGCGCACAGCTGCGCGACCATGAACTCCATCACGCCGTTCGGCGCACTGCGGTCGCGCCGCATCACGTCCAGCGAGATGCCGTCCTTGCCCCACGGCACGAACGACAACAGCGCGATCATGTTCCCGTCGCCGTCGAACGCCTCGGCCAACAGGCACTCGCCGTCCTGCTCGTCCCCGAGCCGGTCCAGCGCCATCGAGAAGCCACGCTCGGTCTCGGTGTCCCGCCACGCGTCCGCCCGGTGGATGACCTCCTGCATCTCCGCATCGGTCAACTCCGCGTGCCGCCGCACCCGGAACGTCGCCCCGGTCCGCTCGACCCGGTTGACCGCCTGACGGGTGCCCCGCATGTCCCGGCCGTCCAGATCGAACTCCGAAACGTGCAGGATCGCCTCGTCACCGAGCTGCAACGCACCCAGCCCGGCCCGCGCGAACGCCTTGGCACCGTCCTCGCTCGCCCCCATGACCGCCGGCTGCCAGCCGTACCGACCCGCGACCTCCAGCCACGCGTCGATCGCCGGCGCCCACGCCTCCCGGTCACCGACCGGGTCACCACTGGCCAGACAGACGCCGGCCTCCACGCGGTACGTCACCGCGGCCTTGCCACTGGGGGAGAAGACCACCGCCTTGTCCCGACGGGTGGCGAAGTAACCCAGCGAATCCTGGCTGCCGTACTTCGACAGCAACGCCCGGATCCGGTGCTCCTCGTCACCGTGCAGCGCCGCTTCCATCCGCTGCGAACGGAACAGCGCGGCGGCGGCGTTGAGCAGCGCCAGCGCGCCCAGCAGCCCGAGCAGCGTGCCGATCCAGTGCGGCGGGTGACCCTCCACGATCCGGCCGCCGACCAGCCCACCACAGACGCGGTTGGCCGCCCACAGCAGGCGGTTGCCGCCACCGGCCTCCAACGAACCCGGTGCCAACGACACCACGCCCCAGCCGACCAGCACCGCGGCCACGAGACCGCCGGCCAGCACCAGCGCGGCCCGCAGGAACGCACCGCGCCGAGTGATCGCGTAGAACTCCCGGTGCGAGACGAGCAGCAGCACCAGCGCCCCGGCGCACAGCGCCAGCGAGAAGCCGAACTCCCAGAACCCGGCCGCCAGGAACAGCGCGTCGGCGAGGACGTTCAGCACCATGTACGCGGCCACGAACCACAGCGCCACCCGTTTGCGCGCGGTCATCGCCGCTGCCAGGAGGAAGAGGAACGCGGCGTAGGCGAAGTTCGGCGCCACCGGGATCGTGAGCGTGTCCAGCCAGTAGATCACCGAGTGGAGCGTGCGCCGAAGGGGCCCGATCAGCGCCGTCAGGGCGCAGAAGAGCCCCAGCAAGCTGAAGATGATGGCGAAGCCATTGGGGACGCGGCGCCGGAAGCGCAGCCACCCCGTGAGTTGATCCTGGTCCTGCACGGTGCTCATTCCGTCACATTAGGCTCTGAAAAGGGGTCGGCAGTCCGACACGAGGCGCGTGCTCCGCCTCCGGCCCACTGCCGCTGCGACCGGCCGACCATCGAGGCTCCGGCCCGCCCCCTCTGTTGTCTGTCCCTCACAGGGAGGGTTCGGTGACCCGTCACGGAGTCACCCACCTGGACCTTGCCATAACGCCGGCGTAAGTCCGAGTCCGGGCGTGAGATACGCGTCAGAATCGAGGTCCGCCCGGACGGCCGTACCCCGACCCACGGTGAACCGCAGCCCGTAGTCCTTGGTGAAGAAGCGTCCGCCCCCGGAGTCCACGCCGTTCAACTCGGCCTGGAGGGTCACCTTGGTGCCCGGCTTCCACTCCTGCTCCGGCCGCCAGATGATCCGGTCCTTGCCGTGGACCGACTTCCAGGTCCACGCACCCGTCGTCCGGTTGTCGGTGGTCACGGTCAGTCGCCGCTCCACCGCCGCCCGGTCCCGCACCGGAAAGGCGAAGGTCAGGGTGATCGGATCATGGACGCCCACCACCTCGCCGTGCGGCCGCGGGGCGATCGTCAGCCGGTTCCGCTTGGCCACCTTCCCGGTGGTCAGCGACTCCTTGGCCTCATCGGTGGCGCCCTGCTGATTCTTGGTCCGGGCGAGCACCGAGTACTTGGTGTCCGGCGCGGCCTTCGCCCGCGACGTCCACACCGTCCCGCCCGCACTGAACCCGCCGACGAGCTGCCGGCCCCGGGGATCGGTCACCGTCACCTCGGTCAGCACCCCGCCGGCCGCACTCACCCGCAGCCGGTCACCGGCCTGCACCGTCGGTTGCCCGCCGGCCGAACCGAGCCCCACCTTCACCGGCTGCTCCACACTTGCCGAGGCCCGGGTCGCGTCGCAGGCCGCGAGCGTGCCGACGCCGAGCACCGGCATCAGCGCGAGGGCGACGCACAACGACCGGGAGGGCCGGAACGGCCGGGCGGGGCTCAGGCTCATGAGCGGACTTTCCGTCGGTGTGTGGGGGGCGGCGGCAATGTCGGCCGCTAAGACGGCCAATCGCCACACTCCGTTGCGAGGAGTGAGGTGATCCATGCCACTTCTTTACCGACCTGTGGAACCGCCGTCACACTCGCCGCTCCCGCATCAGCGGAGACGGGACCGAGGCATCCCGACACCCCCCGACCACCCACCCGGGTGACCGCTCGGTGACCCGCAGTGATCACCCGTTCGGGCCACCACGTCGCGAACCGGACATACCTCAAAATGCGCCAAACTGGCCACCGCTCGCCGTCCGTTCGGGCGGTCGTCGAGGAGGTGTGGTGTCCATGGCTGTCTCCATCTCGGTCATCCTCTTGCTGGTGATCCTGATCGTGATCTTCCTGCGCAGCGGCAAGCTGAAGCTCTCGCACGCCATCGTCTGCGGACTGCTCGGCTTCTACCTGGCCGGCAGCAGCCTCGCTCCGGACATCCACCACGGTCTCGCCAACGCCGCCGAGGTCGTCAGCAGCGTCCGCCCGTGACCCCGCCGCGCCGCGTCAACACCCCGCTACACTGAGTGAAAATCCCGGGAACGATTAACGCCGCTCCGCACATCGAACCGCCACCCTGCTCCGGTCTTGGCCCGTCGCCTCGCGCGCCGGAGGTCGGACGCCGAACCCGCCGCGGCCGATGCCCGCACTCCGTGTCGGGTGTGGTGTCGAGCCCCGCCCCGCGCCATGGCGGGCGGAAGCGGGAGGACCCGCACCACGGGCTCGCCGTCGGGCCACGGGCTCGCCGTCGGGCTGCGACTCACCCGCCGTCGGGCGCCGGCTCGTCGGAGGCCGGTCGGCGGCTCACCGGAGTGAGAAGACCCCCAGCGCATTGGCCACCGGTCGTTCCTTGCCGTCCGTGGGGTGGTTGCGCACCCGGACCTCGCCGTAGCGGTCCTCGGTGACGAACGTCGAGGAGCCGCCGCCGTCCAGGTCCGTCGCGTCGCGGGCGCCCAGCCGTGCCATCAGCCCCGCCAGTTCGCGGACCGTCAGCCCGGTCTGATGCTGGCCCTTCTCGCCGTCCAGGGCCATCAGTAGCAGGGTGCGTCCGTGGTGCGCGATGCCGGCGGAGGTGCGCATCGTGACGGCGGTGGTGTCCAGGCCGGCCGTGGGGCGCCCGTCGCGCAGCACCGGGAAGCCGCCCACCGCGCAGCGCAGCCGTCCCGAGCGGAGGCCGACGAGCCGGTGGCTGATCCGGACCCGCTCGCCGAGGTGCAGCGCGCGCAAGCGTCGGGCGCCCCCCTCGCGGCCGACCAGCACCACCGAGCCCGGCGCGATCGTGCCGGCACCCGGGCGCCGGGCGGTCTTGACCACCCGGCCGTGGCGGACGGTGACCTCGGCGGTGGCGGTGTCGCAGCCAGCCCCGCGGTCGGTGTCGGTGCCGCAGACCGCCCGTTCCCGGGACACCCCGCCCCACCGGGCGGTGTACGCGCCGATGCCGCCCTGCGGCAGGGCGTACTGGTTCAGCCCGCGCAACGGCCAGGCGCCCGCGGCGCTGCGGACGGTGCCGCGCAGGGCCAGCCGGTCCAGTCGGGCCCGGTGGTCGTAGCCGATGCCGAGCACGTCCTCCGTGCTTGCGCCGGGGGGCAGGGGTGGGCCGAAGCGTTGGCCGTCGGGCACCGCGCCCTTCAGCGCCCGTCCCGAGGAGACCTCGGGGCCGACCGACGAGCCGGTGACCTCCACCCCGGGGTGCTGGGCCTCGCTGATGTTGAAGAAGTCGCCGTTGACCGCCGCGACCGCCTCCTGGTCCCCGGCCAGTTCGGACACCGGGGCCCGGGCGGCCACCGCGGCCGGATGGAGCAGGTCGACGGAGACCTCGGGGTGGGACAGGTCCACGGTCAGCAGGTGGCCGCGGGCGGTGCCGCGGGGCAGTGCCAGTCGGAACGCGGAGTAGGTGACCCCGGGGGCCAGTCGCACCGGTGTGGTGCGGCTGAGGTGCGTGCCCCGCGTGATGGGGGAGGGGGCCGGTGCGGCGAGGTCGGCGGCCGCCGCCCGGGCCGTGCCCGCCACCGTGCCACCCACCAGGACGCCCCAGGCGACTGCGCCCGCCGTCACTGCGCGGATCGTGACCGTTCGGATGGTTCCCAACCGTTGCTTCACGACAGCCCCCTGACGTTGCGTCAACTGTTTCAGGTGGTGGCAGCGCTCACTATGGACCGCGGATGGCGGGATTCCGAACATCCGCGGAACGGTGCCGTGTCGCCCGGCGGGCGGCCGCCCGCCGGGCCGGGGCGACCGGTTCGGCCCGGCGGGACGGCCCCTTGTGTCGTCGGAGGTCGGCGGGGTCAGAAGTCGGCCAGGTCCTGCCAGAAGGTCGCGCCCTTGACCAGCTCCATGTAGTGGGCCCAGTCCCAGTACTGTCCGGGGTCGGTGTGGTCGGTGCCCGGGACCTCGACGTGCCCGATGATGTGCTCGCGGTCCTTGGGGATGCCGTAGCGCTCGCAGATGGCGGCGGTCAGCAGGGCCGAGCGGGCGTAGAGCGTCTCGGTGAACCACTTCGGTTCGTCGATCCACCCCTCGTGCTCGATGCCGATGCTGCGGGTGTTGTAGCCCCAGTTGCCGGCGTGCCAGGCGACGTCCCGTTCGCGGACGCACTGGGCGGTGTAGCCGTCCGAGGACCGGACGACGTAGTGCGCGGCGGCCTTGTGCGCGGGGTCCTGGAAGAGTCGCAGGGTGTCCGCGAAGGTCTCCTGCGTCACGTGGATGACGACGGTGTCGATCGGGTACTGCGTGGGGCGGTTGGCGGCGGTGTAGTTGGCGGCGTCGGCCGGGGTCCAGTGCACGGGCGGGTAGCCGAAGGGCCGTGCCCGCCGCCTGCGCGGTGTGGCGGCGCCGGCCGCGGTGAGGGGGGTGAGGGCGGCGGCTGCGGCGAGTGCGGCGGCGCCGGTGAGCAGCCGCCGGCGGGCCGGGAAGTGCTGGTCGGGTTCCATGCGAACTCCTGACAAGGACCAAGGGGGGTCGCGTACATGTCACGCACGTGCCGGTGCGTTCATCATGCGCAACGGCGCGCGTGCTGCCAAGGGAATGGCCGGCGTGTCAATGGCTTGACCAAAGAAGGCCCGCGGCGGGTGACCTGCGCCCAACGCCCTGATCGGCCGCAACGCACGTCACCCGGGTGCCGTGCCGCGCCCCGACCCTGACGGAGGGTCAGTACGGCGGGCGGCACCCGGGTGACGGGGCGTCCGGCCGGTCGCTCAGTGTCCGATCTCGACGTCCTCCAGGACGCCCAGCGCGTCGGGCACCAGCACCGCCGCGGAGTAGTAGGCGCTGACCAGGTACTTGATGACGGCCTGGTCGTTGATGCCCATGAACCGGACGGACAGGCCCGGTCGGTACTCGTCCGGGATGCCGGTCTGGTGGAGGCCGACCACGCCCTGGTTCTCCTCGCCGACGCGCAGGGCCAGGATCGAGCTGGTCTGGTCGGGGTTGATCGGGATCTTGTTGCAGGGCAGCAGCGGGATGCCGCGCCAGGCGCGCACCGGCGTCCCCTCGAACTCCGTGGTCGCCGGGTAGATGCCGCGGGCGTTCCACTCCCGTCCGATGGCCGCGATGGTCCGCGGATGCGCCAGCAGGAACTGCGTCTTGCGGCGCCGGGAGATCAGTTCGTCGAGGTCGTCGGGGGTGGGCGGGCCGCTGTGGGTGTGGATGCGCTGCTTGAGGTCGGCGTTGTGCAGCAGGCCGAACTCGCGGTTGTTGACCATCTCGTGTTCCTGGCGCTCGCGCAGCGCCTCCACGGTGAGTCGCAGCTGCTGGTCCAGCTGGTTCATCGGGTCGTTGTAGAGGTCGGCCACCCGTGAGTGGATCTTCAACACGGTCTGCGCGACGCTCAGTTCGTACTCCCGCGGCGCCCGCTCGTAGTCCACGAAGGTGCCCGGCAGTGCCGGCTCGCCGACGTGTCCCGCGGCCAATTCGATGGCGGCCTCGCCGTGCTTGTTCTGGGCCGGGACGAGCGCGGTGCGGACGTTCTCGACGTGCTCGCGCAGCGCCGCCGAACGGCCCAGCACCTCTTCGAAGTCGCCGCGGGAGAGGGTGAGGACGGTGCCGCGGGTGGCCGCGCGCAGGGTGAACTCCCACTCGGCGTCCGGCGCCAGCAGTGCGGCGTCGCCGGCCGCGTCACCGCCGGCGAGGACCGCGGTCACCGTGTCGTCGCCGTACTTGCCGGTGCCGATCCGTTCGACCTTGCCGTGCGCGATCAGGATGACCTGGTCGGTGGTGGTGCCCTTGGTGGCGAGGACGTCGCCGGGGGCGACGTCCCGCTGGGTGAACCGGCCGGCGAGCTCCTGGAGCGTGGGGTCGTCGGTGAAGCCGCGCAGCGGCGCCAGTTCGCGCAACTCCTGCGGAATGACGCGGACCTCGGAGCCCTCGGTGACGAACTCGACCTCGCCGTCGCCCAGGGTGTGGGTCAGGCGGCGGTTGACGCGGTAGGTGCCGCCGGAGACCTGCGTCCACGGCAGGATCCGCAGCAGCCACCGCGAAGAGATCCCCTGCATCTGCGGCGGGGTCTTGGTCGTGGTCGCCAGATTGCGGGCGGCCGCGGTGTCCAGGCTGGACCGGTGCTCCTCGGAGCCGTCGGTCTGCGGGCCGGACGTGGGGTCCACGGATGTGGTCATGCGGGGGGTCACCTGTTCCGATCGGTGCGTAAAGCGTGGAAGGCAAAACGCGGTGAAAAGCGCGGGAAATTACTCAGTAAGGCGGTGGAGCGGGCGGCACTGGCGGACCGTGCGGTGCGGCAGTCGCCCTCCGGGGATTTCCCGCTCAACGCCCGATTTCTACGTCTTCGAGGACGCCCAGGGCGTCGGGGACGAGGACGGCCGCGGAATAGTAGGCGCTGACGAGATAGTTCGAGACGGCCTTGTCGTCGATGCCCATGAAGCGCACCGAAAGGCTCGGCTCGTACTCATCGGGAATTCCGCTGCGGTGCAGTCCGACGACGCCCTGCTTTTCCTCGCCGGTGCGCATCAGCAGCACCGAGCTGGTGCCGTGCTCCGTCACCGGGATCTTGTTGCAGGGGAAGATCGGCACTCCGCGCCAGGACGGCAGCGAGTGGCCGTTGAAGTCCACCGCGTCCGGGTAGAGCCCGCGGGCGCTGCACTCCCGGCCGATCGCGGCGATCGCCTTGGGGTGGGCCAGCAGGAAGCCCGGGTCCTTCCAGACCGTCGCGAGCAGGTCGTCGAGGTCGTCGGGGGTGGGCGGGCCGCTGCGGGTGTGGATGCGCTGGGTCAGGGCGGCGTTGTGCAGCAGCCCGAACTCACGGTTGTTGATCATCTCGTGTTCCTGGCGCTCGCGCAGCGCCTGCACGGTGAGCTTGAGCTGTTCCTCGACCTGGTTCATCGGGTCGCTGTAGAGGTCGCCGACCCGGGTGTGGGAGCGCAGGACCGTCTGCGCGACGCTGAGTTCGTACTCCCGGGGCTTGCGCTCGTAGTCGACGAACGTGCTGGACAGGGCTGGCTCGCCGTGGTGGCCGGAGGCGAGGGCGAGCGGGGGCTCGCCGCCGGTGCCGGCCGGCGGCGCGGACCGGTGGCCGTCGGACGCGAGGTGGTCGCGCAGGGCCGGCGAGCGGCCGATGACCTCGTGGGCGTCCTGGCGTGCCAGGGCCATCACCGTCACCCGGGTCACCGCCCGGTAGCTGAACTCCCACTCCCCGTCGGCGCCGTCGAGGGCGGCGTCGCCGAGGTGGTCGCCGCCGGCCAGGGCTTCGAGGACGGTCTCGTCGCCGTACTTGCCGGTGCCGACCCGGTCGACCCGGCCGTGCGCGATCAGCACGACCCGGTCGTGCGGCGCACCGGCCTGGGCGATCAACTCGCCCGGCGCGTACTCGTGTTGGGCGAACCTCTCGCCGAGCGCCGAGAGCACCTCGGTGTCGGTGAAGTCCCGCAGGGCGGGCAGTTCGCGCAGCTCGTCGGGGATGATCGTGATCGCGTTGCCGTCGATGTCGAAGTCGATCCGCCCGTCGCCGACGGTGTACGCCAGGCGTCGGTTGACACGGTACGTACCGCCTGAGACCTGGACCCAGGGCAGCAGCCGCAGCAGCCAGCGGGAGGTGATCCCCTGCATCTGCGGCGCGGTCTTGGTGGTCGTCGCCAAATTCCGTGCAGCGGCCGTACTCAGGCTGGAAATTTGGCTCTCTTCGGCGCTTCCGGTCAGCGTTTCGCCGGCAATCGTCACCATGTCACCTATCTCGTCGAGGCTGCGGCGTGGAACACCGGGCAGAACTCAACGAAGGCCCCCCGGCAGCTCGCCGCCGCCTCGAAGATAGCGGCGTTGATTTTATCGACACAATCGCTCGATTGGGTGGCATGGAATTGACTTTCCATGGAAAGGGTTTAGATCTTTCGGTACTGGGCACAGTGTGCCGGGGCGATGATCACGGACGGTGCGTCAGCCGCCCAGCAACGCCGCTCCGTCGGTCAGCGTCGCCGCCAGCCGCTCCCAGGCGTCACCGTCCCGCTCCCGCGCCGGATGCGCCGCGCCGCGGGCCGTCCCCCAGCGGCGCGCCACCGCCGCCGGATCCTCGCCCAGCAGCAACCCGGCCGCCTGCGCCGCCGCCCCCAGTGCGACGAGTTCGTCCGCCTCCGGCACCACCACGGGACGGCCCGAGAGCCGGCGCACGGTCTCCCGCCAGGCATGTCCACGGGCCCCGCCGCCGATCAGCAGCAGCGGCGCGTCGGGTGCGGCGTCCACTCCTGGCAGCCGGTCCAGGGCCCGCAGCAGCGTGAACACCGCGCCGTCGTAGGCGGCCTGGAGCAGTTGGCCGGCGGTGGTGTCGTGGCGGAGCCCGTGCAGCAGGCCCGTGGCGTGCGGGAGGTTGGGGGTGCGCTCGCCGTCGAGGAAGGGCAGCAACACGGCGCTGCCGCCCGGCTCGACGGCCTCCCGGTCGCGGCCGAGCAGCGCCGCCACCCGATCCACCGCGAGCGTGCAGTTGAGCGTGCAGGCCAGTGGCAGCCAGTCGCCGCGGGCGTCGGCGAAGCCGGCGACGGTGCCGGTGGGGTCGGCGGGGCGGCGGGTCGTCACCGCGTACGCCGTCCCGGAGGTGCCCAGGCTCAGCACCGGCTGCCCCGGCCGCAGGCCGAGGCCGAGCGCCGCGGCCATGTTGTCGCCCGTCCCGGCGGCCACCAACGCGCCGTGCGGCAGCGGCAGTTCATCGGTGCGCACGGTGCCCGCCGCCTCGCCGGGGAGCGCCACCCGCGGCAGCATCGACGGGGCCAGTCCGACCCGGTCCAGGACCTCCGCGTCGTACGCGCCGGTGGCCGTCGCCCACCAGCCGGTTCCCGAGGCGTCGCCGCGATCGGTGACCGCCTGGCCCGTCAGCCGCTCGACGAGGTAGTCGTGCGGCAGGCGGACGGCGGTGGTGGCGGCCGCGGCGGCCGGCTCGTGGGCGCGCAGCCAGGCCCACTTGGCGACGGTGAACGCCGGGCCCGGCACGCTGCCGATCCGCTCCGCCCAGGCAGCCGGGCCGCCGCCCTCCGCGATCAGCCGGGCGCTCTCGGGGGCCGGGCGGACGTCGTTCCACAGCAGGGCCGGGCGGACCGGCTCGCCGGCCGCGTCCAGGGTCACCAGGCCGTGCTGTTGGCCGGCGACCGAGACCGCGGACGCCTGCCGGGCGGCCGCGCCGCACTGGACCAGTGCCTCGCCCAGCGCCCGCCACCACTGCCGGGGGTCGCTCTCCTTGGCCGCCCCGCCACTGACCGTGTGCGGTGCCTGACCGCGGGCCAGCACCTGTCCGGTCTCCGCGTCCACCACCAGCGTCTTGGTCGACTGCGTCGAGCTGTCCACCCCGACGACCAGGGGTCCGGCCGACTGTGCGCCCATCGAGCACTCTCCCTCGGCGGCCGGTGGTACGGGCCCTGCCCCCGGGGCTCCCGGCCGCTTGGGGCCCCGGTGCGCTGCCGCATAGTAATGCGCGCAGCGCCGGTCCCGGGCGGCCTGTGGACGACACGCGCGGCGCGCGCCGGCCGGTCGCGGTCAGCCGCCGAACAGCTTGCGCAGGAAGCGGACCTCCGCGGTCCGTTGGGCGCCGCCGCCGCTCTCGTGGGCGTTGAACCGCCACACCTCCAACTGCTTGTCACCCGCGTAGTGGTGGTGGGCGGCGAACCCGGTGGAGGGTGGGACGACCTCGTCCCGCAGGGCGGTGCCGAAGAGCGCCGGGGCGCTCGCGCGGACCGCGAAGTTCAGGCCGTCGAAGTGGTCGAGGGTGTGCAGCGCGGTGTCGACGTGGTCACGCTGGCCCGCGAAGTAGCGGGCCAATTCGCCGTACGGGCCCTGGTCGGTGACGTCCAGGGCCCGCCGGACGTGGGTGAGGAACGGCACGTCGATCAGGGCCCCCGCCAGACCGGGGACCAGGCCCGCCACGGCCAGGGCGAGGCCGCCGCCCTGACTGCCGCCGGCGACCACGATCCGGGCGGTGTCCACCGCGGGGTGTCCGTGGGCGACCTCGACGGCCCGTACGGCGTCGGTGATCAGCCGCCGGTAGTAGTAGGTGTCGGGGTCGAGCAGGCCCTGGGTGAGCTTGCCCGGTACGCCCGGGTGGGCGACGCCCACCGGGTCGGGGGTCTCTCCGGGGCGGTTGGGGCCGCTCTGGCCACGGGTGTCCATGACCAGCGTGGCGTATCCGGCCGACGGCCACAGCAGCCAGTCGTGCGGGAACATCCGGCCGCCGCCGTAGCCGAGGTACTGCACCACGCACGGCAGGGGGCCGGCCGCCGCGCGCGGGCGCAGGAACCAGCCGCGGATGCGGTGCCCGCCGAAGCCGGCGAAGTCCAGGTCGTCGACGTGGAGTTGGGTCAGTCCGTCGTCGAGCGGGGTGAAGCGGGGGGCGAGGTCGTGGGCCCGGGCCTCGTCGAGGGTCCGGTGCCAGAACGCGTCGAAGCCCGGGGGCTCGGGCAGGGGAGGGCGGTAGCGGCGGAGTTCGTCCAGGGGAAGGTCGGTGAACATGGCGCACCTCCGGGCAGTGAGGCGTACACGTCGGGCACGTTAGGGTCTGTCCGGGCGATCAGGATCGGGAGCCGTCCGTCCGGGCCGCGGGTCGCCAACGGTGCCCACGGGGCGGAGGGTTCGCCCCGGAACGGTCCGGATCGGTCACCGCGTCCCTGACTCCCACCAAAGAAGCGATATTTCCGCCATGAGCTTTCCCCCGCCTCCGCCGTCCAACCAACCGCCGCACCAGCCGCCCCCGGGCGGGCCGGGCGGCTACGGCCCGCCGCACGGCGGCTATGGGCCCGGCGGGCAGCAGCCGGCCCCGGGCGGGTACGGTCCGGGCGGCCACGGACCGGCGGCGCCCCAACCAGGGCAGCCGCCGGCCGGCCCCTACGGGGCCCCTGCCGGCGGCTTCGGCCCGCCCGGGGCCGGCGGTCCGGGCGGTTGGCAGCAGCCGCCCGCCCCGCCCTCCGGCGGCGGCAACGGCACCACCATCGCGCTGATCATCGGTGCCGGCGTGCTGATCGTGGCGCTCGTCGTCGGCGGCGTCATATGGGCCACCAACAGCGGCGGCGGGCGCAACCAGGCCCGGCCGGGCACCGGCACCACCGCCAGTCCCACCCCGACCTCCTCGGACTCCGGGCTGCCGACGCCGTCCGCTTCGGCCTCCGCGACCCCCACCGGCCCCGAGAGCACCGCGTCCGCGCCCTCGGGACGCGGCGTCGCCTTCTACGCCCTGAAGACCGGCGACTGCTTCGACATCCCGCCGGGCGGGAACGGCGGCAACAACGAGTCGGCCCCCTGCACCGGCCCGCACGACGCCGAGGTCGTCTTCCTCTACACCCTGCCGCGCGGCCTGACCACCGAGAACGAGATCAAGGACAAGGCGTCCACGCTGTGCTCCTCGGAGCTCCAGGACAAGGCGTCCAAGCAGCCCGCCGGGACCGCCGGGGGCACCTATGTGCAGTTCCCCAGCGCCCAGGGCTACAAGCTGGGCATCAAGACCGTGGTGTGCAGCCTGACGGGCAACCGCAGCGGCACCAAGAAGCTCACCCGGCCGTTGACCTGACCCGGGACGGGACCGGGAGCCGGACACCGGGCTGCGGGACGGGGCGTCACGGTGCCGGGCGGAGCGGAGCTCCGGTCACCGGCCCCGGCGCGTCGGGCCCGTCCGGACCGCCCGTCCCGTTCACCTCGGCCGCCGCCGGGTCCAGTACGCGTGACAGGAACGCCCGGGTCCGCTCGTGCCGGGGAGCGCCCACCACCCGTTCCGGGGCGCCCTCCTCGACGATTCTCCCGCCGTCCATGAAGACCACCCGGTCGGCGACCTCCCGGGCGAAGCCCATCTCGTGCGTGACGACCAGCATCGTCATCCCGTCCCGCGCCAGCGAGCGCATCACCGCCAGGACGTCGCCGACCAGTTCGGGGTCGAGCGCGGAGGTCGGCTCGTCGAAGAGC
>LIQL01000465.1 GCA_001418405.1 Streptomyces diastatochromogenes | reverse complement strand
GCCCGCAGGCGACCACACCGACCCCCCGGACAGCCGCTCGTGGCCTGCCGGGCGTCCTGGACAAGTCGCCGTAATCACCCATGAGTTGTCACCCTAGCCAACGATCCGGTTCGCCGCCCCGCGACCTCCGGCCCGCCCCGGCCCTTCCACCACCGATCGACGGCCCGCGCAGCGCATCCCGCGAACCGCGGCACCGTGCTCGCGCTCCTCGCCACCACGATGCCCGCCGCGGCAGCCGCGGCGGAGTCGACTTCCGGCCTGATCGGGGACGTGTCATCCGACGATGCGCGCCGCTGAGACCGTCGGGGCGGGCTCAGCGGCGCGGGAACAGAGCGTTGACGGACGCGCCCAAGCCTCCGCCTGCCTCGACCTCCCCCGTGGCCTGGCCGGCTGCTTGCGTGCGGCCGCTCCGTCGACGGTGGGCGGCTCAGCGAAGTGACGTCGGAGTACGTCGTGCAACGGCTGAAAGGTGTGCCGACCGTCGGCGGATGATCTTCTGTCGGGTACCAGCCTCACGCAGGTCTCCCTGGAACGGGTATAGGTAGAAGTGCGTATCGACTACGGGGGGTTGTGGTGTCGGAGATGTCCGCGCGTGAGTACGCACGGATTCTGGACCTGGCCACGGCGGCACTGCACGAGCGGTACCCGGACCGGTTGTGGCCGCTGATCGCGGCGGAGGTGCCGCGGATCTGCGGCGGTGACGACCTCTTCATCCGCAAGTCGGAGGAGTGGAGTGCGGAGGCGGGCACGGTCCGCCTGTGGACACCGGGCAGTCCGGGGGCGGGCTGCGTGGACGACGACGCGGGCCGGGCGCTCCGGCACGGCTATCCCTGGGCCGACTACGCACGCTCGACGACCGACCGCGCACCCGTGACCGCGGGCCAGGCGGCAGGCGAGAGGACGTGGCGCATGAGCCCGACCGCCGCCATGATGCGCACGGCCTTCGGCACGGACCACATCCTCGGCCTTCCCCTGCCTCGTGCGTCCGGTCCCTTCAACGGCTATCTGCTCTACCGTTCGGGAAGCGCCTTCACGGAAGCGCACTTGGCCCGCGCCAGAAGACTGCAGCCGGTCCTCGACAGCATCGAGCGGCAGCACGAGCTGCTCGTCCAGTGGCGGCAGGCGACACGGTCCGCCGATGCCCACACCGATCCCGACGAACGTGCGGACGACTACGGGCTGACGCCGCGGGAGATCAGCGTCCTGTCGCTGCTCGCCAAGTCCCTGACCGCCACCGCCATCGGACGGCGCCTGGGCATCTCACCGCGTACGGTCCACAAGCACATCGAGAACCTCTACCGCAAGATGGGCACCACGGACCGCATGGCCACCGTCCTGCGCGCCAAGGCATGCCACCTCCTCCCGCGCTCCCCCGAAGCACGACCGTGACGTCGCCTCCGCCGCACGGGAGGCACCCCTTTCACGGCTTGTCGCTACCTCCAACATCCGCATCACAAATGCAGGGCATTTTGGGGAAACACCCAAGCAATTGCCAGGACATTGTCGAATCCTAGCCGCATATGCAGGATGGATCGTGTCACGCTGCAAAGGAGGCGGTCAGGTGGGCGACAGAAATCACGGCAGTGCCGTCCGCAGGACCGCACTCACCGCCCGCCTGCCCCACGAGCGAGCCGCCGACGGATGGCAACGCCTCCAACTCTGGTCGTAGCTCCCGCACGCACTCCGCGGCCCGGCCGGCACAACCGGCGGCCCGCGGGCCCAACCCCCTGACCCTGCTCACGAGGCGAGGCAAGACCACATGACGACACGTACCACGGACGGCAGCGCCGGCGGAGTCGACCACGGGACCCTCGGCGCCGACCACGCGTCCTACCGTCGGCCCGACGAGCGCATCGCACGATTCATCGCGGAGGCCCTGGGCGACTCGCGGACCGTCCTCAACGTCGGCGCCGGTGCCGGATCTTACGAGAGCGCGGGACACACGGTGACGGCGGTCGAGCCCTCGGAGTCGATGCGGGCCCAGCGGCACGCGCGGCTCACCCGGGCGATCGACGCCGTAGCCGAGCACCTGCCCTTCGCCGACGGCGAGTTCGACGCGGCGATGACGCTGTTCAGCGTCCACCAGTGGTCGGACGTCCGGTCCGGCCTGCGCGAGATGCGACGCGTGACCCGCGGGCCCGTGGTCGTCCTGACCTGCGATCCCACCCTGGTCCGGGACTTCTGGCTGTACCGGTACGCGCCCGAGGTCCTCGACACCGAGTCCCGCCGCTACCCGCCCCTCGCGGAGCTGACCGCGGCCCTGGGCGGCACCGGCACCGTCCAGACCGTGCCCATCCCGTTGGACTGCACCGACGGGTTCAACGAGGCGTACTACGGGCGACCCGAGATGCTGCTCGACCCGGCGGCGCGCCAGGCGTGTTCGGCCTGGAGCTTCGTCGACGACCGGGTCCGCGAGCACTTCGACGGATCCCTGCGCCATGACTTGGACAGCGGTGCCTGGGACGCGGAATTCGGCCACCTTCGCGGTCAGCCGACGTACGACGGGTCGCTCGTGATCGTGCGCGCGACCCCGTGAGAGGAAGAGGAACGCACGATGGCAGTACCCGACCGGATGGACGAACAGCTTCGGGCCCTGGGGTTGGTGGAGGCGCAGCGGACGGCCCAGGACCTGTTCGCGGAGGTCGTGGCCCGCGCTCTGGTGGCACCGGGCCACAGTGAACGCGAGGCGGCCGACCGGATCGGGATGCTGGCGGGAGAGCGGTTCGGTTCGGCCGCACGACCGCGGGTGCCTCGTCCGCTCCGGCCGTCACACCACCCTCCCGTACGGCGAGGAACCGCCGGACCTCGTCATCGGGCTGGACGACGTCGTCGTCATCGACCTCGGTCCGCTGCTCGCCGCGTCCGAGACGGACTTCGCGCGGACCGTGGTCCTCGGCGACGATCCGGTCAGGAAGCGCCTCTGCGAGGACCTGCCGGAGGTGTTCGCCGCCGGTCGCGAGGCGTTCCACGCGGAGGCCGACATCACCGGCAGCCAGCTCCACTCCGAGGTCAAGGCGCATGCCGCCAAAGCGGGCTGGGCGCTGAGCGGTTGGCACGCCGGTCGCCTGGTCGGCGCGCCCTCGGCCGCGAACGCCCCCGGCACGCCGGCCGACGCGTACGTCGGCCCGGGCAATGACCGGCCCCTGCGCCGCACGGTCCAGGGAGGGTGGCGGGCCCACTGGATCCTGGAGATCCACCTGATCGACGAGCACCACGGCTTCGGCGGCTCCTACAAACAGCTGCTGGACCTGGTGTGAGGTAGGCCGCCGTCAGCGGGCCGGCCGCGACGTGACTCGCGCGCAGGCGGCAGACGGCAGACGGCAGACGGCAGGCCGACGTCGTCGGATGGCCGGGAGAGCGCGCCTGACGGAAACCTTCTCCGGCTTCTTCATCCAAGGCGCAGGCACATATGCAGCAGCCGGCTGGATCGGTGCCGCATTTGCCATGACCGAAGTACCGTCAGGCCCGCATTTGCAATTTCACGGAATTTCTCACGGCGCATTGCAGTCCGTAAGGTCAGCCACAAAAGACCAGTTCAGGCGGTCCAATGGCCTTGCGAGCCAGGACTTCGCGGGACTCCCATGGAATACGCCAAGACGTTGCGCCCATTTGGCTGGCGAATGCGCAACGGGGACTCCGGGCATGGTTTTCCATCCGGTATTGTCAGGCGTGAAGCACGTCGTGGAAGTGCTTGCCCATTCGTTTCTGACTTTGTGGGGCGTGTATTCATGAGCCTGTCCATCCGCAACCAGATTCCCGGCACGGTTCTCTCCGTGACCGCCGGCGAGGCCATGGCGTCGGTGAAGGTCCGTCTGGCCGGCGGCCAGGACATCACCGCCGCGATCACCACGGAGGCCGTGAAGGACCTGGGCCTGGCCGAGGGGTCCGCCGTCACGGCGCTGGTGAAGTCCACCGAGGTGTCCCTCGCGACCGGCCCGGTCGAGGGCATCTCCATCCGCAACCAGCTCGCGGGCACCGTCACCGACGTCTCCACCGGTGGCGCCATGGGCGCGGTCAACGTCGCCGTCGAGGGCGGCGGACTGACCGCCGCGATCACCAAGGACGCCGTCGAGGACCTCGGTCTGGCCTCCGGCACCGCCGTCGTGGCCCTCATCAAGTCCACCGAGATCTCCCTCGCCGCCGCCTGAGCATCCCGCCACCCCACCGAGGGCCGCGCACCGCAGAGGTGCGCGGCCCTCGGCGCGGAGCCAGGGCTCACACCCACCGGCCGCGAGCGGTGAGCAGACCGGAGCGCAACGGCAATCCACCGGGCAGGAGCCGGAAACGCCCCGGCCCGTCCCTACGCGGCGCTGGTCGCCGCTCATACCCTGCTCGGCCCGTTGCTCGCCGGCCTGTCCGGTCGCGCGTTGCCCGCCCTGCCGCACGTCCCGGTGCGGGGGCCGGTGCGGCCCGCCCGTGGGCGGACGCGGCTGGTGCCCGTCGCCTGGGACGGTTCCGAAGCCAGGATCGTCAGCGGCCACGGCTCGGCGTTCCTCCACGGCGCGACCATGAGCGACGCGCCCGCCGCCCTCACTCCCGACTGGACCGACGGCGACCCGGCACCCCTGGTCCTGACGCCCGGCTGATCCCAACCGGCGCGGCGCCTTCCGCCTCGGGCCACGGCCCGACGGGCCAGCCGACCTCGCCACAGCGGCACGGAGCCACAAAGACGCGAGGACGTGAAGACGCGAGGACGCGAGGACGCGAAAGCACGAGCCCACAGATTCAAGGGCGCACGGTCATTCCGTGGAGCATCTGCCAACCTCTCCTGTGTGATTCACCGGTAGCTGCGGGTTCTTGTGGACTGTTACTGTCCGCGTCGGCAAGCCGCATTGAGTGCCAGTTCGCACGGGTTCCGTCTCCTGCCGTCGAAGGCTCCCCAGCCACCTAGGACCCGTGGCGACCGCTCCCCCCAAAGTGGTCAGTTCTTCTCGTGCACGGCTTTTCCGCGCTGCCCCGTGCGCAGCGCCGCGAACGAGAGAGGAAGAGTCCGATGAAGACCACATACACGCCTCGGCCCTTGGCCGGCGGGGCACTGGTCGTGGGCGCCCTGATGGCGCTGGTGGGGCCCGACGTCGCGTACGCCGACACCGTGAGCGTGACCGTGCGGACTCCCGGCGCCACCGCCGGACCCACCCGCACCTCCGCGGACGTCTGGGCTCTCCGCGCCGACGACGGCGTCTGACCGTCCGGTTCGCCCCGATCCGCAGGCCGCCCCCATCCGTCTGCGCACCACCCGTTCCCTCACCTTGCCTGCCCACCGGGCCGGAGAAACAGTGTCAACAGCCATGAGCAACAGCAGCCCGATCTCCCCTCGGAGCATCTTCAGAGCCAAGATGATGGCGGTGGTCGGCACCACCGGCCTCGTCGCCACCGCGATCGTGCCCCTCACCGCGGCCGCCGCCACGGCGAGTGCGGCCGAACCCTGCGGCGCCGGCGGCGTCTTCACCTCAGCTCCACAGCCCACCTGCACCTACGACGCCGTGGGCACGGACACCTTCACCGTCCCGGACGGGGTGACCGCGGTCGACGTAGACCTGTACGGCGGCGAGGGCGGCAGCGCCGCCGGCTACATAGACCCGCACCCGGTGGTGTCCGGTGCCCCCGGCGGACTGGGTGGTGAGACCCGCGCGACGCTGCCCGTGTCCGCCGGCCAGACCCTCCAACTCACCGTGGGCGCGGCGGGAATCCCCGGTTCGTCCCGGCACGGCGAGTTCGCCCGGCCCGGCGGCACCGGCCACGGGTCCGGCGGCGGCGGCGCGCACGGTGGCGGCGGTTCGGGCGGTGGCGGTTCGGACGTCCGGATCGGCACGTTCGACGGTTCCGACCGCGTCCTGGTGGCCGGCGGCGGCGGTGGCGCCGGCAACGGCGGGCCCGAGCTGCCGGGCGGCGCCGGCGGCGGCCCGGTCGGCCAGGACGGCAGCCAGAGCAACGGCCCGCTGGGCTCTGGGCTCGCGGGCGGCGGCGGCAGCCAGGGCGCGGCCGGCCACGGCAACCCCAACACCCTGTACGGCGGCCCCGGCACCCCCGGCATCGACCTCGACCCCATCACCAGCCAGCCCAACCCCGGCAGCGGCGGCACCGGCGGCAACGGCGGTGCGGGCGGCGCCGGTGGTGGCGGG
>LIQL01000464.1 GCA_001418405.1 Streptomyces diastatochromogenes | reverse complement strand
CACCGGCCGGCGGCGGGAGCGGCGCGGCCGGTGGGGCGCGGTGTGTGGTGCGGGTGCGGTTGGACGTGTTGGCCGCGGCGCGGCCCGCGCGGGACGGGGAGCCGGCCGCGGTTCCGCCGCCGCACACCGAGACCTGGTGGCCGGAGCTGGTGCTGCCCGGCGGCGGCACCGATCGGGTGGTCTGCCCGCCGGGGATGGTTCCGGTGGCGCATCCGCTGCCGCACGGCCGGGAGGTGGTGGCGTCGGCGTCGCCGGCCGGGGAGTTGGTGTTGCAGGACCGGGTGCCGCAGGCGTACGCGGACCGGGTGGTGTGGCGGGCGGACGGCACGCTGCTGCTGGCGGGGACGCTGCCGGATGCCGCGCCGACCGCGCCGGAGCTGGTCCTGAAGCACACCGTGCACGCCACCGAGGTGGTGTTCCCGGCCGCCCATGACGGCGGGCGGTTCCACGGGGCGCTGCCGTTGGCCGCGGTGCCGTCGCTGGCCGGGGAGGTGCCGTTGCGGGAGGGCCGTTGGACGGTGCACCTGCGGGAGCGGGGGGCGGTGGGGTCGCCGCTGGATCCGCCGGTGCGGTGCGCTCCGTCGGTCGTCGACGGGCTGCCGGTGTCGCGGACGGTGCGCGGCAAGCCGTTCTCGTTGGACCGGCTGGGGCAGGACGAGGTGTTCGTGGCGGCGGGGCCGGCGGTGCCGCCGGTGGACCGGGGTCCCTACCGGCGGCGGGTGCTGCGCGAGCAGCACTATCCGCTGCACCGTTCGCGGCCGTTGCGGGACACCGTCCTGTACAGCAGCTTCGGCGGCCGGGCGTACGGGGACTCGCCGCGGGCGGTGCATGAGGAGTTGGTGCGGCGGGGGGTGGACGTGGAGCACCTGTGGGCGGTGCGGGACGCGCAGGCCCCGGTGCCGTCGAGCGCGCGGCCGGTGGTGGTGGGCAGTGCCGCCTGGCACGGGGCGCTGGCGCACAGCCACTGGATCGTCACCAACACGCACCTGCCGCGGTGGTTCGTGCGGCGGGCCGGGCAGCGGGTGATCCAGACGTGGCACGGGACGCCGTTGAAGCGGATCGGGGCGGATCTGGCGGGGACGCTGTGCGGCGGGTTGGCGCATCTGGCGCCGCGGCCGCGGCTGGGGCGGCAGTGGAGCGTGCTGGTGTCGCCGAACGCCGCGAGCACCCCGGTGTTGCGGTCGGCGCTCGGCTATGCCGGGAAGCTGGTCGAGACGGGGTTGCCGCGGACCGATGCGCTGCACGCCCCGGACCGGGACGAGGTGGCCGCCGCGGTCCGCGCGCATCTGGGCGTGCGGCCGGACCAGCGGGTGGTGCTGTACGCGCCGACGCCGCGCGACGACGTGGCGTACGACGCCTCGCACCACCGGCTGCACCTGCCGCTGGACCTGGACGTGGCGCGGGCGGCGTTGGGCGAGGACCACGTGGTGCTGGTGCGCAGTCATCCGCAGGTGCCGGACCGGTTGCCGGCGCACCACGCGCCGTTCGCGCGCGATGTGTCGTCGTACCCGGATGCGACGGAACTGCTGCTGGCCGCGGACGTGTTGGTGACCGACTACTCGTCGTTGGCGGCGGACTTCGCCGGGACGGGTCGGCCGATGCTGTTCCTCACGCCGGATCTGGCGCACTACCGCGATGCGCTGCGCGGTTTCAGCCTGGACTTCGAGGCTCGGGTGCCGGGTCCGCTGCTGTCGTCGACGGGCGAGGTGGTGGAGGCGTTGGGGGACCTGTCGGCGGTGGCGCGGGAGAGTGCGGCGGCGTACGCGGAGTTCCGGCGGGTGTTCTGTCATCTGGACGACGGCGGGGGGGCGGGGGGGGTCGCGGAC
>LIQL01000463.1 GCA_001418405.1 Streptomyces diastatochromogenes | reverse complement strand
CTCCCGTGTGGTCAGGGGCGAGGTCGCCCCTGACCACACGTGCGTCACACGGGGAGCAGGTGCCACTGCCGGTCCCGGTGGTCGCCCTCCGCCCGGTGCTGCTGGATCGCCGTGCGGGCGTTGGTGTCGACGCGCAGGAGCAGACCGCTGTTCCGGTTCGCGATCTCGTACACCTGCGGGGTGTCGGTCGCGGAACTCACCGGGATCAGCCTCCATTGCTGGTGGTGGGCGTCGTCACCCTCGTAGGCCCGTTGCGCGACCACTGCCCCGGCGGTCTCGTGCGCCCCGACGATCTCCAGGACCTTGCCGCTGCGCAGGTTCTCGATCGTGTACAGGTTCTCGCCGTCGACCTGGCCCGCGACGACCAGCCGCCACCGCTGGTGGCCCCTGGGGGTGGCGAGGGTCTGGTGGATCTCGGCCCCGTCCTTGGTGGACTCGCGCTGCACCGCCATCCGCAGCCTGCTGCGGACGTTGGCCCAGGAGACCACCGTGCCCGACGCGGGCAGCCCCGCCCGCTTCGCCAACCCGACCTTCCGAACCCGATGGTTGGCGTGGTCGGCGATGTAGAGGGTGTTGGCGCGGTCCACTGCGAGCCCGATCGGTTTGTTCAGCTGGGCCGACGCGGCCGGACCGTCGTCACCGTCGGAGCCCCCGGTGCCGGCGCCGGCGACCGTGCTGATCTTCCCGTCGGAGGTGACCTGCCGGACCCGGTTGTTGCCGAAATCGGCGATGTAGAGGGTGCCGATGCTGTCCAGCGCCACCTCGAACGGGTTGTCCAACTGGGCGGCGGTGGCGGGGCCTCCGTCACCGCCGAAGCCCTTGGTCCCGGTGCCTGCGACCGTGCTGATGATCCCGTCGGCCGTGACCTTTCGGACCCGGTGGCTGCCGGCATCGGCGATGTACAGCTCGCCCGCACGGCCCACCGCCACCCCGCGCGGGTTGACCAGCTTAGCCGAAACCGCGGGACCACCGTCTCCGTCGGAGCCCTTGGTCCCGGTCCCCGCGACCGTGCTGATCAGCCCGTCCGTTGTGATCCTCCGAACGCGGCGGTTGTTGTGCTCGGTGACGTACAGGGTGCCGGTGCTGTCCACCGCCACCCCGTACGGGCCGTCCAACTGGGCGGCGGTGGCGGGGCCGCCGTCACCACTGAAGCCCTTGGTGCCAGTGCCGGCGACCGTGCAAACCTTTCCGTCGGCCGCGACCTTCCGGACCCGGTGGTTGTCGGAATCGGCGATGTAGACGGTGCCCGCGCTGTCCACCGCCACCCCCCGGGGGCGGTTCAGTTGGGCCGAGGCGGCGGGGCCGCAGTCACCGCCGAATCCCTTGGTGTCCGTGCCGACGACGGTACTGATCTTCCCGTCGGTCGCGATCTTCCGGACCCGGTGGTTGTTGTACTCGGAGACATAGAGGGCTCCGGTGGAGTCCACCACGACCCCGTACGGGTTGTTCAACTGAGCCGATACAGCAGGCCCGTTGTCCCCTGCGAAGCCGCTGACCCCGGTCCCCGCGACCGTGCTGATCGGAGGGGCGGAGTCCTCGCCACCCGTGGTTGCCTCGTGGGCAGTGCTCATCGTCATCCCTTCACCGTTCACTGACCGCCTGCTACGAGCGGTTGTCGTTGGAGGCGGACGGGTCCTCGGCGGTCGGCTTGGACGCCTCGGGGGCCTTGGAGAAGTCGCTCTTCTTCGGCTTGTTCTCCAGGTCCGCGTCCTTCTGGAGGCCGCTGTGCTCGGTCACCGTGGAGCTCGATTCCTGCATGCCGGCGGACGCCGCACGGGACACCGAGCCCGGGTCCTGGGCGTACTGGGCCTGCGCACCGGCCGATGCCTGGGTGGTCTGGACGAAGGAGCCGAGGAAGCCCAGGACGGCCCGCGCTTCGGGCGAGGTCTCCTGCACGACCTTCGCTCGGGAGTTGGCCCCGTGGATCGAGCTGTTGAACAGGCTCGCACTCGTGTCGTCGTACGTGTCGTCGTCGGCGTCCTCGAAGTCGACGCCGGCCCCCGGTTGCGGCTTGGTGCCGTCCGTGGTCACCGAGAAGAGCCCCGCGCCCTTGTCCGCGAAGCCGAAGATGTTGTCGAACACCATGGTCGTCACCCCTGGTCGTCGTCGTGGCGGCGTCGTCCGCCCGGTCAAGGCTGCTTGTGGAGTTCCCGGTCGCTGCCGGTCAGGCTCTCGCCGTCGAACATCGTGTGGTGGACCTCAAGGGCGGAGACGACCTCGGCCAGCCCCCTCATGCGGAAGCCGTTGCCGCCCGCCAGGTCGATGTCGCCGAGGTTGCGGGCGACCATCCTGCTGAGGCCGGGGTGTTCCCCGGGCTGCGGGGGAGACAGGACGGCCACCGGCACGTCGTACATCACCGCGAGCAACCCGGAGAAGGTGACCGGGATCTCGTAGGTGTACTGCTTGCGGGTACGTCGCTGCGTGACGATGGTCTCCACGCGGGAGCCCGGCGGGACCTCGCCGGAGATCTGTGACTTCGAGGCCCAGCTGGTGGTCAGGGACCCGCCAACGGAGGCCGTGATGCCCAACGCCAGCTGGGCGTTGAGCGTCGCGCTGCCGGTGGCGCTGCCCTGGGTCGTGAACGCCACGGAGTTCGTCACCGAGTTCGCGGCGGAGTTCGTCGCGGAGTTCGTCGTGGCCGTCTCGGTGGTGTTGGCGTTGTCCACCCCGATGTTGTCCTTGCTGTTCTTGTTGGTCGTGGTGTTCCCGTTCTTGTTCGCCAAGTCGTTCTTGAGCTGCGTCTGGAGTTGCGTCTGGAGGTCCATCCGGAGCTGGTTCTGCAGTTGCAACTGGAGTTGCGCGCTGACGCTGCCGCCGAAGGTGAGCCGGGCGTCTCCCTGGAGTGACCAGGTGACTCCGTTCGACACGGTGAAATCGACCGAGTCGGTGAAGTTCATCGAGGACGTCTGGCTGCGGTTGACGTAGGCGCGCGAGGAGAACGTGTCGGGCGGCGGCTGGCTGATGTTGCGCCGCTCCTCGATCAGCGGCTCCCCGAGGTTCATGTAGGCGAGCCAGCCCAGTTTGAACGCGGACCCGGGGAAGGCGCCGAAGCTCGACTTGTTCAAGGAGAACCCGACGGGTTTGTGACGCACGCCGTAGTCGTCGACGTAGACCAGGTTGGGGTGGTCCAGGATGGACTGCCAGGTCTGCTCGATGTTGAGTTCTCGCAGGTTCTTCTTCGTCAGTGGCTGGCGCTTGGCCCGTTCCAGGTTGTACGCGTTGGAAGGCATTCCCCGTCCTCGACTGGTCTGGTCGCACTGCGTTCGGTGAACGGCAAAGCGGTTTCAGATATCTGCGCATGTCCCGACCAACGAAATTACCGGGACCTCCATCACCCAAACGGTGACTCCAGGCATTCACCCAATCGGGTGATCAAGGTTGGGCGACCATTCTCAACTCGCAAGAACTGAAGGTACGTTGAGGCGCCGCCAATCACCCGACGATGACTCTCGGGCAGCCCTGCCCACGAACACTGCGGCCTCGACCGTCGACGTGGGTGAGGGTATTGGATCCGGCCATTTCATCTCTTTCCAAGTCGTCTTCGTCGAAGGCGATTGAAGCTCCAGCAATTCCGCGCGATAAAGCACTGAACTGACCGCCCGACGCGTTGTTCTCCACATTCAGAACAGGTGAGGTTTTCGCGATGTACACCCAAGAACGCACGGCGATGTCGAATTTGGTGGTCGGCGGACCGGTGGCGGTGAACAGCTACGACAACGCAGTCGTGGCGGCGCTGCTCGAAAACCGGCCGGTCATGCTCGTCCACGCCTTCAACGGCGGCTATCTGCGGCCCGCCGAGCTGAAGGAGGAGAGCCACGACAAGGGGGTCAAGCTGGCCACCGCGCTCGACCCGGACACCAAGGAAGCGCAGGGCCACCTCTGGTACATCACCCCCGCCGGCTTCTTCGGGCAGCGACCGCTGTACGTCATCGAGAGCGCCGCGGGCCAGGTGTCGCCCAAGCCGGCCGGTGCGGACGAAGCCGACGCCGGCCGCGGCGACGACGGCACCCCGAAGCCGCGGCGCAGGCGCATCACCGTCCACCAGGAGGCGCCGAAGAGCACGGCCGACACCGTTCAGGTCGGGCTCCCCGACAAGGTCGGCGACAAGTGGCGCGGGAAGAACGGCGCGCCCGAGGACACCCAGCTCTGGGTCGTCACGGTGACGCCGTGGGGCGGGATCACCTTCGTACCGATCACCCACCCCGACGCCATCCTCGGGTTCAAGGACCACGCGGTGACGGCCGACAGCGAGGTGCGCCTCACCTACAACTGGGGCGGGGACTTCACCGGGACGGTCATCAACACGTTCTATCCGCGGCTGCCCAGCGAGTGGAACGTCCCGTACCACCACGTCTTCACGTGATCCGCGGCCGTCGCCGTGCCAGAACCGTCCCGAGCCAACGCCCGAACCGCCTGGAAGAGGCACCACGATGTCCGTGCCCACGGAAGAACTGAAGCTGGAGATCGTCAACGCGGCCACGGGGAAGCCCCTCGGCACCGAGGCCGCGCCGACCGCGGACGGGGCGCTCGTCGTCCGCGACTTCCCCGATGACGGCCCGCGCCCGGAGCAGTGGCAGCTCGCCCCCGTGCAGGCCGCGGAAGGCGAGGAAGCAGAGGACAACCAGCGATATGTGATCCGCAACGCGGTCACCGGCAAGGTGCTCGACGACTCCGCTGCCGCGGACCGCGCCGTCCGCCAGTGGGACGCCGCCGACGGCAATCAGCGTCAGCAGTGGCACGTCGTCCCCGTTGAGGGCGAAGCGGGCCTCTACTTCATCGAGGGCGCGACCGACGGCGCCGTCCTCGACCTCGACGAGCCCGGCGCGGACGACACCCGGGTCGTGCTGCGCGAGCACGACGACGGCGCGGAGAGCCAGCGGTGGCGGTTCGTCCCGGCCGAGCCCGAGCGCACCAGCGACCCCGCGTTGCGCTGGGTGGCACTGGGGCACTGGAACGGCCGCCAATCCTGGCGGCTGGCCCCCTCGACCGCGCTGCGGCCGGCCCCCGGCGCGACGCCCTCCTTCAGCAACATGCTGCTGGTCCTGGAGCAGTTCGGGAGCGACGAGGCCGCCGGGCAGTGGAAGAGCGAAGGGGTCACCCGCGCTCCCGGCGGACAACCGGGCTGGTGGGCCGGGGCCGGTGCGCGGTTCCTCGCCGACACCACGGGAGCGGGGCGGGCGGACGTCGTGGGGCTCAAGCCCGAGGAAGGGGCCGTGACGTCGTCCAGTAGGGGCGACGGCACGTTCGACGACGAACAGCGCGTCCTGCACCCAGCCGTGCCCGCGGCGGGCCCCGAGGACCTGTGGACCCTCGTGGACACGACGGGCCGCGGCAAACCCGATGTCGTCGTGCTCGCCGCCGACGGTGTCCGGGTGTCCCCTCAGGGCGAGGACGGGACGTTCCCGCCCGCGGGCGAGCCGGTCCTCAAGGCGTTCGGGCACGGCGAGCCGGCCGGTGGGTGGCTCGCCGACAGGCACCCCCGCTTCCTCGCCGACACCACCGGCGACGGCAGGCTCGACCTCGTCGGCTGCCACGACGACGGCGTCTGGGTATCGCTCCAGGACGAGGAAGGGACGTTCGCGCCGATCGGCGACGAGCCGGTCCTCCGGGCGTTCGGCCACGACGAGAAGGCAGGTGGTTGGCTCGCCGACAGGCATCCCCGCTTCCTCGCCGACACCACCGGCGACGGCAGGCTCGACCTCGTCGGCTGCCACGACGACGGCGTCTGGGTGTCACTCCAGGACGAGGAAGGGACGTTCGCCGACCCCCTGTACGTCCTCGACGCCTTCGGGGTCGACCAGGGGTGGGGCACGGTCGAGGAGCACCCCCGGTTCCTGCTCAGGACCACCGGTGGCGGATCGCTCGACCTCGTCGGGTTCGGCCCGCAGGGCGTCGTGGTCTCGCGCGGGCGCGGCGACGGCACGTTCGGGCCCGCGAAGCTCGTCCTGAACGACTTCGGGCTCGCCCAGGGGTGGACGAGCGCGAAGCACCTCCGGTTCCTCGGCGACGTCACCGGCGACGGCAACCCCGACGTCGTCGGCTTCGGCGACGAGGGGGTCTGGGTGTCGCACGGCCGCGGCGACGGCACGTTCGAGCAGGCCCAACTGGTGTGCAGCGGCTTCGGGTACAACGCGGACTCCGGCGGCTGGCGGGTCGACCGCCACCCCCGCTTCCTCGCCGACATCACCGGTGACGGGCGCGTCGACATCGTCGGTTTCGGCGGCCCGGGGGTGTACGTGGCCCGGAACCTCTTCCGGCGCTTCAGGACCCGGTAGTCCGGGGGAATGGGACGCCCCCGCTGGCCATGGAGGGCAGGCCCGGCACCGTCCCGGGCGGCGTCCTCTGACTGCGGGCGGCGGAGCCACCGCCGTGGGTTCCACCGCCCGCAGTCGGCACGGGGGTCACTCGTGGGCGCTGATGATGCCGCCGGCGCTGAGCACGATGTAGACGCCGTTGGCGTCGAGGCCGACGTCGTGGCCCTTGGTCTCCAACGTGGCGTCCACCGAACCGTCGTGGCCGATGATCTGCGCGCGGTACCGCAGTTCGCCGATCTTCGTCACCTTGGCGGTCCAACCACCGGCAAGGTGGAACGTGCCGGGACCCTGCTGCCCCCCACCCATCCAGGAGTGGACCTCGCCACCCATCGTGAGCACCACGAACATGTCGTTGGCGTCCAGCCCGGCGTCGATCTCCTCCCCCGTCGTCTCCAACGTCGCCAACACCGCACCGCGGCTGACGATTTCGGCGCGGTAGCGCTGGCCGCCGAGGTCGTAGATCTTGGCCGTGCTGCCGTCCACCAGGGTCTGGGTGCGGACCGGGGAAGCCGACTTGGCTGTGGAGGCGCGCGTGCCGCCCGAGTGCTCGCCCGTGAGGGACGCCTTGGCACCGACGCTCTGCAATCCGGACCAGCCCGCGGGACTGGCATCGGCGACCGCCGCACTCGCGCTCGTGTGTCCCGCGGGCTTGGCGTCGGTGGCGCCCGAGCCGGACCAGGCAACCAGGGACAGGCCGGCGGCCGCGGCCAGGGCCGCCGTGCCAACGCGCAGAGAACGGCTACGGGCGATGCGGATGGTGGTGCTGGAGCGCATGTCGTGTTTCCTCCGGGGCAGTCGGTGGCGAGGACTCCTCGCGACGCCCCCACTCTGTGCGAGGGCGCTATCGCCAGGCCGCCGCTCCGCTAACGCCTGGCTAACACGGCCGTGAGCGGCGGACGGACGCCGAGGCAATCCCGGAGGAGCCGAGCCGTGGCGACCGGAGCACGCATGCCGCCGCACGTCGTACGGCCGTCGAATATTTCCGTGCCGTGGCACGGGGTAGGAGGGCAGACTCGCCCCATGGCGGACATGAAGGCGTTCCGGGATGCGGTCACCAAGTGGGCGACGGGCGGTCCCGACGGGCCGGCGCGCGATTTGGCGGAAGGACTGGGCGTGCGGACCGCGGTGCTCGTGGAAGGGCTGAGCGATCTCGCGGCCGTCGAGGCGTTGGCCGCCCGGCGTGGCCGGGACCTGGCTGCCGACGGTGTGTGCGTCATGCCGATGGGCGGGGCGATGAGCGTCGCCCGCTATGCCGGCCTCCTCGGGCCGCCCGGCCTCGGTCTGCGCCTGACGGGACTCTGCGACGAGGGCGAACGCGGCTTCTACGAACGCGGCCTGACGCGGGCACAGGCGCCGCTGCAGGACGTCTACGTGTGCGCTGCGGACCTGGAGGACGAACTGATCCGCGCGCTGGGCACGGTCGGGGTCGAGGAGATCATCAGCGCCGAGGGTGACTTGCGCGCCTGGCAGACGTTCCAGCGCCAGCCCGCACAGCACGGCCGGCCCAGGCATCAGCAGGCGCGGCGCTTCCTCGGCACGAAGAAGGGCCGCAAGATCCGCTACGGCCGACTGCTCGTCGAGGCCCTCGCACCGGACCGGACACCGCCCCCGCTCGACCGCCTCCTCGCGAGCCTGTGCGGCCGTGAGGTGTGAGGAGGTGGACCGAACTGCCGTGGCGATCGTGCCCACCTGCGGACCCGCGCGGGTGTCCGCAGGTGGGCCGAGTGGGGCCGGCCCACCGATTCGACACCACGGAGCCGTTCAGTGGCAGGGGCGCGTCGGCGCGCTGCGCGGATCCGTCAGATGCTTGGCGTACCGGTGGCACGGGACGGAGACCGGTCCGTCCGGGCCTGCTGCCGGGTAGGCGAACGCGCCTTCGTCGCACCAGCCGTTGCGTGCGTAGAAGCGGCGCGCGCGGGCGTTGCCGGTGGCGACGGCGAGCCAGGCCCGCTCGTGTCCGTGCTGCCGGACGAGGCTTTCGGCCCGTGCGAGGAGCGCGCCGGCCACGCCCGTGCCGCGCTGGTCCGCTGCCACGTAGACCTGCTCGACCTCGTCGCCGACCACCATGACGAAACCCACCACCACGCCCTCACGGACGGCGACGGTGGTGTCGTCGACCCGCTCGCGCGCGCGGGACGTGAACGATTCGGGCGTGCGCACCGCGACGAGTTCGTCGGGGACGTGTCCCAGGTGACCGTCCCGCCATCCGCTGCGCCAAATCGCCGCAACAACCGTTGCGTCGACGGGCTTCGCGGGCCGGAACGTCGTCGGAGTGTCCGGTTCAGGCGTGCGTCCAGGCATGGTTCCAGGCTAGCCCGGGGTCCGCCCGACGACTTCCGCCCGTCGGAACTCCCCGCAGCGGTACGTCAGTCGAGCGCCGGGTCAGCGCAGGTCCGCGGCGCTGCCCTTCGGTCGTCCCGCACCGCCCAGATGCTTCTGCTGGACGGCGGTCAGTTCCCGGACGACGAAGACGGCGGCCACGGCTGCGGCCACGACGGCCACATCAGCCGCCAACAGGAGCCGTACGTCCCTGTAGGCGCGCGCGATGACCTCGTCCGTGGAGACGCTGAACTTCAGTATCCCGCTCGGGATCCCGGCCAGCCACAGTCCCCACCACCAGTTCACGGCGCGCGGCACCCGTTCCTTCGGGGCGCTCCGCTGGTGGGCGTCGACGACGATCCCGCGGGGTACCCACAGTTGGGCGACGGGCACGATCCAGCCGAGGAGGACCCACGGCCCGGCGTGGCGCGGCGGCCGTCCCGAGAGGACGTGCGCGTTGTCCCGCACCCGCAACAGCCACAGGAGGAAGGCGACCGCGCAGAGCAACGTGGCCGCATCCGCCAGGGCACTGACGACGTGGTAGGCGTTCTCCAGCCCGGTCAGCGGGCGGTGTCGGCCGTCCCCCTGGTTCGGCAGCCCCGAAGGCGGCAGCCCGGCCGCGGCGAGCCGGACGTGCCAGACGGCCTGGGTCGCCCAGGCGGCGCCGGCGAGGACGAGGGTGGCGACGGCACTTCGAGCGCGTCCCCGTACCGGACACAGTGCCTGCTGAGTTAGGTGAGCGTTCACCCGGCAATCCTGACCTGCCGCGGGCCGAATGTCACAGTCCCGTCGGACAACGCCCCGGGCAACCGAACGGGTACGCCAGGGGCACCGGGAGGAGCTCGGCGTCGCCCTCGCCGCCCGCCGCCCCTTCCCCAACGCCCCTGCTCCCGCCATGGAGTTCACCCGAACCTGACCGCACGCGCCCCCGGCCGGGTCAGCGCGTCGTGTACCCGCCGTTGATGAAGAGCGTCTGGCCGTTGAGCCACCATCCTTCGGTGAGCAGGAAGATGACGTGCGGCACGATGTCCTCGATCCTGGTCAGTTCGCCGTTCATGGACGAGGACTTGTGGAACGCGACGGAGTCGTCGGTCTCGGCCGGGTAGAAGAACGAGGTGTCCATCGGGCCCGGGGCGATGTTGTTGACGCTGATGTTGCGGCCGAAGAGTTCCTTCGACAGGGCGCGGGTGAAGTGCTCGACCGGTGACTTGCTGCCGGCGTAGACCGAGTACAGGCCGGTGTAGGCGGCCAGGAGCGAGGTGACGACGGTGATGATCGAGCCGTCGCGGTCGATGCGCTTGGCGGCCTCGCGCATCATGAAGTAGGCGGCCTTGGAGTTCACCGCGAACATCCGGTCGTACTCGGCTTCCGAGGTCTCGGTCATCGGCTTCTTGATCACCATGCCGGCGGTGTTCACGCTCGCGTCCACCCGCCCGAACGCGTCGAACGCCGCGTCGAAGAGCCCCTCGACACCGACCACCCGCGTCAGGTCCGCCTGGTGCGTCACCGCGTCCCCGCCCGCCTGTTTGACCGCGGCGGCCGTCTCCTCGGCGCCGGAGCGGGACGCGTCGCTGTTGTAGTGGACCACGACCTTGGCGCCGTGTTCGCCGAGTTGTCGGCTGATCAGGCCGCCGAGGTTCTTGGAGGCGCCGCCGACCACGACGACCTTGTCCCTGAGCGTACGAGCGGGCATGACGCGTCTCCTCGTGAGATGGGTGTCCGTCCCCGCGCGGGCTTGCCGGCGCACACCGGCGCCCGCACTCCCGGGGCCTGGCCCCTCACGTGCGGCGCGCGGGCACCCCGACGCTATGCAGGCCCCCCGGTGATCGCATCCGCAGGGCGCCCGCGGCTCACTCGGCCGGCGGACGGCGGACGGCGGGGGATGCGCGGCCCGGTCGGACGCCGGTCGTTCCCAGGGCCGAACCGTCGACGGCACCGTGCCGCGCCCGGGGCGTCCGGTCAGCCCCGGGCGGTGTTCTCCGCCGTCAGCCTGGCTTGCAGTACGGCCGCCGCACGGGCGCACCAGTCGCGGTTGCCCTCCTCGAAGGCCAGACCGCGCAGGCACGTCAGGTACGGGCCGACGTGGATGCCGTGGCGCAGGTGCTCCTCCTCGGTGCGTGCGCCCCGCAGGGTGCGCAGCAGCGCGTTGAACTGCTCGACCTTCGCGCGGGCGAGTTCGCCGCGTTCGGTCAGCCGGGCGATCAGCTCCGCGGTGTCGACGTGGCCGGCCGCCTGGACCTTGACCAGCAGGTCGTCGCGGATGAAGGAGGGCTTGGTGGAGGCGGCGACGTACCCCTCCAGTTCCGTCAGGCCGTCGTCGGTGACGCGGAACAGGCGCTTGTTGGGGCGGGTGTCCTGGACGACCTCGCGGCCGGTGATCAGCCCGTCCTTCTCCAGCCGGGTCAGTTCGGCGTAGACCTGCTGCGGCTGGGCGTGCCAGAAGTTCGCGACCCCGAGGTCGAAGGACTTCGCGAGTTGGTACCCGCTCAGTTCCGCCCCCAGCAGGGCCGCCAGAACTGCGTGCCGCAAGGCCATCGGCTCTCCTCCCGCCGCTCCGCGCCGTAGCGCTCGCCCCCTACTCGGGGATGCACATGCCATGGTACTCATGATTCTGATTAGTCAGAATCATGAGTACCGCGTGCCGTGGCCCGGCACCCGGCGAGTACGAGCAGCGAGAACACGACGAGAAGGACGAACAGGATGGGAGACGACACCACCATGACCGCACCCGCAGCACGCTTCCGGGCCGCCGTCGAGGACCGCGACCTGGCGGCACTGGAGGAGCTGCTGACCGAGGACGTCCGCCTGTACAGCCCGGTGAAGTTCCGCCCCTTCGAAGGCAAGCCGGCGGTGGTGGGCCTCTTGCGGGTCCTGCTGCGCACCTTCGAGGACTTCCGCTACGTCGGCGAGTTCGCCGGCTCCGCCGAGACGAGCGCGGACGGCACCGCCACCCCGTCGTCGGTGCTGATCTTCCGCGCCACCGTCAACGGCAAGGAGGTCCACGGCATGGACCTGCTGCACCATGCCGAGGACGGGGCCGGGGCCGGCCGGATCGACGAGATCAACGTGATGGTGCGACCGCAGTCCGCCGTGCAGGCCCTGGGCGAGGCGGTCCTCGCCGGGTTGGTGGCCGACGGGTTGGCACCTGCGCCCGCCCGCGCATGACGCGGAGCGGCGCGGCCCATCCCCCTGTGTGGGCCGCGCCGCCGGTCACGCCGCCGAGCTACGCCGACGTCCGCTGCGGCAACCCTCGTGTGCCGCACCGGAACGTCGGGGCGGGCCCGAACCCCGCCTCCCCCTGGCGAGGGTCCAGGAATCGCCCCCGCCCACAACGGGGTTGGTGCCTGCCGGGAACGCCCGCAGCCGTGCGCGGGAGCCCGGTGCACGCCTCCGGACCGGGACCCGCGGGGTCCGGTCGCCGCGTCACCACTTCACCACCGATCGTCCGAGCGTCTCGTCGAGCCCGTCCCGGTACCAGGCGTCCGGCGACACGTCGAGGCGTTCGGGCGGGTTCGTCGCCGTCGCGGTCGTCTCGGCGGCCGCCGACAGCATGTCGTACCGGGCTTCCCCGTCACGCGGGCTGCGCGCGTCGGGGGGCACGAGCTGGTCCCCCTCTCGGAGGTAGGCCAGCATCCTCTCGTGCGGAGAGGAATGGCTGTTGTTCATGGTCACCCTTCCCTCAGGAACTGTTGGGGGTGGATCGGTCCCACCCGGGGGCCACGGGGGCGGTCGACGACCGTCCCGTGGCCCCGGGGCGAGGTCCGGTCCGGCGCCGCGCCAAGGCCCGGGCGCGGCGGCCGGGTGCCCGGGCCGTGGCCTACGCGGGGGCCGGTTCCTCATCGTCACGGCAGCGCTTCGCCTTGATCTCGGCCGCGGCCAGCTCACGGCTGACCGTCGCGGACGAGACCTCCAGCAGCTCGGCGATCTCGACGCCCTTCAGTCCCCAGACGTGGGTGAGTTCCCAGACGGCCGCCTGCCGTTCGTCGGAGATCGCGGTCTTCACCGACTCCAGCAGTTCGAGGTACTCCAGCCCGGCGGCCGGGCCCGACGCTAACTGCCGTGCGTGTTCCGGGGGTTCGTCGTAGAGCCGCTCGCTCGACGACGCCTTGCGCCAATGGTCCCGGAGCTTGTTGCGGGCGACGACGGTCGCGAACACGATGATCGGCTTCTCGAACTTGGTACCCCGGCGGAACTCCTGGAGCACCGCTATGCAGGTCTCCTGGGTGATGTCCTGGGCCAGGTGGTAATCACGCGTGACCCGCGTGACCGAGGAGATCAGCCGGGGCTCGATGGCGCGCAGCGCGTCCTCCATCAGCGCGGCCTCGCGTGCCTTCGACAACCGGCGGTGCGCCTCTCCGGAGTCGTCGCCGCCCCCTGAGAGCTGCCTCATGTGTCGTCCTCTCCACTGACCGGGTACCGCAACAGGGCCCCGGGCTCAGGGAGAGGACGAGTCGGCGCCCCGATTCCTTTCATCGCCGCCGGATGAAAAATCCGCGGTCCCCGACGGGACCTCACGGCATGGACACGCGTACTGCCCTCGCCCTCGTACTCGGCGGCCTGGCCGTCTACCTCGCCTACTACCACCCCGTGCTCGGCGCGGCCATCGGCATCGGGGTCGTCGTGGTCACCCTGCTCCTGTCGCTCCTGGACGAGTAGCGGGACCGGCCGCGGCGCCCGCTCGCCTCCGCCGCGGCGTCACGCTCCGCCCCACCTCAGCACGGTGAGGGCGAGCGAGGCCACCGCCAGTCCCAAGTACCCGGCGGGAGCGGCCATGGTGGCGTAGGCACGCGCCCGGACGTGGGCGACGACGGCGCCGACGAAGAAGAGGACGAGCCCGACGGCGGCGGCGACGCCGAGGGGGCGGAAGCCGAGGAAGCCGACCAGCAGCCCGGCCGCTCCCGCGCCCTTGAGCGCGCCGAGCCACGGGAGCCAGGACGGCGGAACGCCCACTGCGGCGGAGTTGGCGAGGACGAACTCGGCCCGCACGAGGTCCGCGACGGCGATCGCCGCGTTCGCCACGATCGTCAGGACGGTGATGATCATGTAGGCCGTAGCCATAGGACGACGCCTCCCTTTCCGCTCGGGTCACCTGCGACCAGACTCGTCGCACCGTGGCGCGGCGTCCAATACCTGCGGCCATAACCTGGCGGCATGGACGTCGACACCCGACTGCTGCGCTACTTCGTCGCCGTGGCGGAGGACGGGAGCCTGACCCGTGCCGCGCAGTGCCTGTTCGTCTCCCAACCGGCGCTGACCAAGCAGATCAAGCAGTTGGAAGCGCAGCTCGGAGTGCGCCTGTTCACGCGGTCCCGGGCCGGCATGGCCGTCACCGAGGCGGGGCGTGCCCTCGCGGAACGGGTGCCGGCCCTGCTGGGCGACTGGGACCGGACCGTGCGGGAGACGAGGGCGACGGCGATCCGGTCGCACCACGTACTGCGGGTCGGGTTCCTGGCCAGTGGTGCCAACGAGGCGACGCCGCGCATCGTCGCGGAGTTCGCTCGGCGTCGACCGGGTTGGCGGGCGGAGATGCGCCAGGCCGCGTGGTCCAATCCGTCGGCCGGACTGGCCGACGCGGAAGTCGACGTCGCCTTGGTGCGGCTGCCGTTCCCGGGCCAGGAGTCCCTGCGCGTCGCGGCGCTCTTCACCGAACCCCGCTGCGTGGCGCTCGCCGCCGCCCACCCCTTGGCCGCGCGCGAGGTGGTCCCGTTCCGCGCCTTGTGGGACGAGCCGTTCGTGGCGGCGCCGGCGGAAACGGGTCGCTGGCGGGACTACTGGCTGGCCGCCGACGAGCGCGGCGGACACCCGGTCGACGTGGGCGCCGTCACCGACCAGCCGGACGAGTGGCTCAGCGCGATCGCCAACGGCTACGGCGTCGCGCTCGCTCCGGAATCCGCCACCCGCTTCTACGCGCGGCCCGGGATCACCTACCGGCCGGTGACCGGCATCAGTCCCAGTCAGGTCGCCGTCGCCTGGGCTCCGGCGGACGACACCAACCCGGTGGTCCAGGGCTTCGTCCGGTGCTGCCTGGCGGAGACGGGCCGGGCCGACGGGCCCGCCCCGGGGCGCGGGCCGGGCGTTCCCTCGACTTGACCTCAACCGCGCCCTCTCCCCGTCCCCGACGCCCGCGACGCACCGGAACGCCGGCAGTCACCTGCGCGCCCGTTTCGGGGCCCGCTTCGTGTCCCTCGGGATGACCTTCCGACGCCGACCACCACATGTCCGGCGGCGCGCTCGCCGACTGGTTCGACGCCGTCGTACACGTACCGGAGGCCACCCCGGCGCGTCCGCTCAAGCACCCCGGGGGCGCGGAATGACGTGGCGCGGAACGGGGTTGGAGTGAACGACTGTGGTGTGGAATGAAGTGGGTGGGGGTGGTGTTGACGGGGCATGGCTGTCATTCACCACACCACGCTCAAGCCCACCAAGTTGGAAGTCCTGACCGATTGGCTGCCCGGCCAGCCGTGGTTCCGGGGCGAGGACCGGCCACCGCAGCTGACCAAGGCGGGGGGCTTCCGGCTCGACGATCCGCAGGGCGAGGTGGGCATCGAATGCCTGGTCGTCACGGACCGGTCCGGTGCCGTTCCGCGGTCCTACTTCGTCCCGCTCACCTACCGCGGGGCGCCGCTGGACGGTGCCGAGCAGGCCCTGGTCGGCACCACCCGGCACGGCGTCCTGGGGAAGCGGTGGATCTACGACGGGGCCCATGACCCGGTGTTCGCGGCCGAGTTGCTCGCGCTGTTCCAGGGGCGTGCCGTGCCGCAGTCGCAGAACGACTCCGGCACCCGCGACGACTCCGTGACGCGTCACGTCGAGGACGCCGCGGCGTTCGGCTCGTCGCGGGTGGTGGCGGTGGTGACCGTCGCCCACGACGCACGGGGCACCGGGCTCGCCTTGGCGACCACCACCGCACCGGACGCGGAGCAGGCGTCCGGGTCGGCGGCGGCCGGCCGGCCGGTGCCGGCTTCGGGCGGCCTCGGCCTGCGCCTCGCGCGCCTGCTGGAGCCCGTGGCCGGAGCCGGCGTCGCGGCCGGCGACGTGGCGGCCGGCGGGCCGGGGCTGCTGGGCGCGGTCACCGGTGTCTGGCGGTCGGGCGACGGCGCGGAGCACCGCGGCGTGTTCGCCGCCCTCCGCCCGTCGGGCGCCTGAGGCCCACGACGACGGCACCGCCCGCCGGGGTGGGCCCCGGCGGGCGGTGCGGCGTTCCGGGCGGCCGGGCGGTGCGCGACGCGGTGCGGTGCGGGTGGCGTGGTGCTGCCGGGCGGGCAATTTCCCTGCGTCCGGGCACAGTTCCGGGGGTGGCCGGCGGTGGGCGTCGCAGGGCCCGCAGGCCGGGCGGACTGCGTGCGTCCGGGTGAACAGTGCGGTCGGCTGGGCGTGCCGGGAATCGATCCGGGCGCTGCGCTCCCCTTTATTGGCCTTGTGACGGATCCTGTGGACGTGGCGATGGTGTTGCTGGGCGGGTTCCCCCCGGGGCCTGCGGCCGGCGAGGGAGCGGACGGCCGACCGGCCGACCCGCGGCCATGCCGTCCGGAGGAGGCGGGCGGCCCCGACCTCACCAGGCCGTCGCGCGCAGCCGCTCCCGGAACGCCTTGACGTGCGGATTGCGTTGATGGGGGGCCAGCCGCTGGGCCAGCCGGGGCAGCGTGCCGTGCACGGAACCCGCGGTCAGCTGCCGGTGGTGGCGCAGGGCGTGCAGGGAGTGCTCCACGGCCGCGTCCACCTCGTTCAGGGCGAGCAGGGTGTGGGCGAGCTGGGCGTGCAGCAGGGTGCGGGCCTTGTGGTGGTCGGCGGGCCGGCAGGCGAGGGAGTTGGCCAGTTCGCCGAGTGCGGCCTTGTGCTCGCCCAGGCATGACAGCACCTCGGCCCGCTGATAGCGCAGGGCGGTCTCCGGATAGCTGGTGAAGGGGCCTTCGGGGCCCGTGGCGCGCGCCAGGTGCTGCTCCGCCGCCAACAGGTCGGCGGCCGCGGCCCGGCTCTGACCGGCACCGGCCCGGACGACGGCGCGTCCCGCGTGCAGGTAGGAGCGGACCGCGCTGGGCACCGCCGATCCCGCGATCTCGATGGCGGCCTCGCCCAGGGCGAGCGCTTGGTGGTGGTCGCCGAGTTGGTGCGCCTGGAGGCTGAGGCAGCGCAGGACGATCGCGTAGGAGCTGTGGTCGCCGGCCGCGCGGGCGAGTTCGAGGGCGATGTCGTAGTAGTGCTGGGCGAGGGCGGGGTGCCCGGTTTCGCAGGTGCGGCCGGCCAGGAGGAGCGTCAGGTGCGCGGCGGCGGTGAGGAGGGCTCGTCGGACCGCGGGATGTGCGGGGGCGGTGAGCAGCGGCACCACTTCGGTGGCGAGGTAGCCCGCGAGCGCGGGGCGGCCGTGGGCGCCGCCGTGCCGCTCGCCCACGTGGGCGCTGTGGATGGCCACCGCCTCCAGGCGCGCCGGGGCCGCGGCGGACGCCTGCGGTGCGCGGAGGTCGGCCGGGGGCAGGGTCGGGCGTCGGCTCCCCCAGCCGCTGAACGAGGGTGGCGGGGCGGAGAGGACGGTGCGCGCCAGGTCGGCCCGGTGCGCGGCGTCGGTCTCGGCGCGGCAGAGGGCGGCGAGGCGGAGCACCGGGTCGCCGCCGCGCAGCACGGTCGTCAGGGTGCCGCCGGTGGGGTCGGGGTCGGCGAAGCCGGTGTCGCGGGGCGTGAGCCGGCGGCCGACGCGGTGGCCCAGCGCCTGGCCGATCAGTTGGCCGGCCGGGGGCCGGGGGCGGGCTCCGTTGAGCCAGCGGGCCACCGAGGTGCGGTCGTAGCGCAGGCGCACTCCCTGGGAGGCGCCGAGGGCGTTGACGGCGCGGGCGAGGTCGGTGGCGGTCCAGTCGGCCTCGGCCAACAGTGCCGCGAGCATCCGGTTGGGGCGGCGCGGGGGCGTCATCGTCTCTGTGCCTCGCTCAATGGTCAGGCTCGGGCTAAGGATTGTTCGTCGGGACGAGTGGCTTTCAACACGTTCACGCTTCCCGCCGTGGTCCGGCGTTCCACCTGGGCTGGTTTCATGGTTCCGTTGGTGGACGGCTGTTGGCTACGGCTCAGCGGTCCGCAAGGCGCCTTTCCGGCCACGGAGAGGCTGCCCCGGAAGAATTCCCCGGACACTCCGGAGGGCCCCCGCAGCGGTGGGTAGGAAATTGATCAGGCACCACGGCAATACCACGTACGGACGTCGCTCCCCATGAACTCCTTTGGCACCACCCGTTTCTCCGGTTCCCCTCCTTCGGGCATCCGCGGCATGACCGGGGAATTGACGCGGAATGACGCGGCGCGGGTGCTCCGCATCCCGCCCGAACCACCGTGCCGGGAGCCCTAGGTGTCCTCGTCACGCCGCCGCAACGCCAATCTGCGGGCCCTGCTGGCGGAGGCCCGCTGGACCCAGGCGGCGTTGGCGCGCACGGTCAACGCCCTCGCCGCGGAGATAGACCTCGACCTCAATTACGACCGCACGGCCGTCGCGCACTGGCTCAGCGGGACCCGTCCGGCGCCACCGGCGCCGGAACTGATCGCGGAGGCGCTGTCCCGTCGGCTGGGCCGCTCGGTCTCCCCCGCCGCGGCGGGGCTCTCCGGGGAGCCGTCCGCTCCGGCGGGCGGGCGGCTCCCCCTCTCCGCCCTTCCGGTGGGCGCCGCGCTCACCGAGCTGTGCAGCATGGAGAACGACCCCGCGCGTCGGGCCGCGGCCCGTGTGATGCCGTACCGGAAAGCGGATCTGGCGCGGGCCGCGGACGCCAGCGCGAAGCGGGTGCCGACGCCCCGGGCACCGCGCGGCGCGCCGGACGCCGGCGACGACCTCGGCGTCGTCCGGCTCGCGGTGCGCTTCTACTCGGCCTCCTTCGACGCGCACGGCGGGCGCCGGGCCCGGTCCGCGCTGGCCGCGTACCTCGCGGACGACATCGCTCCGCTGCTGCGCGAGCGGGACGGCCACCAGCCGCGCAGCGAGCTGCTGGTGGAGGCGTCCCGGCTCGCGTTCCTGCTCGCCCGGATGTATCAGGACGCGTCGCTCCACGGGCTCGCCCAGCGCCACTTCAGCACGGCGCTACGGATCGCCGACGAGTCCGGGGACGCCACAGCGCGCGCCGTCGTCCTGCGCGGGCTGAGCGCCCAGGGGCTGGCGCTGGGCCACCGGCGCACCGCCCTGCTCGCCGCCGAGGCCGCCGCCGCCACCCGGGCCTCCCAGGGGCCGGCCCGGGCGTTCCTGCTGTCCCAACTGGCCGTGACGCAGGCGGCCTACGGGCGGCATCGGGCGGCGCGGGAGTCCTTGGACCGGGCCGAGCGGGCACTGGCCAAGGGCGAGCGCGGCGGCGCGGCGGAGCCGTTCACCGCCTACTCGGCCGGTTCGCTGGAGTTCCAGAGCGCCGAGGTTCTCAGACATTCCGGTGACCTGCCGGCCGCCCGGGCGGCGTTGGCGAACTCACTGGCGCACCGTTCCGCGGCGGACCACCGGGGCATGGCGCTGAGTCACGCCCTGCACGCGGAAATACTCATGGGGCTCGGTCATGTGGAAGAGGCATGCGCCTCGTGGAATTCCTTCCTCGACCACTACGTCCAGCTGCGGTCCGGGACGGCGGATCTTGCCGCCGGTCGATTGCGGCAACTGCTGACGCCCTTCCGGAAACTCCCGGTGGCGAGCGCCGTGTTGCACCGGACGTTCGCCGTGACGTCACCGTCGTAGCACTCCCGGGACACCGCACGGCCTGCGCGTTCACCCCTTTCAACAGTCCCGGACCGGAAACGAAGTCCACGGGCCCGAGGACGGATGTTGAATGGCACAACACCGACCGGGAACCACCGGAAATGGGGCGAGGAAATGTCTGATGCCGTCGCGGCCAAAAGAGGGAAACGTAACCCGGCACCACTGCGGATCGTCCATGTCTTTCCCGGGCAGGGCGATTTCGCGGTGAGTCCGCTGAGCCGGGCGATTCGCACGCACGCAGTCGTGCGGAAAGCCGTACGTGACGTATGCGAAGAGGCCGAGGAGGTGGGTGACGAATTCGGCATCGCGCCGCTTGCGAAGGCGTTGTTGAGCGAGGCACCGCCCAGTGGTCGCGAGCTCGCCGCCGGCAGTGTGGGCACCCCTCAACTCGCCCTGTTCTGCTCGTCGGTGGCCGTGCACCGCGCGCTGTGCGCCACCGGCCTGGCGCCGGACCGGATGCTCGGCGTGAGCTTCGGGGAGATCGCCGCCCTCACGGCGGCCGGCGTGTTCGAGGTCGCCGAGGGCGCCCGGATCGCCTGTCTGTTGGCTCACCAACTGGCGCATTGTGCAGGAGGTTTGACGCTGATCGGGGCCGGCGCGGAGCGCACGGAGGACCTGCTGCGCGCCGCCGGTTGCCCCGGCGTCGCACTGGCCTGCGTCAACGCTCCGGACGAGAGCATCGTCAGCGGGCCGCTGCCGGAACTGGGCACCGTGGAGGACGTCGCCGCGCGCCGGGGCCTGCCGGCCGCGCGCCTGCGGTTGCCGTTCGCCTCCCACCACCCGTCCCTCACCGGGCCCGCGGACGCTTTCGCCGCCGCGATCCGGCGCCTCGCCCCCCGCCCGGCGCGGATGCCCGTGCACTCGGCCGTCCACGGCGGTCCCTACGGGCCGGGGGACGACGTCCACCGCGGCCTGGCCAACTGCCTCGTCCACCCGGTGCGGCTGCCGGCGGTACTCGACGGGCTGAGTGCCGGCGGCCGCACCCTGTTCTTCGAGGCCGGCACCGGCGGGGCGCTGACCCGCAGCATCCGGCGGACCCTGCCGTCCGAGGCGGCCGGCGCCCGCGCGCCGCTCACCGATCCCACCTTCCCCTGGCCGCGGCCCGGCGCCCCGACCTCCGACCGGCCGAACGCCGCGCTCGCCGCCGCCTTCTGGAGCCAACACGATGACCACGTACCCGCAACCGCCCGGTGAGCTCGACGCGCTCGTCCACGGCGCCCGCCCCTACACCCTGCGCAGCCGCCTCCTGACCGCCCTGGCGGCCGACCGCGAGCGGGCCGCCGACCCTCCCGAGGACTCCGCCCGGCGGGTGCACCGGCGCCTGCGGCTCCTCGCGGACAACCTGCCCCCGGTGGGCGAGTTGTTCCGGGACCCGGAACAACTCGCGGTGCTCAGCGAGTGCGTGGCGCTCGCCGACCCACCGCTCTACATGGCCGTCGTCAACCACTACGTGCTCTGCCTGGGCTCCGTCGTCACCCTCGCCGACGACCCGGCGGCGCTCGGCCGTCCCTGGCAGGCGCTGGCCACCGGCCGCACCAAGGGCGTCTTCCTGGTGACCGAGGTCGGCGACGCCAGCAGCCACCTGGGCATCCGGACCACCGCCCGGTTCGACCCGCAGACCCGGGAGTTCGTGCTCGACACACCGGTGGTGGGCGCGGCGAAGTTCTCCGGCGTCGGGGGTTCCGGCGTGCCGCAGAGCGCCGTGGTGTGCGCCCGGCTGGTGGTCGACGGGACCGCACGCGGGGTGTTCTCGTTCCTGGTGGAGCTCACCGACGCCGACGGCCCGCGACCCGGCGTGCAGGTGACCCGCACCGTCGACGTGCCCTCGCTGCCCCTGGACTACGCGCTGGTGCGGTTCGACGGGGTGCGGGTGCCGTACCGGCAGTGGCTGCGGGACCGGGCACGCATCGACGCGGACGGGGCCTTCCACGATCCGCTGGGCGGTCCGGACGCCCGGCTCCAACGGACCCTGTCCGTGGGGCAGATCCTGTGGGCCACCCTGCCCTCGGCGGTCGCCACGATGGCCCGCCAGTCGGCCGTGACGGCCCTGCGCTTCGCCGCGCACCGCCGCGCCCACGGCCGGCTGGCCCCCGGCGCGAGCGTGCTGGAGTTCCGCAACCAGCAGCACGCGCTGCTCGGCGCGCTCGCCACCTCGTTCGCGCTGACCTGTGCCGGTCGGACCGCACGGGAGATCTGGGCCCGGTCCCGCGGTGCCGCGGCGCACGGTGCGCCGGCGCGCCGTGTGGACGGGATGACCTTCTCCCCGTGGACCGCCGTCGACCGGCCGCTGGCGGTGCTCAAGGCGGTCACGGTGCGCGGCGCCGCCCGGGTGGCCGGCGACTGCCAGCACCGCTGCGGGCTGGCCGGCTTCCTGCGCCCCAACCTCCTCGACGGCTACCACGGCTTCGCGCACGCCTTCGACACCGCGGGCGGCGACAGCCAGTTGATCCTGCTGGACGCCGGTCGGGCGCTCGCCCAGGAGCGGGGCGGCGGAGCGGGCGGCGCCGTGCGGCCGGCCGCCGTTCCCGCGGACCACCCCGGGTGGTGGCCGGCGGTGGCCCGGTCGCAGGAGGGGTGGCTGCGCGAGGACCTGCACCGCGCCGTCCGCCAAGGCGCCCGGGTCGGGCGGACCGGGCTGGACCTGTGGAACCCGCTGCTCGACTCCGCGCACGGCCTCGGGGAGGCGTACGGCGCCCGACTGGTCGCGGACGCCGTGGCCGCCGCCGTGGAGGCCGTCCACGACCCCGAACTCCGTTGCGTGCTGCGCCCGTTGGCCGCCCTGTACGGGGCCGTCGAGGCACGCCGCCTGGCCGGCGGGCTGTTGGCCACCGGCGCGCTCGCCCCGGCCACCGTCCGGGCGCTGCCCGCGGTGGTCGACGGCCTGTGCGACCGGCTGCTGCCCCACCTCCCGCTGCTGTGCGAGGCGCTGGGCGCGCCTCCGGGCGCGGCGCCGGCCCCGTTGGCCGCCGACGACTACGCGGCCGCCCTGTACGACTCCCTCGACCGGTGACCGGAAGGCCGTCATGAGCCCGAACTCCTCCCCCCTGCCGCACATCGGCGTCCTGGGCATGGGCACCTACCTGCCGCACGACACCCGCACCAACCAGGACGTCGCGGCCGCCGCCGGCGTCACC
>LIQL01000462.1 GCA_001418405.1 Streptomyces diastatochromogenes | reverse complement strand
CGTTTTCCTGACCGTTCCCCGCCGCCGCACTCCGTCCGCCCCCGCGACCGCGGTCACCACGGCGACGGGGAACGGTCAGGAAAACGTGCCCTTGCGTTCAGCGACGCCACGGGGTCAGGGACGGCCTTCTCTGTTAGATTGGTCTATACCACATAGCCCATTCTCCAGAACGGCAGGCCAAGCGTGGAAGTTGTCATCGTCCCGGACGCCGCGGCAGGCGGCGCGCTCATCGCGGAGGCCATCGCCACCCTGGTGCGCCGCAAGCCCGAGGCGCTGCTCGGCGTGGCCACCGGCTCGACCCCGTTGCCCATCTACGAGGCGCTGGCGGCGAAGGTCCGCGCCGGTGCGGTGGACGCCTCGCGCGCGCGGATCTGCCAGCTCGACGAGTACGTGGGCCTGCCCGCCGGGCACCCGGAGTCGTACCGCTCGGTGGTGCTGCGCGAGGTGGTGGAGCCACTGGGGCTCGACGAGAGCGCGTTCATGGGACCGGACGGCACGGCAGAGGACGTCCAGGCCGCCTGCACGGCGTACGACGAGGCGCTGCGCGAGGCCGGCGGGGTGGACCTCCAACTGCTCGGCATCGGCACCGACGGGCACATCGGCTTCAACGAGCCCTGCTCGTCGCTGGCTTCCCGCACCCGCATCAAGACGCTGACCCAGCAGACCCGGGAGGACAACGCCCGCTTCTTCGACAGCCTGGACGAGGTTCCGCACCACGTCATCACCCAGGGCATCGGCACCATCCTGGAGGCGCGCCACCTGGTGCTGCTGGCCACGGGCGAGGGCAAGGCGGACGCAGTGGCGCAGGCCGTCGAGGGTCCGGTCGCCGCGCTGGTCCCGGCCTCGGCTCTCCAGATGCACCCGCACGCCACGGTCGTCGTCGACGAAGCCGCGGCGTCCAAGCTGAAGTTGGCCGACTACTTCCGGGCGACCTACGCCGCCAAGCCGGCGTGGCAGGGGCTCTGACGGCACCAACCGACGGCCTGAGGGCCCGTGCCGGTGCCGGCCTCTGAGGGGCGGGCGCCGACGCGGGCCCTCGGTGCGTTGGGGGGCGG
>LIQL01000461.1 GCA_001418405.1 Streptomyces diastatochromogenes | reverse complement strand
GGATGTGTATAACTGACAGGGGTCGGTGCGCGTGGCGGGACGGGCGCGCGCACGGCCGTTCGGCACGCTACCGGGGGACGGCGCGCGGGCCGCGCGGCGCTCACACCCGTGAGCGCCGCGCGGCGACCGGAGGGCCGCTACTCCTCCGCCAGTGCGGTGCCCTGGCGGGCCGTCAGGGTGACCCCCACCGCCACCGTCACCGCCGCCACCAGCCCCGCCGCCGGAACCGCCGCCGACCCGGCGAAGGTGCAGGCCAACACCAGGACGGCGGAGACCGGCAACACCAGTTGCTGAGCCGGCCCGTGCTTCTGGTGGCGGGAGTGGATCAGCCACACCGTGAACAGATAGAGCGCCGCCGGCACCGTGACGCAGGCCGCCGCGGCGTGCGCCGACAGGTGGGCCCGGCCGGCCGACTCCTCCACCGCGATCTCGATGCCCGCGCCGATCGCCGCGGCCGATCCGAAGACCAGGTAGTGGCCGTAGCCCCACAGGAACGCCTGCCGGTTGGACCGCAGGTGCAGGTGGATGGGGACGGCGAAGTAGATCCAGTACGCGGCGAAGACCAGCAGCAGGCCGCCGGCCGCGATCGGCAGCAGGGTGGCCAGGTCGTGGTGCTCGTCGAGCGCGGACTGGACCGCGACGGTCGCCGCGGAGACCGTCTCGCCCAGCACGATGAGGGTGAACAGGCCGTAGCGTTCGGCGATGTGGTGCGGGTGCCAGCCGGTCGGCCGGTCGCGTTCGGCGAGCGCCGGGACCGACAGCTCCAGCAGGCCCATCACGATGAACACCCACGGGGCGTCGGCCGGCGGCAGGAACAGCAGCGCCAGCCACCCGACCTGGCAGAGGGTCACCCCCGAGGCGTAGCGCAGGGCGGTCCGCCGTTCCGCGCCCCGGGTGTCGTGGGCGGCCCGCAGCCACTGGCTGACCAGCGCCAACCGCATCACCAGATAGCCGAACCAGACGATCCGGAAGTCCCCGGCGGTGAAGGCCCGCGGCACGCCGGCGGCCAGCACGAGCACCCCGACGATCTGAACGAGCGTCACCACGCGGTACAGCGCGTCGTCCGTGTCGTACGCCGAGGCGAACCAGCTGAAGTTGAGCCACGCCAGCCAGATGGCGAAGAACACCATCAGATAGCCGACGACGCCGTGCCCCGGACGGCCCTCGGCGAGGGCGTGCACCAGTTGGCGGCCGGCCTGGGCGACCGCCACCACGAAGCAGAGGTCGAAGAACAGCTCCAGGGGGGTGGAGGCGCGGTGCGCCTCCGTACGACCGCGCGCACGCATCAGAACCGGCACGGTGCACCAGCCCCTCTCGTCGACCGCTGATGGGGTGGCACTCAGTACAGCGCGGGGGCGAGGGCGGCGGGGGGCAACGGGACCGCGGCGTGTCGCGGCCCCGCGCGGCGTGCGCCGCCGTCCTAGTCGGCGACCGCCTCCACGATGGAGGGGAAGCCGGCCGTCGGCAGCACCCGGGTCAGCCGGAAGCCGCTCGCCGCCAGCAGCGCGGCGAACTCGTCCGCGTTGCGTTCCTGCCCGTCGAGGACGGCCAGCATGGCGATGTCCATCGTCTTGCCGAAGTGCGGGGCGTTCCCCGGCGGCAGGACGGAGTCGACGACCAGCAGGCGGCGGCCGGGCGCCATCGCCGCGCGGCAGGTGCGCAGGATGCGGCGGCAGGGCTCGTCCGGCCAGTCGTGCAGGACGTGCTTGAGGACGTAGACGTCGCCGCCCTCGGGGACCGCCGCGAAGAAGTCGCCCTCCTGGGTGCGCCAGCGGCCCTTCAGGTCGTCGGTGTCCAGGAGGTGGTGGGCCAACGGCGGCGCCAGGTCGAAGAGGACACCGGTGGCCTGCGGACGGCGGCGGAGCACCGCGCGCAGCAGGCCGCCCCGGCCGCCGCCGACGTCGACGACGGTGCCGGTCTCGGGAAAGGGGTAGGCCGCGGCCACCGCGTCGTCCGCCGGGGCGGCCAGGGAGGCCATGCCGTCGTCGAAGAGTTCCCGCTTGGCCGCGTCCGATGCCAGGTGGGTGAACAACGGCGTGCCGAAGAGCCGCTCGAAGGCCGCGCCGCCGTGCGCCACCGCCTCGGGCAGGCCGGCGGAGGTCCGCAGGAACAGGTCGTCGGTGAGCATCATGACCGCCGGGTGCAGCGAGTCGGGCACGTCGGTGCGCAGCTGCCGGGCGGCCGGGGTGAGCTGGTACGCGCCCGCGGCGTCCTCGCGGAAGACGCCGCGGGCGGCGAGGTAGCGCAGCACGCGGCGCAGGTGGGGGGCGTGGGTGTCGGTGGCGGCGGCGAGTTGTTCGGGGGTGCGCGGGCCCAGGGCGAGCCGGTCGGCGATGCGGTAGTGGGCGGCGGTGCGCAGCGCGGCGGAGAAGAGGTGGCCCAGGGCCTGGTCCATCAGGTGGGTCGCGAGGTCGCCGGGCTCGTCCGCCGGTCGGGTGGGTGAAGTGGCCAACGTCAGCCTCCGGTCGTCGGCTTGGGCCTGCGCTGCGCCACGTCGCAGGCATGGTGATCCACGGTTGCAGGCGGTGGCGGTGGTGTCACGGGGGGAGGGGTGGTGAACCGCTGGGTACCGGCCAGGGCGCACGGGGCGCCGGGCGGCGCGGACGGGCGTGCCAGGGGCAGACGGCGGCGGCCGTGCGTGGTCGAATGCGCGTATGAGCGACCGTGACCCTTCCTCCCCCGCATCCGTCCTGGAACCGCTCGACGCCCGCCTCGCGGACCTCGTGGCGCTCTACGAAGACCTGCACCGCCACCCCGAACTCGCCTACGAGGAGACCCGCACCGCCGCCGAGGCGGCCCGCCGGCTGACCGCGTACGGCTACGACGTCACGACCGGCATCGGCGTGACCGGCGTGACCGGCGTGCTGCGCAACGGCCCGGGGCCGGTGGTCCTGCTGCGCGCCGACATGGACGCGCTGCCGGTCTCGGAGAACTCCGACGTGCCGTACGCCTCGACCGTCCCGGGGCGGATGCACGCCTGCGGCCACGACGTCCACGTGACGTGCCTGCTGGGCGCCGCCGACCTGCTGGCCGCCGGCCGCGACCGCTGGTCGGGGACGCTCGTGGTGCTGTTCCAGCCGGCCGAGGAGGCCGGCAGCGGCGCCCGTGCCATGCTCGACGACGGCCTCTACAGCAAGCAGCTGGTGCCGGTGCCCGACGTGGTGCTGGCGCAGCACGTCGCCCCGTTCGGCGCGGGGCTGATCGCGTACTGCCCGGGCGCCTGCATGGCCGCGGCGGACTCGCTGGAGATCACGTTCCACGGGACGGGCGGCCACGGGTCGCGGCCGGAGACGACGGTGGATCCGATCCTGATGGCGGCGGCGTTCGTGCAGCGGGTGCAGTCGGTGGTGGCGCGGGAGATCGCGGCGAAGGAGCAGGTGGTGGTCACGGTCGGCTCGTTCCACGCCGGCGACACCGCCAACGTGATCCCGGACCGGGCCGTCGTGCGGCTCAGCGTCCGCAGCTTCGACGCGAACGTGCGGACCGCGGTGCTGGCGGCCGTCGAGCGGATCGCGCGGGCCGAGGCGGCCGCGTCCGGCGCGTCCGAGGAGCCGGAGACGACGATGCTCGACTCGTTCCCGGTGACGGTCAACGACGACGCGGTGCTGGCGGCCGTCAACGCGGACTTCACGCGGCACTTCGGCGACCAGCGCGTGCTCGCCTTCGACCCGGCGACCGGCAGCGAGGACGCCGGCCTGTTGGCGACGGCCGCCGAGGCGCCGCTGTACTACTGGTGGCTGGGCGGCTGGGACCCGGACGCGTTCCGCACCGCGCTGGCCGCCGGGCGGCTGGCCCAGGACATCCCCTCCAACCACTCGCCCCGCTTCGTGCCGGTCACCCGGCCGACCCTGTCCACGGGCGTGCAGGCGCTGACGGTGGCGGCGTTGGGGCAGCTGGGCCGCGCGTAGCCGGGGCGCGGCCGCGCCCCGCAGGACCGCCGGAGACCGGGGCGAACGGCTCGTTGACCTTGTCCTTGGGGGAAGGCCCAGCATCGGTGGGGCCGGGCGAGGTGCCCGGTACGAGGAGGACGGACGCCGTTCGTCGGCGGAGCGCGGAGGAGCACCGGGTGGACGGGGAAATGCTGACGATCGGGGCGTTCGCACGGGCGTCCCGGCTCTCGCCGAAGGCGCTGCGCCTGTACGACGAGCTCGGCCTGCTGACCCCCGTCCGCGTCGACCCGCACAGCGGCTACCGGTACTACGCGCCAGCCCAGTTGGAGCGCGCCCGGTTGGTCGCCTGGCTGCGGCGGCTCGGCATGCCGCTGGCCCGCATCCGCGAGGTGTGCGGGCTGGCGCCGGCCGCCGCGGCAAGGGCGGTCGCGGCGTACTGGGCGCAGGTCGAGACCGAGGTCGCCGCCCGCCGGGACCTGGCCGCCTTCCTCGTGGACCAGCTGGAACGGAAGGACGCCACGATGACCGAACCCCACGACCCCACCGCCCCGTTGACCCTGCGGTGCGCCGCCCGCACGGACCGCGGACTGGTCCGGCCCGCCAACCAGGACGCGGCCCACGCCGGCCCGCGCCTGCTGGCGGTGGCCGACGGCTACGGCCCCGGCGGGGGACCGGCCGCCACCGCCGCCGTCGAGGCGCTGAAGGCACTGGAGGGCCAAGAGGCGTGCGCGGACAACCTGTTGGCCGTTTTGGAGGAGGCGGCCCGGCGCGCCCACCGGGCCGCGCCGTCCGCCGGCGAGTCGACCGGCAGCACCCTCACCGCCGTGCTGCGGTCCGGCGCGCGCCTGGCGCTGCTGCACGTCGGTGACTCGCGCGCCTACGTGCTGCGCGACTCGGGCCTGATCCGCCTCACCCACGACCACACCCTGGTGCAGTCCCTCGTCGACGAGGGCCGGCTCACCCCCGAGGAGGCGCAGTCGCACCCGCAGCGCGCACTGCTGTCGCGGTCCTTGGACGGAGGCACCGACTTCGCCCCGGACCTCCAGCTGCTCGACGCCCGGCCCGGTGAGCGGTACCTGCTGTGCACCGACGGCCTGACCGGCGTCGTGCCGCCCGAGGCGATCCGGGCGGCCCTCGCCGGCGCGGCCACGCCCCACGAGGCCGTCGCCGACCTGGTCCGGCTCGCCCACGAGGCCGGCGCCCCGGACAAC
>LIQL01000460.1 GCA_001418405.1 Streptomyces diastatochromogenes | reverse complement strand
GTGCTGTACGTGGCCACCGGGCGGACCGGGTGGATCGCGGTGGGGGTGCTGCTGGCGGCGGCCGGGGCGGCGGCGGTGGGAACGCTGGAGCCGCACGTGCACGGGCGGGTGCAGGACTGGTTGGCGCCGTTCGCCGGGATCGCGGCGGGCCGGGGGCCGGGCCAGTTGGCGCAGTCGCTGTTCGCGTTCGCCGCGGGCGGGACGTTCGGGACCGGGCTGGGGCAGGGACACTCCTCGCTGATCGGGTTCGCGAGGAAGTCGGACTTCATCCTGGCGACGGTGGGCGAGGAGCTGGGGCTGGCCGGGCTGAGCGCGCTGTTCGTGCTGTACGCGCTGCTCGCGGCGTGCGGCTACCGGGCGGCGCTCGGGCTGCGCGACCCGTTCGGNNTGGGGCTGGCCGCGCTGCCCGCGCTCCAGGTGTTCGTGATCGCCGGCGGGGTGATGGGGCTGATCCCGCTGACCGGGATGGCGATGCCGTTCCTGGCGCAGGGCGGTTCGTCGGTGGTGACCAACTGGATCATCGTCGCGCTGCTGGTGCGGATCAGTGACCGGGCGCGCGGGCCGCAGGGCGACGAGGACGCCCGGCCGTTGCGCGCCGCCCCGGACGCCGTCGGGGCACCGCGGTGATCCGCGGCGTCCGGCACACCGCCGCGCTCTCCTCGCTGCTGCTGGCCGCGCTGTTGGTGAACGCGGTCCGGGTGCAGGTCTTCGAGGCGGACGACTACACCCGCAACCCGGCCAACCGGCGGGCCGCCATCGCCCGGTACGCCCAGCCGCGCGGCGCGCTCCTGGTGGGCGGCCGCCCGGTGACCGGCGCGCGGGACAGCGGCGGCCGGCTGCGTTACGAGCGGACCTACACCGACGGACCGCTGTACGCGCCGGTCACCGGTTTCGCCTCGCAGACGTACGGGGCCTCGCTGTTGGAGGGCGCCGAGGACGACATCCTGGCGGGGACCGACGACCGGTTGGTGACGTTCCCGTGGTGGGACCGGTTGATCCGCCGCCGACCGCCCGGCGGGCGGGTGGAGACCACCGTCGACCCCGCAATGCAGCGCGCCGCGTTCCGGGGGCTGGCCGGCCGCAGGGGCGCGGTGGCGGCGGTGGAGCCGCGCAGCGGGCGGGTGCTGGCGCTGGTCAGCTCGCCGTCGTACGACCCCGGCGTGCTCTCCGGGAACGGGCGGTCGGTGACCGCCGCCTGGCGGCGGCTCAACGCGGCGGCGGACCGGCCGATGCTCAATCGAGCGCTGCGGCAGACCTATCCGCCCGGTTCCACCTTCAAGGTGGTGACCGCGGCGGCGGCGCTGGACGGCGGGGTGGTCAAGGACCTCGACGCCCCGCTGGACGTGCCCGACCCGTACACCCTGCCGGACACCCGCACCCAGCTGGGCAATCCCGCGGAGGGCTGCGCGCACGTGGGGCTGCGGGAAGCCTTCCGGCTCTCCTGCAACACGGTCTTCGCGCGCCTGGGGGTGGCGGTCGGGGTGCGGCGGCTGGCGGGGGCGGCGGAGCGGTTCGGCTTCAACGACCGGGGGCTGCGGCTGCCCTCCCCCGTCGCGCCGAGCACCTTCGACACCCGGATGGAACCGGCGCAGCTGGCGCTCTCCGCGATCGGGCAGTACGACACCGCCGCCACTCCCCTGCAGATGGCGATGGTGGCGGCGGCGGTGGCCAACGACGGCCAGCTGACGCCGCCGTACCTGGTCGACCGGGTGACCGACGCGCACGGCGTGCTGGTCGCGCCCGGGGCGCGGGAGCCGACCCGGCAGGTGATGAGTCCGGCCACCGCCGAGCAGCTCCAGGAGCTGATGACCGAGGTCGTCGAGCACGGCAGCGGGCGGACCGCGGCGATCGACGGGTTCCTGGTGGGCGGCAAGACGGGGACGGCACAGCACGGGGTGCGCAACGAGGGGACGCCGTACGCCTGGTTCATCGCGTGGGTGCGGGACCGGCAGAGCCACGAGCCGCTGGCGGCGGTGGCGGTGGTCGTGGAGGACGCGGAGGCCGAGCGGGAGGACGTCAGCGGGGGCGGCAGCGCCGGGCCGATCGCGCGGGCGGTGCTGGCGGCGGGGCTGCGGTAGGTCCGGTCGCCGTGGCGGCTAGGCCGCCGGCACCATGACGCCGGCACAATGGCGCCATGGTGCGTGATGCGGAACACTCCCCGGACCCCGCGGCGCGGGCGCGGCTCTCGCTCGCCGAGGTGGAGGCGCTGGCCCGGCGCGTGCACGAGGGGCAGACCGACAAGGCGGGTCGGCCGTACGCCGAGCACCTGGCGGCGGTCGCGGCGGGGGTGCGGGCGCGCGGCGGCAGTGCGGCGCAGATCGCCGCGGCGTGGTTGCACGACGCGGTCGAGGACGGGGCGGTGAGCGCCGCGTGGCTGGACGGGGCGGCGCTGGACGGGGCGACGAAGGCGATGGTCCTGGCGGTCACCAAGCGGCCCGGGGAGCCGGTCGAGGAGTACACCGCGCGCATCCTGGCCGTGCCCGGTGCGCTGCTGGTCAAGGAGGCGGACCTGGCGCACAACGCCGATCCGGCCCGGCTCGCGGTCCTGGACGCCCCGACGCGGCGGCGGCTGACGGCCAAGTACGCCCGGGTGCGGGCCCTGCTGGGGCTGGACTGACGCGCCGCGCGGGCCGGGCGTCCGGAAGGGCCCGGGCGCGCCGGCGGCCCGGGTGACCGGATCCGGCCGCCCCGGTTCCACGCATCGGACGCCCGTGCCGAAAGGTGTCGTACACAGCTAATCTGCCGCGATGACTCCCACGCAGCCTTCGGAACCGCAGCCCCCGGCCCTCGGGCCCGACGCCCTGCACGGCCCGGCGGCGGGGCGGGTGATCGCCGAGCTGACCGGCGTCGGCGTCCGCCGCTACACCACCGACCAGGTCATCCTCGACGGCATCGACTGGACCGTGCGCTCCGGTGAGCACTGGGCGCTGCTGGGCGCGAACGGGGCCGGCAAGACCACCGTCCTGCGGTTGATCGGCGCCCTGATGTTCCCCACCGTCGGCACCGTCGAGGTGCTCGGCCACCGGCTCGGCCGGGTGGACGTGCGGGAACTGCGCGCCGCCATCGGCCTGGTGTCCGGCGCGCAGAAGGTGCCGCAGGACGCGACCGCGCACACGGTGGTGCTGACCGGTGCGACCGGCACCGTGCAGCCGCTGTGGCGCGCGTACGACACGGCGATGCGGGAGCGGGCGCACGAGCTGCTGGCCGAGTTGGAGCTCAAGGAGTTGACGGACCGCCCGTACGGCGTGTGCTCGGGCGGTCAGCGGGCCCGGATCCTGATCGCCCGGGCGCTGATGGCCGATCCCTCGCTGCTGCTGCTCGACGAGCCGTTCAACGCGTTGGACCTGCCCTCCCGCGAGGATCTGATCGACGCCCTGCACCGGCTGGCCGCGGGACGGCCGGAGCTGGCGACGGTGACCGTCACGCACCACTTGGAGGAGCTGTCCCCGGCCATTGGGCGGGCCGTCCTGCTGCGGGACGGGCGGGTGCAGGCGCTCGGTCCGGTGGCCGAGGTGTTGACCAGTGAGCGGATGACGGCCTGTTTCGGGCGGCCGATCGAGGTGTCCCGGCACGAAGGGCGCTGGCTGGCCCGGTCCGGGCGGCCGTCGGTGCAGTAGCGGCGGAGGGCGGGCGCCGTCGTCGTCACGTTCCGTCCGCGGCGTCCCGCACGCCCGTCAAGAAGCGTCGGACCGCGGCCCGTTCACCCTCGTCGAAGGCGTCGAGCAGGCCGAGGACGCGCTCGATCGGCGGACCGAAGAACGACTGCCCCAGGGCGATCGCCTGCGCGTCGACGGCCAGCAGGACGCGCCGCCGGTCGCGGGTGTCGCGGACCCGGCGCAGGTGCCCGAGCCGCTCCAGGCGGTCGACCAGGGCCGTGGTGCCCGCGGAGTTCAGGCCGAGGCGGGCGCCGAGCCGCCCGGCGGTGAGCTCCTCACCGGCCCGGGCCGCGTCCAGCAGGGCGATCAGTGCCCGCAGGTCGGTGGGGTGCAGACCGTTGCGGGCCGCGAACCGCGCGCCCGCCAGGTCGAGTCGGACCGTCACCTCGCGCAGCAGGTGGACCAGGTCCATGCCGTCCGGTTGCGGTTCCCGTTCCCGCGCCACCGCCACTGTGTTCCGTCCCTCCCGCGCCGACCGGCGCGCCCCGACCCGTCGCCCCTGCCGGTCGGGAGGCGTACGATCCCCAATTACCTCGCTGAGCAAGATACTTGCTCAGCGAGGTGCCTGTCGTCCGTCCCGCTGCCGTGAACCGTCCGTCCGCCGCCCTTCCCCGTCACGGAGGCGCACCGTGAACGTCAAGCGCACGTCGCCCGCCACCGCCGCGTTCCGGGCGGCCTACCGGGAGGCCCTGGCCCTCTGGCCGGTGCCGGTCGAACCGCTCGATCTGGACGGGGAGTTCGGCACCACCCGGATCACCGCCTGCGGACCGGCCGACGGACCGCCGCTGGTGCTGCTGGGCGGTGGCGGCACCACCTCCGCCGGCTGGTACGCCCGGGCCGCCGGCCTCGCGCGCACGCACCGGGCGTACGCGGTGGAGGTGCCGGGCACGCCCGGGCTGAGCGTGCCCGGCGGCCGCCCGCTGCGCCGGCCGGCCGACCTGATGGCCTGGTTGGACGGGGTGCTGGACGCGCTCGGGGCCGAACGGGCCGCGCTGCTGGGGCACTCGTACGGGGGCTGGCTGGCGCTGGGGTACGCGGTGCACGCCCCGGACCGGGTGGCGCGGCTGGCCCTGCTCGACCCGACGCAGTGCTTCGCGGGGTTCCGGGCGGCGTACCTGGCGCGCGCGGCCCCGCTGTTCGTGCGGCCCGGCCCGGACGCGGCCCGGCGGTTCCTGGCGTGGGAGAGCCGCGGCGGGCCGGGAGTGGCGCCGGAGGTGGTCCGGCTGATGGGCGTGGGCGGCCGGGAGTTCCGGGGGCGGCCGGTGACCGGACCGCGGCCGGCGGCGGCCCTGCTGGGCTCCGCCGCGCCGCCCGCGCTGGTGCTGCTGGCCGGGCGGAGCCGGGCGCACGACGTGCGGCGGGTGGCGGCGGGGGCCGGTCGGGCG
>LIQL01000046.1 GCA_001418405.1 Streptomyces diastatochromogenes | reverse complement strand
GTTTTGCGCGTGCGCGGACTCACCGCCCACCACCGCGACGGCACCCGCCGCACCCCCGTGCTGCACATCCCCGAACTGGCCCTGCACCCCGGAACCGCACTGGCCCTCATCGGCCGCTCCGGAAGCGGCAAGACCACCCTCGCCCGCTGCCTGGCCGGCCTGCACCGCGACCACGACGGGGAGATCCTGCTCGACGGCACCCCGCTGCCGCGCAGCGTCCGCCACCGCAGCCGAGCCCAACTGGCGGCCGTGCAGTACGTGTTCCAAGACGCCCGGGCCGCCTTCGACGACCACCGTCCCGTCCTCGACCAGATCGCCCGCACCGCGGTCCGCCTGCGCGGCACCGACCCCACGACGGCCCGCGCGGAGGCTCTGACCACCCTCACCCGACTCGGCCTGCCACCCGACTCGGCGCACCGACTGCCCGCCCGACTCTCCGGCGGCGAACTCCACCGCGCGGCCCTCGCCCGCGCCCTGCTCGCCCGCCCCCGCATCCTGGTCTGCGACGAGGTCACCTCCGGCCTGGACACGGTCTCCCGCCGCAGCCTCCTCGACCTCCTCTCCGGACTGGTTCGCGACCGCGGTGAGATGTCCCTGGTACTCATCACCCACGACCTGGACACCGCCCGCCTGGCCCACCACATCGCCGTACTGGACGCCGGCGAACTCGCCGAACACGGCCCCGCCGAGCGGATCCTGACCGCGCCGCGACACCCGTTCACCGTCTCCCTCCTGCGGACGGTGGCCGTGCCGGACGTTGCGCGCTGAGATCAACGAAGCGGAAGGGCCGTCAGCTTGTCGGTCCGGCGACGTCCTGCGTGCCGAGCACAGCGAGCAGGTCGAGGAGGTCGGCGCTGTCGGTACCGACCGCGGGGGTGAACCAGAGCAGCCGCTGCCGACCGTCCTCGCTGAACAGGTTGAGGCAGTTGACCTCGACCAGGCCGAGCGCGGGGTGGCGGAGGCGTTTGCGGTCATCGCGCCGGAACGCCACGTCGTGGTCGGTCCACAGCGCGGCGAATTCGGCAGAGCTGTCGCGCAGCGCGCTGATCATCGAGCTGGCCTCGGTGTCCTTGGCATCGCGCCGGGCGGCGGCTGCCCGCAGGTCGGCGACGAAGGCCCGGGACTGCTCCTCGTGGTCGGCCTCGGGATACAGCCGTCGGGCGGCGGGGTCGGTGAACCACCGGTGGACGAAGCTGGCCCGAGCACCCCGGAGGCCGGAGTGGTCCCCGAGCAGCGCCACCGCCAGCGGATTCTGTACGAGGGTGACGTGCAGGTCGGTGATGACCTGAGCGGGCGTCGAGGTCAGACGGCTGAGCAGGTCGAGCATGCCGGGGTGCACGTGCGAGGCCGGCCCGCCGTGCGCCGGCACCGGACGGTCCGCCAAGTGGTAGAGGTGGTCGCGCTCGTCAGCGGTCAGCCGCAGGGCCCTCGCCAGCGCGGCGATCATCTGCTCCGAGGGCTGGGACCCTGCGCCGCGTTCCAGTTCGTTGTAGTAGTCCACCGATGCACCGGCGAGCTGGGCGACCTCATCGCGGCGCAGCCCGGGCACCCGGCGGCGGGGGCCGTGCGGAAGCCCCACGTCGGCCGGGCGGATGCGGTCACGCCGCGAGCGCAGGAAAGCCCCCAGCTCGGTGAATTTCACAGAACCCATGCCTGGCATTCTGCGTCCGGCCGGGCCACCGACACAGGGGATGACATCCCCTGGTTCCGCCGGCCGGTACGGCGCACCGTTGAGGACAGGGCCACGAACCACCCCTCGACCACCCACCGCCGGCGCACCCACGACGGCCTTGCCGTGGTGGTGAACCACGCGAAGCCATCGCCCCGCGCACGCTGATCCTCGTCCACGAGCCACACGGGCGGGACCCCACCGGGCACACCGCCGCCCCCGGACGTGCGCTTTCGCGTCACGGAAGAAACCCCATCAAGGAGAAACACCCATGCCGTTCGCCAACTTCAAGGTGCCCGCGGGCACCGTCACTGCCGAGGACAAGAAGAAGCTCGTCGAGCGCACCACCGACCTGTACGCGGAGATCTACGGTGAGCGGGCCCGCGCCACCACCGTCGTGCTGATCGACGAGGTCGCCGACGGCGGCTGGGGCGTCGCCGGCAACGTCCTGACCGCCGCCCTGCTCAACGGCGAAGCCTGACCGCCACCCTCCATACGGGCCCGGTGCCACGGTGCCGGGCCCGCACGGGTGGCCGAACAGGCCAGCCTGACGGTCGGGGTGGGCCTGCCGCCGCGTAGCTCCGTACGCCCTTCAGTCGACCCGGCTACCTCTGGCGGGCGATGTCCGCGGGCACGGCCGGCCACGTCGTGAAGGACTCCCCGCCCGAACAACTGGTCGACGCGATCCGTCGCGTCCACACCGGCCCGGGCTTCGTGGATCCGGCTCGCGCCGCGGAAGCGCCGGCCGGCGGCGCGAGCCCGCTGACCATCTCGATGCCTCCGCGATCCTGGTCAGCCGCCGGTTCTCGGCCCAGACGGCCAGGGGCGTCCTGCGCGAAGTCGTCGACCACGCGCAGGGTCCGGATCAGCGGCGGACCCGTGGCCTCCGGGCCGATCGCCTCCGTGAGGTTCTTCCCGCCGGCGGACGCGGTCGGGAGAAAGCCGTCGGTTCTTTCGCGTCCACACCTGTGCGGGGGATACGGACGGTGGCCTGCATGCCCCCTACTCTTGGTCCTACCGCCGTCGGGCTGCCGTCCGGTGGCCGGCATCGCATCGTGGGTGCCGAAGACTGGAGGCAAGCTCATGCTGATTGCTCAGCGTCCCTCGTTGACCGAAGAGATCGTGGAGGACTGTCGGTCCCGATTTGTGATCGAGCCGTTGGAGCCGGGCTTCGGTTACACGCTCGGCAACTCCTTGCGTCGGACCCTGCTCTCCTCGATTCCGGGTGCGGCGGTCACGTCGATCCGTATCGACGGTGTGCTGCACGAGTTCACCACCGTGCCGGGCGTGAAGGAGGACGTCACCGACCTGATCCTCAACATCAAGCAGCTGGTGGTCTCCTCGGAGCACGACGAGCCGGTCGTGATGTACCTGCGCAAGCAGGGGCCGGGTGTGGTCACGGCCGCTGACATCGCGCCTCCGGCCGGTGTCGAGGTGCACAATCCCGACCTGGTCCTGGCCGCGCTGAACGGCAAGGGCAGGCTGGAGATGGAGCTGACGGTCGAGCGCGGTCGCGGCTACGTCTCGGCCGTGCAGAACAAGCAGGTCGGCCAGGAGATCGGCCGGGTCCCGGTCGACTCGATCTACTCGCCGGTGCTCAAGGTCACCTACAAGGTCGAGGCGACCCGTGTCGAGCAGCGCACCGACTTCGACAGGCTGATCGTCGACGTCGAGACCAAGCAGGCGATGCGTCCGCGCGACGCCATGGCCTCGGCCGGCAAGACCCTGGTGGAGCTGTTCGGCCTCGCCCGCGAGCTGAACATCGACGCCGAGGGCGTCGACATGGGGCCGTCCCCGACGGACTCCGCGTTGGCGGCTGACTTGGCGCTGCCGGTCGAGGAGTTGGAGCTCACGGTCCGCTCGTACAACTGCCTCAAGCGGGAGGGCATTCACTCGGTGGGCGAGCTGGTGGCGCGTTCCGAGGCGGATCTGCTCGACGTCCGCAACTTCGGTGCGAAGTCGATCGACGAGGTCAAGGCGAAGCTGGCCGGCCTGGGCCTGTCTCTGAGGGACAGCCCGCCCGGATTCGACCCGACCGCGGCAGTCGACGCCTTCAACGCGGGCGACGACACCGACTTCGCCAAGACCACGCAGTACTGAACCCACTCATCACGCGGGAACGGAAGGCGTCGCCGCGCGGCCCCGCGCCGCCTGTTCCGAGGGGGTGACGCGCGTGCCCGTTGCCACCGTCCTCGGCGCCGCCCTCACGACTCCGTGGGCCCGGGACGGCGCACAGGGCGGACCCCGGCAATGGCAAGCGAGTTGGGGGAAGCGAGCACACGGCACCAGCCCCCTGCGGCACGGAGCCCGGCAGGAGACGGTCCGCCGGTGCTCCGGTGCCCGTTCGAGAGGGGGACGGGTGTCAGGGGCCGGTGCGTGACTTCGTCCGCGCGCTCGTCATGGCTCCGGGTTGTCTTTCGAGACGCTCCCCATCGGGACGGTCAGGTGCGGCCGACCGGGACGGAGGGCCGCTGGATGTCCTCCGGGTAGGCCGTGTGCCGCACGGCCTCCTCGTAGGTGATGGTGTCTGCCGCGACGAGGGCGTTGATGCTGGCTTCAAGGGTCCGCATGCCGTCACGGTGGCCGGTCGAGATCATGTTGCGGATCTGGCGGGTCTTGCCCTCGCGGATCAGGTTGCGGATCGCCGACGTGCCGACGAGCACCTCGAAGGCGGCGACCCGGCCCCCGCCGGTCCGGGGGATGAGCGTCTGGTTGAGGATGCCGACCAGGGTGTGCGCCAACTGCAGCCGGATCTGCGGCTGTTGTTCGGCCGGGAACACGTCGACGATGCGGTCCAGGGTCTGCGACGTGTCGTTGGTGTGCAGGGTGGCGAACACCAGGTGCCCGGTCTCGGCGATGGTCAGGGCCGCGGAGATGCTCTCCGGGTCGCGCATCTCGCCGAGGAGCAGGACGTCGGGATCCTCACGCAGGGCCGAGCGCAGCGCGGCGGGGAACGAGTCGGTGTCGGTGCCGACCTCGCGCTGGTTGACCGCCGAGCGCTTGTGCTGGTGCAGGTACTCGACGGGGTCCTCGATGGTGAGGATGTGCACCGACCGGTGGGTGTTGACGTAGTCGAGGAGCGCCGCCAGGCTCGTCGACTTCCCCGACCCCGTCGGGCCGGTTACCAGCACGAACCCGCGTGGCATGCCCGCCCACCCGATGACGACCGGGGGGAGCCCGAGCTGCTCGGACGACGGCACGTCGAACGGGATGATCCGCAGTGCCAGCGCCGACGCGCCGCGCTGCACGAAGGCGTTCCCGCGCAGCCTCGCCTTCTCCCCCCAGCTGAACGCGAAATCGACCTGCTTCTCCCGGCGGAACCGTTCCGTGAGCTCCTCGCCCAGCACCCCGGTCACCAGGCGATCAACCTCCGGCTCGGTCAGCGCGGCCCCCTCGACCGGTCGCAGGGCGCCGTCGACGCGGAGGAACGGCGCCGACCCGGCGGTGAGCAGCAGGTCGCTGCCGCCCCGCTCCCACAGCTCACCGAGCAGGTGGTCGATGATCGTGGAACTCGGCCCGGACATGGTGGCCTCCAAGGTGTCGTGCTTGCTCATGGCAGGACCGTCCACTGCTTGACGGTGCTGGTGTGGCCGTCGAAGGACACGGCGGCCTGGACGAGCGGGCCGGACAGCAGGTCGATCCGGGTGCCGCCGAGGTGCTCGGTCGCGCCGCCGCTCCCGGCGGTGACGGTGTAGGTCACGGTCAGCCCGGCCAACTGGGACGCTTTGGTCAGGCCACACGGTGCCAGGTCGACCTGGTCGGTCACCGGGCCGCTGGAGCCGATACGGACCGGCACGTCCAGTGACTTGCCGACGCCGGAGCAGGTGCTGCCGGCGAAGTCCACCGACATCTTCACCGACGTCGCGTCGCCGTCCTCGTGGTGCGCCACCTGCAGGACGACGTGGTCGAGTGGCCCGGTCGCGGCCGGTGCCGGCTGGGCGTAGCCGCCGAGCGTGAGGGACGCCTGGCCATCGCCGGGGATGGTGGCGTCCGTGACGTCGACGGGCGCGCCGGGAGCCGGGGTCGTGAACCCGGTGATCGCGGTGACCGACGCCGGTTTCGCGATCACGGCCGGATAGGTCGTGAACAGCACGGGCTCCGGTGGGATTCCGATCACCGGGCGGAGGTATCCGGCGGTCGGGCTGATGCCGAGATCGATGGTCCGGGCGATGATGCCGCGGGTGACGACCTGCGAGCTGACCTGGCTCATCGACAGGTCGACGGCAGCGGTCGGCGCGTACACGGTGCCGTTGATCACCAGGCGGCTGTGATCGGTGGTCGTGTCGGCGGCATCGGTCGACTTCAGCACCGCGCAACGGCTGCCCGTGGTCAGGCAGTCGGACAGGGCCCTGATGGACGGGGCTCGGAACACGATGTCGAGTTCGACGCCGTCGAGCTGGTCGGCGGCGTCGGTACTGCCCGTGCCCAACGTCGCCGCATAGGCGACAGCGAGCTTGGACAACTGGTCGTCCTTCGTGACCCCGCAGGCGCCGAGGTCGACCACGTCGACACCGAGTGCCCCTTCATGGGCGGTCAGGGCGTGGGCCGTGTCGCAGGCGGTGCCGGTGCCGGAGACGGTCAGCGCGGCCGTGGGTGGCTTTGTCGGCGAGGGCGGTGCGGGGGTGGTGTCGTCGTCCTGGTGCGCTACGCGCAGCACGACCTTGTCGATCACCGCCCCCGCCGGCAGGGGCTGCATCGCGAACGCGCCGAGCTGGATCGACGCCGACGGAGTGGCCGTGGCAAGCGTCGCGGTCGAGCTGCCGGTGTCGATCGCTTGCGCGTTCTCCGGGTTGCGGAACGCCGCGGCGGTCGGCGCCGCGGTGCTGACCGCCTTGGTGGGCCGTACCGTGATCGGGGATCGGTAGGCCAGTTCCAGGGTGACGCCGTCGAGCTGATCGGTGGCGGTGGTGCTGCCGGTGCCGAGGGTGGCGGTGTAGGTCACGACCAGGCCGGTCAGCTGGGCGGGGTCGGTCAGCCCGCAGGTGGCGACCAGGTCCAGGGTGTCGGTGTCCAGGGCGTCCTGGTGCGTGGCGAGGTTCTGCGAGGTGGTGCAGGAGCGGGGTAGGCCGGGCCCGGTCAGGGTGACCGCGACCGTCGGCGGCGGTCCTCCGGCCGCCCCGGGCTCGTCGCGATGCGCGACGTGCAGCAGGGCCTTGTCCAGGACCGAGCCGGGCGCCACCGCAGGGGTGTCGTAACCGCCGAGGTCGATGGTGGCGGCCGGCGCGGTGACCGAGTCGAGTGTGGCGTGGGCCGTGTTGGCGCCGTCGATCGCCTCGGCGTTGGCCGCGGGGGCGAACGTCGTCGACTTCGCGCTCGTCGCCGGCCGGGGCGGCGGCGGGTCATGGACGATTTCGAGCCATATGCCGTCCAGGGAATCGGCGCCGGCGGAGCCGCCCGGCTTCAGTCCGGCGGTGTAGGTCGCGGTCAGGCCGGTCAGCTGTGCGGCGTCGGTGATGCCGCACGCCTTCAGGTCGACGCGGTCGTCGCCCAGGCCGGGCCGCGCGGTGAGCGGCAGGTTGGTACAACTGTCACCACCGCCTGCGGGGGTGACGTCGATTCTGGGCGCCGCCGCGTCGCCGGTCTCCCGATGGGCCACCCGCAGCACGGCAGAGTCGATCGTGGACCCCGGCTGCAAGGGCGGCTGGCCGAACCCGGCCAGGGTGATCGAAGCGGACGGGGCGGCCGTGGTCAGATCGGCGCCGGCCACCAACGGTGTCGGCTGTTCGCCGATCTCCAGGGCGTTGACGGGATCGGTGCCGTTGGCGGTGAACCCGGTCGATGCGGTCACGGCGGTTGGCTTGAACGTGGTCGGCGTGCGGTAGGCGACCTCCAGCCAGATGCCGTCCAGGCGTTCCGTGGCGGCGGTGCCGCCGGCGTCCAGGGCGGCGGCGTAGGTCACTGTCAGGCCGGTGAGCCGAGCCGGGTTGGTGAGCCCGCACGCGCCCAGCAGGTCGATCGGGGGATCCGTGGCGAGCGCGGTGTGCCGGGGCAGGTTGTCGGTGCGGCAGGCGTCTCCGCCGACGGCGGTGGTGACCTTCACCGCGCCGGGGGCGGTCAGGTTGCCGTCGTCCTCGTGCTTCACATGCAGCGTCGCGCTGGTGATGACCGAGCCGGGCGGCACCTGCGGGGTGAAGCCGGCGAGCTGCATCGAGGCCGACTGACGTTTCGTCGGGTCGAGGACCGCGTCGGCCGTGCAGCTCGCGGTGTCCGTGGGCTGCGAACACCCGGGCAGGGTCGGCTGTTCGCCACTGGTCAGGGCATGGACCGGGTTGGCGAAGCCGGTGTTCGTGACCACCTCTGTCGGCTTCAGTGTGTGTGACGGCTTCGGCGACTGGACCCCGTACACCGCCAGCTGCTGCGCGTCCGGGGTCACCGGGGCGCACAGTTCGACGTGTCCACGATCGACCTGGAACTGGCTGCCGCCGCCCATCATGACCTCGACGCCTTCGGGCCGCGTTTTGTCGCAACCGCCCGGGGCGGGGATGGCCGGGCGGGTGCGGGCCTCGGGATCCCAGCCTGCCCGCGTGCCGCCGACCACGCTGACCGTGGGGTCGTCGACCGTCCAGACCGCCGCGCCGCCGGTGAAGGTGAAGTCGAAGTAGTAGATGCCCGGCTGTAGCCACACGACGACGTTGGGGCAACCGCCACCGGTGAGGCGGGTGAGGGCGCGGGCGTCGTCGTAGTAGCCGGGCTGCAACCGCACCAGCCAGGCACCGGGGGCGGGGCACGCGGGTACCGTCTGCCGGACCGGGACGGTCGTGGTGGGCGGGGCGTAGTCCGGGTCGGTGCCCATCACCTTGTCGGCGGGAGCCGGCGGAGTGTCGTTGGCGCAGTGGTGCAGGTACGGCGCCTGGGCCGGGGGCAGCTGGGTCTGTGACACGGCGCTGGAGCAGTTGCCGACGGCGGACACGTCGCCCGACACCACCATCGAGGCGCCGGCGCCGGCGGTGATGTTCGAGTTGGCGAACACGCTGCCCTGTACGCGCAGTCCACGCGTGCTCACATTGATGCCGTCCTTCGCCGACTGGCCCAGGCTGCGCAGCGCGTCCTGCGGTTGGGTCGCGCGCGTGGTTGCGGGAGACGCGTTGAGGGGGTCGCAGTGGACGATCATCTGCCGGCCGTTGAGCGGCGGGGCGGTGTAGTCGGCGCAGGGGTTGCCCTGCGAGAAGTTCTTGATCGCGAGCTGCGTGGCACCGTCCGCGCTGTAGCCCCGCTTGCCCTGGTCGACGAACACGCCCGCGGCTTTCAGCCCCGTGCCGGCGAAGGACAGGACCGACACGGTGACCAGGCCGAAGACGACGACGAAGGCCAGTGCGAGGATCAGTGTCGCGCCCTGTTCGTCGTCGCGCAGGCTACGCGGATTCAGGCGGCCGGTCATGACGAGCTCGCTCGTCGGACGGCGGTGAGGGCCGTTGGAGGCGCGGCGGGGTCGATCTGCACGGTCAGCGTTACCTCCGTGGGCGAGGTGCACGAGGTCTCGGCACCGCAGCTCAGAGTCACCGGATGGGGCGATGTGGCGTTGTCGAACCGGCCCAACAACGTGGTGACGACGCCTTGGTCGGTGCACTTCACCCGGTTGAGGGCGCCGGTCGGCTGGTCGTAGGTGTAGACGACGTCGGTGCCGGTCCAGCTCAGGTGGACGATCACGCCGGCAACGCCGCATGCGGGGTCGGTCGTGACGTTCTCCGCGCTCTGCACGTCACCGTAGAAGTAGCGGTTGAGCGTGCCCACCGCGCTGGTGGCGGCCACCCGCTTCCCGGTGCCCGCCGTGAACCGCAGCCCGAGGATGATCGCCTTGGGCAGCAGTACCCCGATGATGCCCACGATGACGATCGTGACCAGCAACTCGGTCAGGGTGAACCCCGACTCCGAGCGCCCAGTTGGCTGTTGCGTCGTCATGACAGCATCGACTCCCGCTTGACCACCTCGAGCATCGCGTCCCTGACGGGGTGTGGGCCGGTCTGGTGCACGGTGAGCGTCACCTTCTGCACTCCGGTATCGGCCGTCGGGCAGGGCTGGCCGAACGCACCCACCCCGTCCCAGTACTCGATCTTGACGGTCACGGTGTACCCGGTCGGCGGCGCCGGAGTCTCGTAACTACTGGCGCAGGACACGTACGGGTCGCTGACGACCTTCTCGGCGGCGCTGCGGATGACCGAGTCGGCGCTGGTCACCTTCTGCTGCGTAACCGAGCTGATGATCGCGGTGCCGATGCCCCCGAGGATGATCACGAAGGCAACGCCCATGAGCACCACGGCGACGAGAACCTCGATCAGGGTCTCGCCCTCTTCGCCGCGGCGGCGCCGCGGGCGGCGTGCCGGGCCGGTCATTGGACGTTGACCTGGTTGTAGACGCCGTAGATCGCCGTGAGGAGGGCGACGGCCACGAACCCCACGACGACCCCGACCAGGATCACCACGGTCGGCTCGAACAGGCTGGTCAGCCGCTTGAGTTTGTGCTGCAGTTCCTTCTCGTAGAATTCCGACACGTTCTCAAGCTGGTCGTCGAGGGTCCCGGTCTCTTCCCCCACGCGCATCATCTGGGTGACCGCCCCGGGGAACAGCTTGGTGCGGGCGATCGGTTGGGAGATGCCACCACCTTCGAGCATCTCCGTCTGGGCCGTCCCGATGGACCGTTCGTACACCAGGTTGTTGGCGCCCGAGCTGGCCAGGCTGAGCGCCTCCGGGATGGGCACGCCGGCCTTGATCATCGAGGTCAGGATGCGGCAGAACCGTTCGATGACCATGAAGCGGACCACGTCGCCGACCACCGGTGTCGCCAGCAGGAGGCGGTCGCGCAGCACCCGTCCCCGCTCGGTCCGCAGGCCGGCGATCAGTGCCGCGACGAGCGCGACGAGCACGCCGACGATGACCAGGTACCAGGCCGTGACGAAGTCGGTGAAGCCCAGCAGGATCCGGGTCGGCAGCGGCAGTTCCGCGTGGAAGGACTCGAAGAACACCTTGAAACGGGGCAGCACGAAGATGACGAGGACGAGGACGACGGCGACGGCCAGAGCCATCACCAGGCTCGGATAGGTCAGGGCGGAGCGGATACTGCGCCGTCCTTCGACGTCGCGCTCGATGTAGCGGCCCAACTGGGCCATCACCACGTCGAGTTCACCGGTCGCCTCTGCGGAGCGGAGGACGGAGATGTAGAACGGCGGGAGCGCGGCGGTGTGCGCGGCCATCGCGGCGGCGAAGCTTTCGCCGAATCGCAGCGAGTCCATGACGTCGACGAGCACCGTGCCCAGCTTCTTGTCCTTGGTCTCGGCGCGGATGATCTCCAGGGCGTCCAGGATGGGCACTCCGGCCTTGATGAAGGCGGCCATCTGGCGGGAGAAGTTGCTCAGCTCGACCAGGTCGACCTTTGCCGCGGTGAGTTCGAGTTGCAGCAGGTTGCGGCCCGCGGCCTTGACCGACCGCACGTCGTAGCCCTGCCGGGTCAGGCTGTCGGTCACGCCGTCGACACTGGAGCCCTTGAGCACGCCGGTGGCCCGCTTGCCGTCCGGGCCGACCGCGACGTACTTGAAGGTGGCCATGCCGGTGCCCTCCTGGTTTCCGGTGTCAGAGGTTCGCGTCGTCAGTGTGTGGGTGCGGCATCCAGCGCGCCGGGTACTGCGGCGTGTCCGATGGGTCAGGGTCGGACACGCCCTAGACCACGTACACGCTGGACATGATCTCGGCGATGGTCGTGACGCCCTCCTCCACCAGACGGACGCCTCCGTCCAGGAGGCTGTCCATGTGCTGCTCGCGGGCGGCCTTGCGCAGGCTGTCGATCGGCGCTTTCTCGACGAGCAGCCGCTTGACCGCGTCGCTCATCACGAGCAGTTCGAAGACGCCGATCCGCTCCTGGTAGCCGGTCCGGGAACAGAAGTTGCAGCCCCGGCCCTGCCAGAACCCGTTGTCGGTCGACCCGCCGGCCTTTGCGAAGAAGGCCAGTTCGTCCACGCCCGGCTCGTAGGGCTCGCGGCACTGATCGCAGATCCGCCGCACCAGTCGCTGGCTGACCACCCCGGCGATCGTGGAGGTGATCAGGAACGGCTCTATACCCATGTCGACGAACCGGTGCAGCGCGGAGCAGGCGTCGGCGGCGTGGATGGACGACAGCACGAAGTGGCCGGTGAGAGCGGACTCGACGGCGATCCGCGCCGTCTCGGCGTCTCGGATCTCGCCGACCAGGATCACGTCGGGGTCCTGCCGGAGGATCGAGCGCAGCCCGGTCGCGAACGAGATGCCTGCCTGGTCGTTGATCTGGATCTGGTTGACCGACGGGAACACGTACTCCACCGGGTCTTCGATGGTGGTGATGTTGCGCTCGCTCTGGTTCAGTTCACCGAGCGTGGCGTACAGGGTGGTGGTCTTGCCGCTGCCGGTCGGTCCGCCGCAGGCGACCATGCCGTATGGGGAGCGCAGCAGGGACGAGAACCGTTCGTAGGTCGCGGCGGGCATGCCGAGCTCGCCCAGCCGGAACAGCGTGCGGTTGCTGTCGAGCAGCCGCAGCACCGCCTTCTCGCCCCAGATGGTGGGGCTGGTCGCGACCCGGATGTCGACCGACCTGCCGTCGATCTCGGTGGCGATCTGCCCGTCCTGCGGACGCCGCCGGTCGACGATGTTCATGTTGGCCATGATCTTGATCCGGCTGACCACGGACGGGCCCATGTTCTCCGGCAGGCTCAGCACGTCGTGCAGCGCGCCGTCGATGCGGTACCGGACCCGGACCCGGTCGGCGTGCGGTTCGATGTGGATGTCCGAGGCCCGGTCGCGCAGGCCCTGGGTCAGCATGAGGTTGACCAGGTGCACGACCGGCGCGTCCTCGCTCACCACCCTGGCCCCGGAGTTGGCGTTGCGGCCGGTCTCGGTCGCCTCGAAGGCCTCGACCAGGCTGCTGACGCCGGCCAGCGCCCGGTAGGTGCTGTCGATCGAGCGCCGGATGTCCGAGGGAGCCGCGATCGCCAACTGCACCCGATCCGGCGCGACGGCCCGGCCGACCTCGTCGAGCACGCGCGGGTCACCCGGGTCGCCCGCCGCGATCAGCAGCGTGCCCTCGACCCGCTGCACCGCGACGACGCCCAGCGAGCGGGCCAGTGCCTCCGGCACCCGGGCGGCCGCCTCGGGATCAGGTTCGCTCTGGCGCAGGTCGGCGACCGGGACGCCGAGTTGAACCGACAGCGCCTCGATGAGTGACCGCTCGTCGACCATGCCGAGTTCGACCAGGAGGGCGCCGAGTCGCTTGCCCGGCGCCGACTGCTGTAGGAGTGCCTCGTCCACCTGCGCCGGGGTGAGCAGCCCGCGCTGCACCAGCAGTTCGCCGATGCGCGGCCGCTTCTGCCCTGCGGGCGGCGACTGCGCCGCGCCAGGCATCGCGTCCCGGACCGGTTCGCCCGCCGGGACCGGAGACGGTGCCGGGCCCTGCGTGCCATCGGGCGGGGTGCCGTCCTCGCCCGCAGGGCTTGTCGTCGCCGCGCGGCGCCTGAGAAGCCGGCGATTCGCCAAGGAACCCACCCCTTTCGCGCATCCGGAACAACGGCCGATCATTCGCCGCGAGTGCATCCGCAGTACTGTCAGCTGTTGATTAGTCAGCGGGATACTACAGCAAGCCGCCGCGCTGTCATCGTCCTCCCGAATCGACGGCGCTTGTCACAGTCACCCCTTGTGAGCCCACTCCTGCCTGAGTAGTCTGCCGCTGATTAATCAGGCAGTTACTATCCCTCGATTTGCTTGCACCGGTCGCCGTAGATGGAGAGAGATGTTCACTTACCTGCAAGGCAAGTTGCGCCAGCGAACGCGTGCACTGGACGAGACGACGGAAGCCGGCTTCACGCTCATCGAGCTTCTCGTGGTCATCGTGATCCTCGGCATCCTGTCCGCCATCGTCGTCTTCTCCGTCCGCGGCATCAACGACAAGGGCCAGGAGTCGGCGTGCAAGACCGACAAGTCCACGATCCAGACTGCGGAAGAGGCGTACTTCGCCAGCGGCGGTCGCGGCGCGTACGGCAAGATGGCCGACCTGGTGGGCGGCGGGTTCCTGTCGAACGCTTCCGACTGGTACGACGTCACCCTGGACGGCGCCAAGTACGACATCGAGCCGAGGACCGACGTCACGCCGAACCCCTGCAAGTGACAAGGGGGCTTCGCCGGCCGACGGTTGTCGGACGGTCGAGTTGGCCAGGTGGCATCGGAAGCGCCACCTGGTGAACCGCGCCCGGCGGCGGCCTGCGGCATCGCCTGAATTGCCCTGGGCCTGAACCACGTTGCGGATGGTGAGGTCGGTCGCGGCGGGGGTCGTGGAGGTCTTGAGTGTTGGTCTGGATCACTTGCATGGTGCCGGTAGCGACTGGCGCGCGGGGTACGGCACCATTGCGCCCATGTCACCCACATTTGTCGTGATTATCGGTCTGCTGGGGCTCGCGGTGGGGTCGTTCCTCAACGTCGCCGCCTCCCGGGTGCCAGCCGGCCGCTCGGTCGTGCGGCCCCGCTCCGCTTGCCCGCGATGCGCCACGCCGATAGCGGCCCGGGACAACATCCCCATCGTGTCCTGGCTCCTGCTGGGCCGGCGCTGTCGCGCCTGCCGGGTTCCCATCCCCGCGCGCTACCCGCTCATGGAAGCGCTCACCGCGATCCTGTTCCTCGCCGAGGCGCTGCGCTTCGGCTGGTCGGAAGTGCTACCGGCCGAACTGGTCTTCACCGCCGGACTGTTGGCCCTGGCCGCCTGCGACGCCGAACAGTTCCTGCTTCCTCGGCGGCTGATCTACCCGACTCTCGGGCTCACCGCCGTCTGTCTGCTCGCGGCCGCGGCGGCCACCGGCCAGTGGCATCGGCTCGGCGTGACCGCGGCATGCGGAGTGGGCGCCTTCGCTGTTTTCTTCGCCCTGCACTGGGTGCGGCCGGCCTGGCTCGGATTCGGCGACGTGCGCCTGGCCGGCTTGCTCGGCACCGGGCTGGGCTGGCTCGGTCCGTGGCATCTCGTCTTCGCGCTGCTGGCCGGCAGCGCCGCCGGGTTGCTGGTGGGCATCGCGCTCATGGCGGCGGGGCGAGCGACCCGCCACACCCGCCTCCCCTTCGGTGCGTTCCTCGCCGCAGGCGCCATCGCCGCCATCCTCGTCGGCGCGCCTGTCATCCACTGGTACGAGAACGTGAGTGACCTGTACGCGACGGGTGCGCCGCTCACGACGGTCCGCCGCTGACCATCACCACCCGGGCCATACGCCAGTCGCGCGCCGGTTGCCGACAACCGACACCCGACACCCGGCAACCGGGCCTCGGAGCCCGCGGCGCCGCGACCCGTATGGGCATCGCAGACTGTTCCCTCGCACGAGCGCCTGCCGGACCGATCGGTCCGTTCCCCTGGGATTTGGCCCCTGTTTCAGCCTTTTCGGCGCCAGGATCGGTCCACATCGCGAACAGCACCGACAACCCCCTACCCTAGTTACCATGGGAAAACCTGATCTGCCACTCGCCGAGTGGATCGTGCTCGCACTCATTGCTGAACGCCCCAGCCACGGCTTCGCCATCGCAGCCCTCACCGCGGAGGGCGCAGAAATCGGTGAGTTCTGGTATATCTCGCGCCCCATGGTCTACCGCTCGATCACGCGGTTGGTCGAGCGCGAACTGATCACGCCGGTCGGCGCCGAGGAAGGCAATCGCGGACCACAGCGCATGATCTACGCCGCCACCCGCTCGGCGAAGATGGCGGTCAGCCGATGGCTCAGCGAACCCGTGGTCCAGCTGTTCGACGTCCGCGCCGAGCTCACGAGCAAGCTTCTGCTGCTCCATCGTCGCGACGCCAGCCCGGCTCGCCTGGTCGAGCGTCAGCGGGTCGTCATCGACGAGATCGAGGAGTCGCTGGCCGCCAAGGAGAACGCCGGCAACTACCTCACTCGCGCGATCTACGCCTGGCGGCTGGAACACGTCCGCGCCGCGCGCCGGTTCCTCGACGCCGTCGCCGTCGATTCGACGCGACCAGCAGTCAAGACCGGTTGACGTCACGCTCGTGGCATCCTCCCCTGGGCATCCACGTCGCCGCCGCGCGCCTGCCAGCGAGACGGGATCGGCGATTGCACCGTCGCGATCGCCGATCCCGCGACGCACGTCGGCCACTCATGGGCAGCCGCCGCAAACGGCTCGTCGGCCACGGCACCTCGACGACGGCCTCGCAGGAGCCGCCGGTCACGATCGCGTCCGCGCCGCTCGTACCGTTCACAGCCCCGTCGCCGATGATCGTGGCGCGAGACCGTGACAGCCGGCTGAGACGCTGATCGTCACGGCCGCGACGTGCGAGTCGTCCGTGCCGTCCGTTGCCTTGTACGTGAAGCTGTCGCTTCCGACGCAGGCGCTGCCGGGCTGGTAGCTGAACGAGCCGTCAGGGTTGAGGTGCGGATGCCGTGCGTCGGCCCGGTCACGACCGACGTCGTCAGCGTGTTGCCGTAGGCATCCGTATCGTTGCCGAGGACCCAACGAGCGCCGACGACGAGCGGGGTGTCCGCCCCGACGCGGCCGTACTACTCGTTGGCGGCCGTCGGCGGCCGGTTCGTCGTGTTGAGCAGCACCGACGCGTCCTTGACGAACGTCGCCGAGCTGTTGCTGTTGGCCGTGGCGACATCGGGACGCCCGTCGCCGTCGAGGTCGGCTGTCGCTGTGGCCTGCGGGTTGCTCCCGCCGTTGAGCCCGAAGGCAAGCGGACTGCCGAACGCACCAGTGCCGTCGCCCTCAAGCACCACGACCTCGTCCGAATTGGCGCTGGAAACGACCAGGTCGGCGTGGCCATCGCCATTCAGGTCCGACACCGAAGCGGAGTTGAGGTTCGCCCCCGCCGACAGGACGCTCGCGGTGCCGAACCCGCCCGCGCCATCGCCGAGCAGGACAGCGACGCGCCCCGGCGAGCCGGGCGCCACGATGACGGCGTCCGGCTTGCCGTCCTCGTCGAAGTCGCCCACGGCGACGTCAGTCGGGAAGCGCGCGACACACGGGTTGTCGCCCGTGGTGTCACACCCGGGTCGCGGGTTGAGTTGCACCGCCGTTCCGGAGCCGAGAGCGCCAGAGCCGTCGCCGAGCCAGACCAGCGCGACGTTGCCGCGCGAGTCCTGGCTGATGACGTCCATGCGGCCGTCGCCGTTGACGTCGCGGATCACTGCCGAGCGGAGGAAGCTGCTCGACGCGGTGCGCGGCGCCGCGTACTTCGTCACAGCGCCGAAGCTGCCGCCGCCCGAGCCGAGGAACACGCCGAGGCCCTCGCCGCGGATCGCCGTCACGAGGTCCGGTGTTCCGTCGTTGTTGAGATCGCCGATCGCGACGGCGGAGCTGCCGCGGCCGTTGTCGTCGAGGTTCACCGCGGTACCGAAGCTGGTCGTGTCGGCGACGGACGCCGAGGCGGGGCTGCTGACCAGTACGACGGTCGCCACCGCGAAGACGAGCGTCGGAACGCGGCCTGGCCGACCGCGCGTGACCGCAACCGGGCGGCCGTCCGGCGTGAGGTGCCGATGTGGTGATCTGCTCATGGGTGGGGACCCTCCTCAGGGCCTGGTGAACGAGAGTCGGTAACGCACTTCGGCAGTCCCGCTGCCGACGGGCAGCGGGACCACCGACGAGGATCGGCGAGCCGGGACCGTCGGCGGGCGATGTGGTGCCTGGCCGACGGTCCGTTGCCCAGTGCTCCGGATCGCCTAGTAGCCGTAGGCGGCCAGGGTCTTCTGGATGGTGGCGTCGTTGTCCCACTTGGTGTTGAACAGGTTCCCCCAGGCGGCCGCTGCGCCGGCGTTGCCGCCGTTCAGGGCGACGCCGAACTGCTGGATGTCTCCGTAGTCGGAGTACGCGCTCGGATCGACGTCGGTCCACGTGTTGGGATCATTGCCCGTGGTGCTGCTCAGCGAACTCGACGTCCAACTCACCTGCACGACGTTCGACTTCGCGACGAGACCCAGCTGGGTGTTCCCGCCGGCATTCGCCGTCACCGCGCCACGCACCTGGCTGATCCCTGATTCCAGGCGCACCTTGCACGCCGCACCCGCGCTGTCGCACGCGCTTCCGGTGAACACGTTCTGACCCGCCCCGCTGGCGACCCACGAGAACCCGTTCTGTATCAACGCCTGCTTGGACGCCGCACCGAACGGCGCGGAAGCCGGGTCGGCGACCGAGATCCGGTGCCCACTCGTCGCAAGCCAGCTCACCACCCCCGGGATCGTCGTGGGCGCGCCGCCGGCGATCGGCGACGCATCACACCGAGGCGACTGCGACTTGCCGTTGCCGCTGCCATTGGCGTCCGCGCCAAACGCCAGCGGCGGACTCCCGGCGTTGGACGGGTCATCGCCGTGCGTCGAGCCCGCCCAGCTGCCGCTACAGCTGTAGATCGCCAGGTGCCCGACTGCCACCGGATGTTTGCTGACGATGTCGCCGTTGCACTCGACGCCCCCGCCGGCCGTGCACGTCCCACCATCCGCGGTCGGGATAACCGCGTCCACGTTGGCTTCGTCCGCCGACAGGAACGCGTCGATGTGCAACGGCCCGTTGACGCAGTTGTTCGACGAAGACGGATCGCAGGTGGTGTACGGACCGGCGCTCTTCAGCTGCTGACGCAGGCTTCCCGACGTGATCCCCCGCATCGTCGACGTGTCGATCGCCGGCTTGTTCCAGAATCCGCCGACCTGCGACGAGGCATTCGCCGTGAACGCCGTGAACGGGCCGAGCGACTCGATCGCGCCCTTCATCTCCTTCGCCGCGGGATACATGTTGTTCGCGATACCGACCTGCGAACCCGTCGCGGCGAACACTGTTGGTGTCGCGGCGGCGATCAGCGCCGTCGCGAGGGCACCCACCGCGAACGCGTTGCGAACCCGGCGCATCACGGTGAAGCCGGAGTTCGGAGCGTTCCGAGCGCGCTTGGATCTTCGTTGCATGTGCTACTCCTCGTCGATCCGGTTGGCGGCTGCTGCCGCCCGGGCACCCTGCTGGTGGGAGTAGGCAAATGTCTGAGAACTCCTAGGCATCTGCTTGGTTTCCCGACATGGCGGTGCCTCACACGCCTAGATGGTGCGCACTTGGGAGCCCGGTAGTCAATGATTGACAACCATGCTTGCTGTGTATGTAATGCACCTGTCCAGCCTGCAGCGGGCCGACGGGCGAGTCCCGTCGGCCCGCTGCAGGACTCAGGGGAGGGGCTGGCAGCACGATGGGCAGAGGCGTGTCATGGCACAGTTGAGCAGACTGTCGCGCTCACGCGCGATCAGGTGGGGTGCGCTGGTTCTCGCGGTGGTTGCGGTGGCACTGGTCGTTGTGGCGCTTGTGCGCGGTGGGTCGGACACAGCCGCCCGAGCCCAGAAACCCGACCCCGAGTGGTGCACGTCGGGCACCCAGCGCACCGCGCTCTGCCCGCACAGCAAGGTGTTTGACGCAAAGGAATACGCCATCCACGGCAACGCCTTCGAGTGCATCAACTTCGCCAGTCAGGCGGATGCCCAGGCAGTGCTGCGGGCCAACCCCAGCGATCCGAACCACCTTGATGACGGAGGCGGGGTCGCGTGTCGTGGACTGCCGGAACCACGCGACACCAAACCGGTTGCCGGCATCGCACAGCACTTCAGGTGCGGTACTGGCGACACCCGCAGCGCGCTCTGCCCGCAGCCGAAGCGGCCCTTCGACGTTCGTTACTTCCTGCGCTACGGCAATGACGCCTACGACTGTTCGGACTTCGCCAGCCAAGCGGACGCGCAGGCCGTCCTGCGTTTCGAGCCGGGCGATCCGAATCACCTTGACGACGATGGGAACGGCATCGCGTGCCCGACCCTACCGGGACCCAAGGACGTCAAGCCCGTGCGACGGGGAACACCGTGACGCGGCAAGGGCTCGCGCGTGCGCTCGGGCTGAACGTGACCCATCGATTGAAGGAAGCCCCGACTGCCATGACATCGGACCAGCGCCTGCTCTCCATGCGCGCCAGACGCCAAGACGGCTTCACGCTCATCGAGTTGCTCGTGGTCATCGTGATCCTCGGCATCCTTGCCGCCATCGTGGTGTTCTCCGTCAGGGGCATCGGCGACAAGGGCCGCAAGAACGCGGTCGCCGCGGATGCGTCCACGCTGCGAACCGCGGAAGAGTCCTACTGCGCGCGGCACGGACACTACGGGACAGTCGACGATCTGAAAACCGACGGGCTGCTGGCCAGTGAACCGGTCTACAACGTGGTGGCGGTCGGCGCGGAAAACAAGTGCGGTCGAGGCGAGAAGTCGTCGTTCATGCTGCATGACACCACCACCCCGACGGAGAGCGCGGCGGACGCGATCCAGGTGGGCGAGAGTCCGGCCGACCTCGCGGTCGACGAGAAGGCCAATCGCCTGTACGTCGTGGCCAGCCGCAGCAACAACGTGACCGTGATCGACGGCAAGACCGACACCCCGATTGGTCCGCCGATCGACGTTTCCAGCGCTGTGTCGAGTCCAACCCGCATCGCGGTCAACTCCGCCACGGGGCAGGTCTACGTCGGGGGGACGGGCGGCGTCGCGATCATCAACACGACCGACGCCAATCAAGTGACCCACGTCAGCGGCTTCACGACGACCGTCACCGGCCTGGCCGTCTCTCCCGAGAACGGCGGCGTCTACGTCGGCGGCGGTACGGCAAGCACCTCGGCGGTCGCCTACATCGCGGCCGGCAGCTCGTCGGCGACGCCGATCCCCCTGCCCGCCGCGGGGGTCGTGGGCGTAAGCAACAGCATGGACTTCTCCTTCGACACCGTGCACCACGCGGTGTACCTCGCCAAGGCGGGCGTCGGCGGCGGCACGACCCCCGCTGCCAGCATCGGCCTCTTCGCGATCTCGTCGCAGACCCATGAGGCCAAGGTCGTAGCGCAGTTCCCGACGAAGACGGCCTGCGGCACCAACGCCGGGAACGTCCTCGTTGCAAACAGCGCTCGTGGCAGCATCGCCGTCGACCCCGGCCGCAACCTGGCCTACCTCCTTGCCCGGAGGTGCATGCCGAACCCGGCGGATCCTTCAGGCCCGTGGAAGGCCGTCGCGACAACGATCGTCATCAACTCCGGCGACGGCAGTTCAACAGCGATCAACGACCCGGTGGGAACACCCTACGGTCCCAACTCCGCGGTCTACAGCTCCGCGGCAGGGTCGGTCTACGTCTACTTGGACGGTGGAGCGAACTGCGGCGGTGCTGGCGGCCGCATCGACCGAATCGTCGGGACGACGGTCACGGGGCAGGCATCGGTCTGCGGAGTGTCAACCGCCCCCGGGAACCAAGCGCACAAGCTCACCATGCTGACAAAATTCAACAGGCTCTTCGTCGCACAACAAAATGTCGGCGGCGCACCGGGCGGCCTCGGGGTGGCCGACGGCGGCACGCTGCTGACGCAAGCTCCGCTCGGCACGCCGCGCCAGTTCGGCGCGTTGGCCACGAACAACACTACGGCGAAGGTGTACGCGGTCGATCCGGTGAACGGAACGGTCGCGGTGTTCCGGACGGGATCGGCCTAGGACCATGCCAGACCAGTCACGCAACATCCACCAGGGCCCGGAACACCGGCTACGACCGGGTCGTCGTACCTCCGTTGCGGTGGTCAGTGTGATCGCGGCGATCACACTGACCGCGTGCGGCGACAACAAACCCCCGCAGCACAGGTTCGACGTCGCTCCGTATGTGCACAAGGGACATGTGGCCAACTGCGACGCGTTCAAGGCCCAGGCCGACGCGCAAGCGGTGCTGCGAGCGGACGCACTCGACCCGAACGAACTCGACCGGGACGGCGACGGCGTCGCATGCCCGAACCTCCCCGCGCCGACGGACAAGAAGCCGGTCCACCGCGACTTCATGACCGACAAGGACGGCGCACCGATCAGCAAACCCATCAAGCCGCCGCCGACGAAGCAACAGTGAAAGCAGCCATGCCCGGCACGGTCAGGTCGTCACCCCTGTGGCCGGCCGATCGCCTCACCGAACGGGCGGGGCGCCTACGAGGCCGAATCGGGCCTTGGCCGCCGCTCAAGCACCGGTGGGTTAGGTGACTGCCGCCCGGTGGAGACGACCGCGGCCACGAGAGTCGGCCCTCTGATACGTTCCAGGACCAGGGGGCCGACATGGAAGAGACTTCGAGAGCGCGCGACGAACTGGACCGGCTGGGCCGGTCCCTGCGCAGACAACTCGTCGCGCTCATCAACGATTTGACCGTCCGGGTCCACCTCCGTCGGCTGTCCCTCGACGAGCCGAAGGTCGCCGACCGGTGCGAGCCGCCGCGCTACCACTATGCGACGGTGTACCAAGGCAATCGTCCGGCGGCCGCCACCGCTGCCGAGACGGCCTCCCGTGCGGCCTTCCTCCTCCGCTCGGCCGGTTGGGATGTCACGGAGTCAGAGGAGGATGACGACGGGGTGCTCTGGAGAGTGGTCGTCGCTCACCAGGATGGCAACGCCATCCGCATCCTCACGAGCGACAACACACCCGCCGTGTCGTTCCGCGGACAGACGCCGGCGCTGGCACTGTATCCGCCGAAGCCGGTCCAGCAGCCGGAGCCGGTGCGAACGCCGGAGGCCATCACACCTGGATACGTCCTCTGCTACGAGTGCGACGGCCTCGGCTGGTGTCCCGGATGCGGTGGCCGCGGGTGGGTGCTCGGCCAGCACCACCGGAGAAGCCGATGCAGGGAATGCGGCACGACGAAGGTCTGCCCCATCTGCCGGGGGGCGGGTCAGTTGAACGCCTCCAGCCTGTCGCCGTACCAACGCGGCTACTACCCGGGACTGGACCGAGGCTGACGGAGAGGTGGTTGCCCTCTCCTGCATCGTCTGCGCACTGCGCCGGATCAACCACCCCTTCATTGGGTCATAAATTCGGTTTATGCCCCCATAGATCCCCCGGTACTACCGAGACGTTCGGTGGCCACGCGAAAGTGGCGTCGTTCAAGCCTGCGCTCGTCGGCACGACGAAGTGCGGCCCGACCGAACACCGGAAGAGTGCACATGGAAATCACCAACGACTCTTCTCCTCGTGCGGCGTCGAGGACCGCGGAGGGGAGAGTCGCAGCTGGCCGCGCATTCGCCTGGCTTCTCGTTCTCGGCGGCGGGGCCGGCCTCATCGCTTCATGGGGCATCACCCTCGACAAAATCAAGCTGCTGTACGACCCGAACTACACCCCTGGTTGCAGCATCAACTCGGTCGTCTCCTGTAGCGACATCATGGCGAGCGATCAGGCTTCCGTCTTCGGCTTCCCGAACTCGATGCTCGGACTTGTCGCCTACGGCATCGTCGTCTGCGTCGGCGTGAGCCTGTTGGCCGGTGGGCGCTTCCGCCGTTGGTACTGGCTCACCCTCCACGCAGGCACCCTCTTCGGTATCGGATTCTGCACCTGGCTCCAATTCGAGTCGCTCTACCGCATCAACGCGGTCTGCCTCTGGTGCTGCCTGGCATGGATCGCCACAACCGTCCTGTTCTGGTACATGACATCATTCAATTTTCGTCACGGGGTGCTTCCTGTACCGGGCTGGGTCAAGGTCTTCTTCTCGGAGTTCGCTTGGGCCCTGCCGGTGCTGCACATCGGGATCATCGCCATACTGATCCTGGTCCGCTGGTGGGACTTCTGGACCAGTTGACGTGCGGCCCGCGCGGTACCGCCTACGGTGGGCCAGCTGCACTTTGAGGCGTGCGTGCACGTCGACGTGGAGGACAACCACCTCTTTCCTCCCCTACACACGCCGGTGTCCAGCGTGCATCGGCTGATCACGGTCCAGGCATGGCGACGTCGTGCAGCAGCGTCAAGAACCGTCACGGCCTGACGGTCTCCACGAGTTCAACCTGAGTGGTCACATCGGTGTGGTGCCCGGGCTCATGGGTGTGTGCGACGGACGCACTCGATGAGGAGGACATGATGCAGTTCGTGTTGGTGATCCACCAGGGCACGTATCCGCTGCCTGGCACTCCGCAGGCGGAGTTGGTGTCGGAGGAGGACAGGAAGGCGGCCTACGCCGACTGGGCGGCGATCGGCACGATGGAGAACGTGACCGGTGCGCCGCCGATGGGTCTGCCCAAGGACGCGACGACCGTCCGCGTGCAGGACGGTTCGGCCGTCACCACCGAGGGCCCGTTCGACAACACGTCGGTGGGCGGGTTTTTGGTGGTTGAGGCCGAGGATCAGGACGCCGCGATCGCGATCGCATCCCGCGTACCGCAGGCCCGACTCGGTGGCGCGGTCGAAGTACGACCGTCCGTTAGGTACTGGTGAGTTCCTGGCCCGGTGTCCCGGTGTGCCCGGTACGCCAGGCGCACCCGGTGCACCGGGCCAGGCCGCTCACCCGGGCTGCCCGAGGACTCCTGACGTGAGACTGCGGACGCGGTCGGCGTTGCGGATGACGTCGATCCTGACGATCTTGTCGCCGGTGACGGTGAAGGCCATGACGGAGTAGGCCTGTCCGTTCCGGGTGACCAGTGCGCCGACCGCGCCGTTGACCAGGACGGGACGCAGTTCGCCACCGCGGGGCGCACGGACCCGCCTGGCTACCGCCGCTGCACCGCGGACGACCTGTGGCGATCGGGCGGCACCGAACTCGGTGCGCTCGACGACATCGGGGTCGAGGACCTGGACGAGGGCGTCGAGATCGGCGGCCCGCGCCGCTGCGTAGAACGCGGCGACCACCTTCCGCTGGCGTGCGAGATCCGGATCGGGCCGGGGGATCTCCGCGCCGTCGACCCGGCGCCGCGCTCGGCTGGCGAGCTTCCGCGCGGCCGCGGGGGTTCGGTCGACGATCTGGGCGATCTCGTCGAAGGGCAGGTCGAACATGTCGTGCAGCACGAACGCCAACCGCTCGGCCGGGGTGAGGCGTTCGAGTACGACCAGCAGCGCCAGGCTCACCGCGTCGGCGAGCAGCGCCTCCTGCTCGGGGTCGGGGTCTTCCGCCCGGACGATCGGGTCGGGCAGGTGCTCGACCAGCGGGTCTTCCCGGCGGCGCCGTCGGGACCGTAGCTGGTGCAGGCACTCCCGCGTGACGACGGTGGTCAGCCAACCGCTGAGGTTGTCAATGTGTTCCGCCTTGGACTGGCTCAGCCGAAGCCAGGCATCCTGCACCGCGTCGTCGGCCTCCGCCACCGAACCCAGCATCCGATACGCCACCGCACGCAGCCGCGGGCGCTCGCGCTCGAAGCGTTCGGCCAGCCATTCGTCCTCGTTCACCAGTCACTCCCCATTCCATCGTCAAGACTCACTCTGATGAGCCTCCAGAGGCGGCCGATGTGACGGAAGTGACGGGGAACTCATCACCACACGGTCCGGGGGAAGGTCCTGGGCGGCTGCCCGGTGTGCTGAGAGCCGCCAGTTCGCCGGCATTCGAGACTGTCAGTGCGCTCGCCGCCGCGGACGAGGCTGGGCCGACTGCCCGCCGCGACTCATGGCGGGGATGGCCCGGGGGCCACCGCGCGTTCCGCGGCCAAGGGCAAGCGCCGTTGGCCGCCTTGCTGGGGCTGCCGCGACCGCCACGGTCGCGCCCACCACCGCGCGACACCCACCAGCCAGATGTCGCGCGGCAAGCCCCAGCCCGCCGCCCGTCGAAAGCCGCCGCGTCCCGCGGAGGCGGAAACGGAGAGCGAGGGCCCTTCCTGCTCAGGTCGTTGCCGCGACTAGCCTTGGGCAACTCGACGACGAGGGAGGGTCCATGACCGGGATGAGCAGGCTCGACGGCAAGAGAGCTCTGGTGATTGGTGGTGGCGGGACGGGGATCGGTCGCGCCGTCGTCCGTGCGTACGCCGCCGCCGGGGCGGCAGTGGTAGTGGCTGACGTGGATGCCGCACGGGCAACCGAGGCGGCAGGCGAGTTGCGGACGGCCGGATATACCGCCCATGCGACGAGCGGCGATGTCCGCTCGCGTGAACAGCTCGACGACCTGATCGACGGCGCGGCGGAACGACTCGGCGGTCTGGACACCCTGGTCACGGTGGTCGGTGGGCAAGTGGCGTTCGTGCCTGCGGTCAAGCTCCACGAGATGAGCGACGAGGACTGGGATACCGTCTACGACCTGAACCTGCGCTACGTGGCTCGCGCCGTACGGCGCGTACTCCGCCTGTTCCTGGAACAAGGAACAGGCGGGAACATCGTCAGCATCGGTTCGGTCACCGGATTCATGGCCGCGCCGAAGCAGGCTGGATACGGTGCGGCGAAGGCCGGCCTCTACAGCCTGGCGCGCACCGTTGCGGCCGAGTACGCGGCCGACGGCATCCGGATGAACGTCGTCGCAGGTGGAGCGATCAGCACCGGAGTCAACAACGCCAACCCTGCCTGCGAGTGGGTCCCGGAGATTCCAGCAGGCCGCTACGGCACGCCTGAGGAGATGGCCGCTGCGACCGTCTACCTGGCCTCGGACGAGGCACGTTACGTCACCGGCCAGCAGATCGTCTTGGACGGAGGGGTCTCCGTCCGCGGCCCGTTCCCCGAATAGCCGGCCGAACAGAAGGAGATCCCTGATCCTTGGCGACATTCCCAGACGCGGCCTGGGACACGGTCGTCGACCTCAACCTGAAGTCGCCGTTCTGGCTGGTCCAGGCGCTGCTGCCCGCACTTCGCAAGACGGGCACCGCCGACGATCCCGCGCGGATCATCAACATCGGCAGCATCGCCGCCATTCACATCCCCCAGCGGCCCAACTACTCGTACTCCAGCAGCAAGGCCGCACTGCATCAACTCACCAGAGTGCTCGCCAAGGAACTGGGACCGCAGCACGTCACCGTGAACGCCGTGGCGCCGGGGCCGTTCCCGTCGACGATGATGGCTGCGACCCTCGATGAGTTCGGCGAGGCGATCGCGGCGTCGGCCCCACTACGCCGGATCGGCCGCGACGACGACATGGCGGGTGTCGCCGTGTTCCTCGCCAGCCGGGCAGGCGCATACCTGACAGGCGCCGTGATCCCCGTCGACGGCGGCATCGCCACAACCGCGTAGGCCGACCAGGGTCTGTTCGCGAAAGTTGATCTTGATCGTTGATGTTCATGTCCTGTGGGACGTGGGGATCTGAGGAATGGTCAGTGGGTCCGATTGAGCCGCTGTTGCCGCGGGGCATCAAGTCGGGCCGTCCGCCGGTATGGACGCGGCGGCAGCTGATAGACGGCATACGGTGGCGGACCCGGACGGGACCGACCCCGTCACCGCCCTGGAGTGCGCTCTGGGCCTGGACAGTCAGGCGGCCCCGCCCGCTGCGATCCTGCTGGAGACGGTCCAGGGGGAGGGGGGACTGCACACGGCGCCCCGCCCCCGGCTCGCCCGCATTCGCGAACTCGCCTACGCGGCCGCCACGTTGGTGATCGTGGACGACATCCAGGCGGGCTGTGGACGCATCGGGACCTTCTTCAGCTTCGAGAGCACAGCGGCATCTTCCGCGGCCACAATCTCGCCTTCGTGGCGGGCTCCGCCGCCCTGGACCACTGGACCGACCCGCACTTCACCGACCACGCCGCAAAGCTGGCCGCCGCGATCCGCATCAGTCTCGGGAACATCACCACGGCCCTCCCGGCGGGCGTCGCCGAAGTCGTCGGCAACGGAGCGATGAGCGGCCTGAGGTTCACCGACGCCCGGAACGCCGACGGGGCGCGGCGGGCCCTGCTCCGCGCCGGGTCTTCCCGCGCGCTGCTCGTCGGATCTGCACGGAGGAGGTAGGCGCCGACGCCGGTCGGGCAGCAGAAGAGGTCGTACTCTCCAGCCTGTGGGACCCGGCCGTGAGGTGGTAACGCTGATGCGCCTGCGCGACGACGGCACCCAGCAGGTGTGGCTGCGCCCTCGACTATGCCGACAGCGACAGCCACGAGGGCTCCCTACTGCCCACCGGCGGTCATGTCCGGCAACCTTTCGCACGTCGGGGCCACCGCAGCGGGCTTTTTGGTAGTACGTAAGGCGGTCGCCAGCAGGACTGCTCCGGAGAGTGCGATCAGCATGGCCCAGGCCGCGCTGACGTGCATGGCGTGGATGAACGCGTCATCGGCGGCGTGCGCCAGGGCGGGCTGGTGGATCGTGGCGGCAACGTGCCGGGCCTGTTCCGCGGAGACCCGCGCCTGGTCCTGCACCGGGCCGGCGTACTCGTGCAGGGAGCCTTCGATCGCGTGCCGGTAAGTGATCGACATGATGGTGCCGCCTACCGCGATGCCGAACAGGCTGCCGGCCTGTCGCGCGGTGTTGATGACGGCCGATCCGGCGCCGGCCCGTTCCAACGGCAGGGCGCTCATGAGTCCCCCCGTCACCGGACCGATCACCATGCCGATCGACAGGCCCTGGATCGTGAAGGCGATCTCGTTGAAGGCCAGCGGGGTCTGGAGCCCGAAGAGCATGTTGCAGCCCATTGCCAGCCCCGCCGTGGTCAGTGCCGTCGCGGTGACCACGCGGAGCGTCCAGTGGCGGGCCAGCCGGACGCCGAGCGGCGCCCCCACTATCGCCCCGAGTGCGCTCGGGGCGAACGCCAGACCTGCTTGCAGCGGCGAGAAGCCGCGTGCGCCCTGTAGGTAGAAGGCGCTGTAGAAGCTGGCGGCGGTCATGGCAAGCATCAGCAGCCCGAGCGCCACGTTGCCGAGGCCGAACATGCGCTGGGCGAGCAGCCGGGGGTCGAAGCTGGGCTGCCGGCGGCGTAGTTCGACGAGCACGAAGACGGCCAGCAGGACCACTCCGACGGCGATCGTGCCCCAGACCGACACCGGGTTCCAGGAGGCCACCTGCCCCGCGTGGATCAGCCCGTAGGCCAGGAAGGCGAGCCCGCTGATCGACAGCAGCAGCCCGGCAAGGTCCAGCGGACGCGGGGTGGGACTGCGGAAGTTCGGGACCAGGGTGACGATTCCGACCAGCGACAGCACCGCGATCGGGATGTTGACCAGGAAGATCGAGCCCCACCAGAAGTGGCCGAGGAGGACGCCGGCCAGCAGCGGGCCCGCGGCGACTCCGACACCGGCGGACGCCGAGGAGACGCCGATCGCGGTCGCCCGGGCGGGACCGCTGAAGGTCCACATGAGGATGGCCATCTGCGCGGGCATGATCAGCGCGCTCCCCATACCCATCGCGGCCCGAGCAACGATCAGTTGGTCCGCGTCGCCCGCGTACGCCGCCCACACCGAGGCGCCGGCGAAGACCGCCATCCCGGTGGCGAGCACGTTCCGGTGCCCGAAGCGATCGCCCAGGGCGCCGGAGGTGAACATCAGGGTGGCGAAGACCAAGGTGTACGAGCCGGTGGCCCACTGCAACTGGGCAGGGCTGGCACCCAGTCCGCGGACCGGATCGGCGAGGGTCTCGAAGGCGGTGGTGAGGATGGTGTTGTCCAGCCAGATCAGAAGTGAGGACAACAGGAGTACGGCGAGGATCAACTGCTGCCTGGATCTCGGCAACGTTGGGGGCGTCGGCATGGGAACCTTCAATCGGATCGTCAAGAACCTGACGATTCGATCATGGCATAATCGTCAAGAACCTGTCGATCCCTGAGGAGGGGTGAACATTGGATTGCCGTCAGGACGGTTTCGGGTCGCTGACCTTCATGGTCCGCAAGGTCTGGCTGAACATGAGGTCCGCAATTGCCGCAGAACTCAAGGCATTTGGGCTGTCGACCCCGCAGTACGCCACCCTGCTCATGGCCGACGCGCAGCCTGGGATGTCGGCCGCGGACGTCGCCCGGGAAATGGCAAGCTCTCGGCAGGCCGCCAACGAGATGCTCGCCAGTCTCGAACTGGAGGGCCTGATCGAACGGCGCCCGAATCCGACCGATCGGCGCAGTCACCAGATTCACGTCACCGAATCCGGGCGGGCACGCCTGGCGGAAGCGCGCATCGCCGTCGACCGCCGTGAAGCCGAACTGGAAGCTGCGTTCACACCGGAACAGCGAAGCGCGGTCCGCGACTGGCTCGAAGGCATCTCCGAAGCCTGCCGCTGAGTTGAGCCCGGGCTCGTCACCGCCGCCTCCGTAACGGCCCGGACTCTCCCCAGGAGGCGCCACGTCCACAGCCGGGGTTGAGGTGCGGGAGCCACCATTGCCACGGGCCCGCCCGTTGATCGTCGTCGGGTGTGAGGGCGCAGCGGTCGCAACGAACCCGGCCATGCCGAGCAGCCACGAAAAGGGGCTTGCTGGGGCGTTGTAGAGATTGGGCGGGAACTCGACAGGCGTTCGCTCCGACTACTGGTGCGGGTGGCGGAGGTTCGTCCGCCACCGCTGAGTGGATCTTGGAGGGTTTCGATGCGTTCTCGTGTGTGGGGCGGTACGGCAGTCGTCGTACTCGGCGGCCTGCTGGTGGCGGGCTGCGGGAGCGGAGTGAAGGGCGCGTCGGACGGGGGCAGTGAGAAGGCCGGGAGGGCCGGCTCCGGTGACTACCCGGTGTCCGTCACCGATTGCATGGGTGACAAGACCACCTTCTCCGAGGCCCCGAAGAAGATCGTCACCAGCAATGCCTCCAGCCTGGAGCTGCTGCTGCGCCTCGGAGCCGGCGACAAGGTGATCGGTACGGGCTTCCCGCCGGGCAAGGGCGTCCTGCCCGGCGCGCTGGACGCGCAGGCGCAGAAGGTCAGCGTGCTCGGCAAGGGCGTGATCCCGAAGGAGAAGATCCTCGGCTCCGGTGCCGACCTGTACGTCGACACGTTCGCCGCCATGGGCGGGATGGGCGGGGGAGGGATGGGCGATGTGCCGACCGAGGCGGAGTACAAGGCGGCCGGGATCAAGCACATCTACCTGAAGTCCACCGCCTGCGCGGCGCGGAGCAAGAGCCCGGTGACGGACCTGTCGGCGGTCGAGGCCGACATCACCTCGCTCGGCGCGGTCACCGGCACGAGTGCCAAGGCGAAGGAACTCGTCGCCGGGATGAAGGAGAAGGTGGACGCGGTCCGGAAGGCGGTCGGCGATACGCCGGAGGGCAAGCGGCCGACGTACTTCTTCTTCGACTACGAGGCCGGCACCAAGCAGCCCACCGTCATCTGCAACCGCCAGGTCGCCAACGCGGTGATCACCCTGGCCGGAGCCCGCAACGTCTTCGCCGACTGCGACAGCGACCGCAAGCAGGTCGGTTGGGAGGACGTGATCGCCAAGAACCCGGACTGGATCCAGCTCGGGGTGCGCAATCGGGGCAGCGAGGCGGCGAACAAGAAGGCGTTCGAGGAGGCGCAGCGGTGGCTGGAGACCAATCCGGCGACCAAGGGCCTGAAGGCGGTCAAGGTGGGCCACTTCCTGCGGATCGGCTCCGAGCAGACCACCATCGCCGGGGTCGAGAACGCCGACACGGTCGAGGCGATCGCCAAGACCCTCTACCCGGGCAAGGTCGGCTAGCCGTGCTCTCCACGCTGTCCGCGTCCCGCCGCAAGGCCACGGACGCGACCCGGAACGACGGGAGCCGGGGCGCGCGGAGTCTGCCCGCCGGTCCGCTGGCAATGGTCCTCGGTGTGGCACTCCTCGTTGCACTGACGGCCGCGGTGGCCTGGGGTTCGACGTCCATCGCACCCGGCGAGGTGTGGAGCGTGGTGGCGCGGCGACTGGCCGGTGAGGCTCCGCGGCCCGGTACGGACGACCTGATCGTGTGGCAACTGCGTGTCCCGCGGGCGTTGTTGGCCGCGCTCGTGGGGGCCGGACTGGGCCTCGTCGGGACGGCGGTGCAGGCGCTGGTGCGCAACCCGCTGGCCGACCCGTACATGCTGGGCATCTGCAACGGGGCGTCGCTCGGTGCGGTCGCCGCCATCGTCCTCGGTCTGGGCGCGGGCGGGGCGCTGGGCCTGGGGCTGTCCGGCGCGGCCTTCGTCGGCGCCCTGGCCACGTTCGCCCTGGTGTGGCTCATCGCCCGGCGGGGCGGGGGATTCGCGCCGCTGCGGCTGGTGTTGGCCGGGGTGGCGATCGGCCAGTTCCTGTCCGGCTTCACGAGCTATCTGGTGTTGCAGGCCGGGGACGAGCAGCAGACGCGCAGTGTGCTGTTCTGGCTCATGGGCAGCCTCAGCGGCGCGAGTTGGCAGCTGCTGGTGGTGCCCGCGGTCGTGGTTCCGGCCGGCCTGCTGTGGCTTCAGGCGCGCGCCCGGGCGCTGAACGCCCTGCTGATGGGTGATGAGACGGCGGCGGGGCTCGGCGTCAACGTCAGCCGGCTGCGCCGGGAGCTGTTCGCGGTGACCAGCGTGGTGACCGGCGTCCTGGTGGCGGTGTCCGGTGCGATCGCCTTCGTCGGTCTGATGGTGCCGCACGCCTGCCGTCTGGTCGTCGGCGGCGACCACCGCCGTCTGTTGCCGCTCTCGGCGCTGTTCGGTGCGCTGCTGCTGGTGGTGGTCGACATCGTCTGCCGTACGGCGATGGACTCGCAGGAGCTGCCGGTCGGCGTGGTCACCTCGTTGATCGGCGCTCCGGCGCTGCTGTACCTGCTGGACCGGCGCCTTTGGAGCGGAAGTTGAGGATCGAGATCGAGGGCCTGCACCTCGCCTATGCCGGCCGGACGGTCGTGGCGGGGGCCCATCTGGTGGCGGCCGAGGGCGAGATCACCGGTCTGGTCGGGCCGAACGGCAGTGGCAAGTCCACGCTGCTGCGCGCCGTCTACCGGCATCTGAAACCCACCGCGGGCCGGGTGCTGCTGGCGGGCACCGACCTGCGCGAGCTGACCCCGGTCCAGTCTGCGCGGCATGTCGCCGCGCTGCCACAGGAACGGGGCAGCGACTTCGAGCTGACCGTGCGCGAGGTGGTCGCGATGGGGCGCACGCCGTACAAACGGGCCTTCGCGGGTGATGACGACGTCGATCGGGAGGCCGTCGGCCGTGCTCTCGCCGACGTCGGGATGGCGGCGGCGACCGGGCGCCGGTTCACGGCCCTCTCCGGGGGCGAGCGCCAACGCGTCCTGCTCGCCCGCGCGTTCGCCCAGAACCCGGACGTCCTGGTCCTGGACGAGCCGACCAACCACCTCGACATCCGCCATCAGGTCGAACTGCTCGCCCTGTTGAGAGCCCAGCGCCGGACGACCCTGGTGTCGCTGCACGACCTCAACGCGGCCGCGGCGGTGTGCGACCGACTGCACGTCCTGAGCGGCGGAGCCGTGGTCGCCTCCGGGCCACCGCGCGATGTCCTCACGCCCGCCTTGCTGGCCGAGGTGTTCGGCGTGCGGGCGGCCGTGGTCGACCACCCCCTGACCGGTGACCCCCTGATCGCCTTCGACCACCAGGCGCCGGCCGGCACGGAGCCGGACGCGGCGGCGGAGGTGGGCACCGTACGCTCCGGCGGATGAACGCGGCCGGGCAGGACGGCGATTGCGTCGTGCCGATGGCGTCCTGCCCGGCCCGCGGTTCCGGTTGATCAGGCGGCGACCGGGTCGACGACGCCGTAACCGGCCTCGGCGATGGCCGCGCGCAGCCGCTCGTCGTCGAGGCCGGTGCCGTGCACCGTGACGGCCTTCCCGGCGAGGTCCACCTCGACCTCGCGCACGCCCGATACCTCGGACACCTCTTCCCTGATGCTCGCCGCGCAGTGCTCACAGCTCATGCCGGTGACGGTGTACTGCTTCTGGGCCATGGGGAAGTCCTGGGGTCGTGGGGGCTTCCGTTTGCGGACCGATCGGCGGGCGCGGAGGGTGAGGGCGACGCCCTCACCTAGGAGTCGGCCGGTTGGAGCATGGAGTTCCGCGGATCGGCGGGGGAGTGCGGCCGTTCCGCTCGCGGTTCCCGGCGCCGCTAACGGAACCCGACCCGCCGTGCTGGTCAGCCCGGAAAACCAGCCTGCCGGTCACATTCTTGGGAGGAGCCGGGAACTCACCTTCGATTCCTCACGACTCCTCAGACGGGACTGCCGTCGGGCAGTCCGTTCTTGAGGATGAGGGGGAACGGTGGCACACCACGATCCCGGTGCGGGACCGCCCGATCGCGTACCCGCCGGCGAGGACCGCTGGCCGCTGGTCGCCGTCTCGGGCGTGCTGGCGTTCATGGCGATGCTCGACATGAACATCGTCAACGTGGCCCTGGCGGACATCGCCGACGGTCTGCACGTGTCCACCGCGACCGCCCAATGGGCGGTGCTGGGTTACCAACTACCGGTAGTGGCACTGCTGTTGCCGGTCGGTCGGTGGCTCGACGGGGTGGGGCCGCGTTCCGCCGTGCTGACCGCGACCTGCGGATTCGGCCTGTGCAGCGCCCTGGCAGCCGCCGCGCCCTGGGCGGCCTGGCTGATCGCCGCCCGGCTCGCGCAGGGTGCCTTCGCGGCGGTGCTCTTCGTGCTGATGCCGGTCCTCGCGGTCCGTTCCGTACGACCGGAGAAGCGCGGCCGGGCGATGAGCGTGCCCGCCACCCTGGGACCGCTGGGCGCCGTGACCGGACCGGCCGTGGGCGGGCTGCTGTTGGACCACTTGGGCTGGCACGCGGTCTTCCTGGTGAAGATCCCGTTCTGTGTGCTCGCCCTGGCCGTGGCCTGGAAGGTCATGCCGCGGGACGGCGGGTTGCGCCGGCCCGACCGGCGCTCGGTGGCGGACGCGCTCCTGGTGGCCTCGGGCGTGGCGGTCCTGCTGCTGGCCCTGACCCTGGCGTCGGACCGCCCGGCGTGGCTGGTGCTCGCAGTCGCGGCGGTCCCGACGCTCTGGTGGTGGTCGCGCGGTCCGGGTGGCCGGCCGGTGGCCGGTGTGCTGCGGGCCACGGGGCTGTTCCGGGCCCACGGCGCGGTGCTGTCCCTCGCGGCCGGATTCGCCGCCATGCACTACGTCGTCGCTCTGCATCTGCAACGTGACGACGGTGTCAGCGCCACCACCACCGGGCTGATCGTTCTCGCCTTCCCCCTGGGGATGGGCCTGGCCGGGCAGATCGGCGGGCGCCTCGCCGACCGGTACGGCGCCCGGCCGGTCGCGGTCGCCGGCGCCGCGGTCACCGCCACCGGCCTGCTTCTGCTGATCCCGCTGGGCGACGGCTGGTCACCCTTGGAGGTGGCCTGGCGGTTGGCGCTGGCCGGCGTCGGCATGGGCCTCAACGGCGGCCCCACCCAGGCCCTGGTCATGGGTACCGCACCACGGGACCGGACCGCGACCGTCGGGTCCACGATGCAGCTCGCCCGCACGCTCGGCTTCACCCTCGGGCCCGCCCTGGCCACCGCCGTCTGGGGACTGGCCGGACCCGACCAGGGCGTACGGGCCGGGCTCGCGCTGGCCGCCACCGCCGCCTGCTTGGCCGTGCCCCTGATCGCCCGGCCCGGCAGGAAACCCGCACCCGGCCCCGAGACTTCGACCGACGCGGCGCCCGCCGCCCACCACTGACAGGGAGTCACCCGCATGTGCGGAATCACCGGCTGGGCGTCCTTCCACCGCGACGCCCGCACCCAGGCCCCGGTCATCGAGGCCATGACCGACACCCTCACCCCGCGCGGACCGGACGCGCGCGGCGTCTGGCTCGGCGAGCACGCCGCGCTCGGCCACCGCCGCCTGGCCGTCATCGACCTGGCCGGCGGCGTACAGCCGATGACCGACCGCCCCGAGCGGCCGGCCCTCGTCCTCAGCTACAGCGGCGAGGTCTACAACCACCACGCACTGCGGGCCGAACTCCGGCGCCGGGGCCACCACTTCCGCACCCGCAGCGACACCGAGGTGGTACTGCGCGCCTACGCCGAGTGGGGCGAGGCCGTCGCCGACCACCTGGACGGCATGTTCGCCTTCGCCGTGTGGGACGAGCGGGCGCAGCGGCTGCTGCTGGTACGCGACCGCCTCGGCGTCAAACCCCTGTTCTGGGCGGCCGTCGACGGCGGCCTGGCCTTCGCCTCGGAGCCCAAGGCACTGTTCGCCCACCCGGAGATCCGGCCCCGGGTGGACGCCGACGGGTTGCGGGAGGCGTACAGCCTGCTGTTCAACACCGGGCCCACGGTGTGGTCGGGCGTACGGGAGGTGGAGCCCGGCGGTCTGCTCGTCCTGGACCGGGACGGCATCCGCGAACACCGCTACTGGCAGCTGGAGGCCGACGTCCACGACGACGACCGGGACACCGCCGTCGAGCGGGTCCGTGCGCTGGTCTGCTCGGCCGCCCGCAGCCAGCTGGAGGCCGACGTCCCGGTGTGCAGCCTGCTGTCCGGCGGGATCGACTCCACCGTCCTGACCGCGCTGCTCGCCGACGAACTCCGGCTGCGACAAGGCCCGGACGCCCGCATCCGCTCCCACGCCGTCGACTACAGCGACCAGGCCGAGCAGTTCACCGGCGACGTGCTGCGCACCGGCCACGACACCCCGTACGCCACCGAGGCCGGGGCGTTCATCGGCACCGACCACAGCACCGTCGTCCTCGACCCGCACGCCCTGCTCGACCCCGAGCACCGGAAGGCGGTCGTGGTGGCCAGGGACTCGCCGATCGGCGTCGGCGACATGGACACCTCGCTGTACCTGCTGTTCGGCGAGATCCGCAAGCACTCCACCGTGGCCCTCTCCGGTGAGGCGGCGGACGAGGTGTTCGGCGGCTATCCCTGGTTCCACCATCCGAAGGCGCTGGCCGCGGACACCTTCCCGTGGCTGCTCGTCAACGGCGACGACGCCGCGATGCCGCTCAACGCCGAACTCGGCCTGCGAATAGGGGAGTTCCGCCAGGACACGTATCGCAGCGCGCTGGCCGCCGTACCGCATCGGGACGGCGAAACCCCCGTCGAGCACCGCCAACGCGAGATGCAGCACCTGTCCCTGACCCGCTGGCTGCGCCAACTCCTGCACCGCAAGGACCGGTTGAGCATGGCTCAGGGCCTGGAGGTCCGCGTCCCCTACTGCGACCACCGCCTCGTCGAGTACGCCTTCGCCACGCCCTGGGCGCACAAGAGTTTCGACGGCCGGGAGAAGAGCCTGCTGCGCGCCGCCGGCACCGGACTCGCGCCCGACTCCGTACTGCACCGGCCCAAGAACCACTACCCGGCCACCCACCACCCCGACTACAACCGCGGCCTCCAGGAGCTGGCCCGCGACGCCCTGTCCAGCGAGCAGGTCCGTGCCCTGGCCGACGAGT
>LIQL01000459.1 GCA_001418405.1 Streptomyces diastatochromogenes | reverse complement strand
CCACCCGGGCCCGGGAGCGCGCCCAGGAGGCCGATCTGCTCCGCTTCGGCCTGGACGAGATCGCCGCCGCCGAGCCGCTGCCCGGTGAGGACGTCGAACTCTCCGCCGAGGCCGAACGGCTCGGCCACGCCGAGGCGCTGGCCTCCGCCGCGACCGTCGCGCACGCCGCGCTGGCCGGCAACCCCGAGGACCCCGAAGGCATCGACGCCACCACCCTCGTCGCCGGCGCCCACCGCGGTCTGGAGGCGGTCCGCGGCCACGACCAGGAACTGGCCGCGCTGGCCGACCGGCTCGGTGAGCTCGGCATCCTGATGGCGGACGTCGCCACCGAACTCGCCGGTTACGCGGACGGCCTGGACGCCGATCCGCTGCGGTTGGCCGCCGTCGAGGAGCGCCGCGCCGCCCTCAACCACCTCACCCGCAAGTACGGCGAGTACGGCAAGGACACCACGGCGGTGCTGGCGTGGTCCGAGCAGAGCGCCGCACGCCTCGCCGAACTCGACGGCGACGACGACCGGATCACCGAGCTGACCGCCGAACGCGACGGCCTCCGCGCCGAACTGGGCGAACTGGCGCAGCAGTTGACCGACGCCCGGACCGCGTCCGCGGAGCACTTCGCCGCCGCCGTCACCACCGAACTCGGCGAACTCGCCATGCCGCACGCCCGGGTGAGCGTCGCCATCCGCCAGACCGAGCTCCCCGAGGACGCCGACGACGCCGACGGCATCGAGGTGAACGGCCGCAGCGTCGCGTACGGCCCGGCCGGCGCCGACGAGGTCGAGATCCTGATGGCCCCGCACCCGGGCGCCCCGCCCCGGCCGATCGCCAAGGGGGCCTCCGGCGGTGAGCTGTCCCGGGTGATGCTCGCCGTGGAGGTCGTCTTCGCCGGGTCGGACCCGGTCCCGACCTACCTTTTCGACGAGGTCGACGCGGGCGTCGGCGGCAAGGCGGCCGTCGAGGTCGGCCGGCGCCTGGCCCGGCTCGCCAAGTCGGCACAGGTCGTGGTGGTCACCCACCTCCCGCAGGTCGCCGCGTTCGCCGACCGGCAGCTGCTGGTGGAGAAGACCAACGACGGCTCGGTGACCCGCAGCGGCGTCACCGTCCTGGAGGGCGAGGACCGGATCCGTGAGCTGTCACGGATGCTGGCCGGCCAGGAGGACTCCGAAACGGCCCGCGCGCACGCCGAGGAACTCCTGGAGACCGCCCGCACGGGCACCTAGAGACGAGGCCGGCCACCGGGCCGGCGAGGGGGAGCGGGATGAGGCGAACGACCACGGACGGCGGCCCGCCGGTCCGCAGTGCGGCGCTGCTCGCGGCGGCGGGCGCGAGCAGGGCCTGCTACGCGGCGCTGCGGCGCCGACCACCGGGCGGCGCCGCGCGCTGGCAGCGGACGAACCACGCGGGCCGGCCGGTCACCCTGCACGCGGGTCCCGCGGTCGCCCTCGGCACCGCGCTCGCCGCGGCCGGCGCACCGGGTCTGCCGGCCCGGACCCGCGCGGCGGCGGCGCTGGCCGTCCTGGCCGCCGGCGGCTGCGGGGCCTACGACGACCTCGTCGGCGCCGGGGACCCGCGCCGCGGCTTCCGGGCGCACCTGTCCGCGCTGCGGCACGGCGAGGTCACCAGTGGCGCCGTCAAGCTCTTCGGGATCGGCGCCGCCGGACTGGCCGCCGGCGCCCTGCTCCAGGATCGCCCGGCCGATCGGCTGTTGGCGGGCGTGGTGATCGCCGGCTCCGCCCACCTGGTCAACCTCCTGGACGTCCGGCCGGGCCGGGCCGCGGCGGCCGCCGTCGCGCTGGCGGCACCCGGCCTGCTGCGCAGCGGACCGGCCGGGGCGCTGTCCGCCGTCCCCCTGGGCGCCGCCGCCGCGCTGGCGCCCGAGGACTTCGGGGAGCGCACGATGCTCGGGGACGCCGGCGCGCACGCCCTCGGTGCCGCCCTCGGACTGGCCGCCGTCGCCGGAGCCGGGTCCCGCGGCGCGCACGGCGCGGGACGCGGGGGAAGCCGGGCGGTGCTGGCCGTGCACGCTGCCGCGCTGGTCGCCGCGGCGGCCGCCGGGGACCGCGTCAGCCGCCTGGCCGGGGCGCGCTGACGGCGCCGCCGGCGGCGCGCGGCGGGCGCGGCGGGAAAGAACCGGAGCGACCCGATCCGGACAGTGAAGGACGGGTTCAGGACAGCGCGGTGGCGGACCGCGGAGGTGCGTCCACTCCGTTCGAGCGGCAATCCGCACGCCCGCCAAGTCGCCCATGTGGGTGAATCCGTGGATCCGGGGGTGAGACTTCCCACCGGAACGGCGTCCGCACGGTGCCGAATTGACGCCGCCGGACTGGCATCCTGGGCGCGGTGCGCAGTGCCGGGGCGCGCCCGCCCCGACCTGCCCGCAGGACGGGGCCGACGCCACGGCCCGGAACATCGCAGCACCTCGCAGTGCCAAACCGCCCCGCCGGTACGGTACGTACCGTCCCCGACCCAGGAGCCCGACCTCGTGACCAGCCCCCTGACCCCGCCGCACGGGCAGTCGCCGCTGCGCACGGTCCAGGTGCTCGGGCGCGGCGGTGCCGGCAGCGCGGCGCACGTCCGTTCGCTGTCCGAAGGGCTGGTCGCCCGCGGGGTCCGGGTGACCGTGTGCGCCCCACCGGAGGCCGAGGAGGCGTACGACTTCACCGCGGCCGGTGCCCGGTTCGTGCCGCTCGCCCCGCGGATGGACCCGGCGGGCCTGACCGTGCTGCGCGGCGCCTGCTGGGACGCCGACCTGGTCCACGCGCACGGCCTGCGGGCCGGCCTGCGCGCCTCGGTGGCGCTGCGCGGCCTGCGCGGCCCCCGCGCCTGCGGCCTGGGCGCCGGTGGTTGGGGTCAGGTCCCGCTCGTCATGACCTGGCACACCAAGGCGCACACCGAGGGCGCCCGTGCCGGAATGGTGCACCTGATGGAGCGGCGGGTGGCCCGGGCCGCGGCGGTCGTCCTCGGCGCCTGCTCCGACCTCGTGGACCGGGCACGCGAGCGGGGCGCCCGGGACGCCCGCCTCGCCCCGGTCGCCGTGCCGCGGGCCCGCTCCGGCCGCACGGGGCACGCCGCGGACCCCGACCGCAGCCGCGACAAGGAGCGCGCCGAACTGGGCGCGGTGGACCGCCCGTTGCTGCTCGCGGTCGGCCGGCTCGACCCGTCCCAGGGCCATGACCTGCTGCTGGACGCGGCGCACGCCTGGTGCGCGCTGGACCCCCAACCGCTGCTCGCCATCGCCGGCGAGGGCGAGCAGAGGGCCGCGCTCCAGCGCCGCATCGACAGCGAGCGGTTGCCCGTCCAGCTCCTCGGCCGCCGCGACGACGTGCCCGAACTCCTCGCCGCCGCCGACCTGGTGGTGCTGCCCAGCAGGTGGGAGGCGCGTTCCCTGATCGCCCAGGAGGCGCTGCGCGCCGGCGTCCCCCTGGTGGCCACCGACACCGGCGGCACCCGCGAACTGGTCGGCCGGGGCGCCGCGTTGGTCCGCTACGGCGACGCCACCGCACTGGCCCGCACGGTCCTGGACCTGCTCGCCGACCCGGTGCGCCGCGCCGCGCTCGCCACCGCCGGCCGCGTCCAGGCCGCCGGCTGGCCCAGCGAGAACGACACGGTCGCCCAGGTCCTCAGCGTCTACGACGAGCTGACCCAGCCGCCGCAGCCGGCCCCGCAGGTCTGACCCGGCGCGCGTCCTACCGGTCGGTGTGCCGTCGCGCCCGCAGCGCCAGGCGCAGCCCCAGCACCGTCTGCGGGTCCTCCAGATCGGTCCCCAGCAGCTGCGCGATCCGCGCCAGCCGGTCGTAGAGCGTCTGCCGGTTGACGTTCAGGTCGCGGGCGGTCTCCGCCTTGCGGCCGGCGCTGGCCAGATAGGCCTCCAGGGTCGGCAGCAACGGCTGGCGGGCGCCCCGGTCGTGGGCCAGCAGCGGGCCGATGGCGCGCTCCACGAAATCGGTGAGCACCCCCTGCTCACCGTGCTCCCGCATCCGCCACAGCAGCAGCTCGATGTCCAGGCGGCGGGCGTCGTACCAGGGCGCCTCCGGCAGCCCCTGGGCCGCGGCCGCCGCCTCCGCCGCGTGCCGCAGGCCCGGTCCGGCCGCCGCCCAGTCACCCGCGGTGCCGACCACCACCACGGGGCGGTGCGCCGACGGCCGGTCCAGCCCGGCCCGGACCACGCCCGCGCGCAGCGCCTCGGCGACCCGGTCGGCCAGCGCCGCCCGGTCCGGGCCCGCCCGCAGCGCCACCAGCAGCGGCACCCGGCCCTCCACCGGCCGCACGCCGAGCAGCACCGGCACCCCGAGGGCGGCCAGTTCCTCGCGCAGCGCCTGGGCCAGCAGCGCCCAACTGCCGGGGGAGGGCAGCGCGGCCGGCAGCCGCATCACCACCGGCAACACCGCCTCGGCACCCGTCCGGAAGCCCAGCAGCCGGGCCTGCGCCGGCGCCTCGGACGCGGAGATCCGGCCCTCCGCCAGCTCGGCCAGGAAGTCCCCGCGACCGCGGGCGGCCAGCACCTCCTCCTGCCGGGACTGGAGCATGACCACGGCCAGCAGGTCGGCGGCGCGTTCCGCGGCGAGCCGGTGCACCGGCTCCAGCGGCCCGTTCACCGGGAGCAGCACCAGCCGGGCGCGCACCGCGTCCGGCCCGGGCCCGCCGCCGGGCACCTCGATGCGCAGGCCGGAGTCCCGCAGCCCCTCCCAGGCCAGCAGCGGATCGGCGTCCGCCGCGCCGTCGTCGCCCTCGGGCCCGGCGGCGTACAGCGGACTGCCGTCGGGGGCCTCCAGGCACAGCGGGTTGCCGGTGAAGACGGCGAGCAGCCGCAGCACCTCCGGGGCGCCGCCGCCCCGCAACAGCACGTCGGTGCAGCGCCGCAGCAGTTCGTCGGCGCGCCGCAGCAGGGTGTAGTGGCTGTTGATGATCTCGGTGTGGATCTCTTCGGTGACCGTGACGTACGGGACCTCGCGGTGCAGTTGGATCAGCGGCAGCCCGCAGTCCCGCGCGGCGTCGATCAGCGCCACGGGCAGGGTGTCGAACCGCGAGCCCAGCTCCACGACCAGCGCGGCGACGTCCCGGTCGGCGAGCTTGCGGATGAAGGCGCGCTGTTCCGACGGCCGGGTGCCCACTCCCAGCCCGGTGGTCAGCAGCAGCTCGCCGCCCTTGAGCAGTGAGGCGATGTGCGGGACCTCGCCGGCGTGCACCCAGCGCACCGAGCGCCCCAACCGGTCCTCGCCGGCCAGCACCTCCGGCAGGCCGCGCCGCAGCGCCGGCAGCTCCAGCGCCCTGCGTACCGTGACGTCGGCTTCGATCTTCCCGTGCGGCCCCATGCCGGGAACGCTACCGCGCGTACGGCTATCCGGAGGAACGTGATCCGGATCGCCTCCGCCGGTCGCCCGGGGCGGCTCGCGCACACCCTCCGGCCGGCCGCTCAACTCCTTTTCCTGGAAGCACACTTGACGTTGGCAAGGGGGCCTGGGCAGGGTGCTTGGACCATACCAACGAGAGCGCTCACCCCACCCCCCACAAGGAGCCGCCTCATGATCTCCCGTCGCACCCTGCTCGGCGGACTCGCCGCCGGTGCCGCCACCGCCGCCGTCGCCGGCCGGGCCCTCGGCGCCCCCACCCCCCGGGCGGCGGGCACCCTCCCGCTGCACCTCGTCAACACGTCGGGCGCCTACGCCAACGGCTCGGTCTGGGTCTACATCCTGGGCAACGACGGAACCCAGCAGGTCAGGGTCACCCCGGACGGGAAGCTCGCCCCCGTCGCGGTCGCCGACAACGGCCCGGACGGCTTCACCGACTACGCCATCCCGCTCGCCGCCACCGGCACCACCACCCTCCAGCTGCCCCCGATGTCCGGCCGGATCTACACCAGCCTGGGCGCCAAGCTCAAGATCAAGGCGGTCGCCGACGGCAACGGCAAGCCCGCCCTGGCCTACCCCGCGGGCTGGGTCGCCTCCGACCCCAACTACGACGTGCTGCACGACTGCGCCGAGTTCACCTACAACTCCGCCGGGATGTTCTGCAACACCACCATGGTCGACATGTTCAGCGTCCCGCTCGCCCTCCGGCTCACTGGCAGCGGCGACCAGACCACCGGCACCCTCAAGGACGGCGCCCGGGCCCGGATCTTCTCCGAGGTCAAGGCCGCCGCCGGCTTCGACCGCCTGGTCGTCGACGACCGGCGGGTGATAGCCCCCGGCCACGGCCTGGACAGCGGCCTGTTCGCCGCCGACTACTTCGCCCCCGCCGTCGACGCCGCCTGGTCCGCCTACGCCGGCAAGGACCTGACCGTCACCACCAACGCCGGCACCTTCACCGGCCGGGTCAGCGGCGACCAACTCACCTTCACCGGCCCCCAGGGCCGCGGGACCCGCTCGGCGGCCCCCGCCGGCCCGATCGCCTTCGGCAAACCGTCCACCCGCGACGTGCTCTTCTGCGACGGCATCCTGGCCGCCCCCAACGACGGCGTCCGGGGCCCGCTGGCCGCCGTCCTCGGGGCCGCCCTCAACCGCTCCACCCTGGCGACCCACCCCGCCCAGCCGGGCACCGACCCGGCCGCCTTCTACCAGCAGCAGGTCACCAACCACTACGCCCGCGTCATGCACGGCGCGACCCAGGACGGCAAGGCGTACGGCTTCGCCTTCGACGACGTCGCCGGCTTCGCCTCCTACGTCGAGGACCACGCCCCCAAGGAGCTCACCCTCACCCTGACGCCTTTCTAGGGACGCCGGCCGGCCGCGGACCGCAGCGAAGGACCTCCGGGGGCGTGGTGCCCCGAAGGGGCGTCACCCCCCGTAGGCCCCGCTCGCGGTCAGCCGCAGCGCCGTGTCGATCAGCGGGACGTGGCTGAACGCCTGCGGGAAGTTCCCCACCTGCCGCTGGAGCCGGGAGTCCCACTCCTCGGCGAGCAGCCCCAGGTCGTTGCGGAGCGAGAGCAGCTTCTCGAACAGCTTGCGGGCCTCCTCCACCCGGCCGATCATCGCCAGGTCGTCGGCCAGCCAGAACGAACAGGCCAGGAACGCCCCCTCGTCGCCTTCGAGGCCGTCCACGCCGAGCCCCTCGCCGGACGTCGGGTAGCGCAGCACGAACCCGTCCTCGGTCGACAGCTCCCGCTGGATCGCCTCGATGGTGCCGATGACCCGCTTGTCGTCCGGCGGCAGGAACCCGACCTGCGGGATCAGCAGCAGCGACGCGTCCAGCTCCTGCGAGCCGTAGGACTGGGTGAAGGTGTTCCGCTCCTTGTCGTAACCCTTCTCGCAGACGTCCCGGTGGATGGTCTCCCGCAGGTCCTTCCACCGGTCCAGCGGGCCGTCCACGTCCCCGGACTCGATCAGCTTCACCGTGCGGTCCACCGCGACCCAGGTCATGACCTTGGAGTGCACGAAGTGCCGGCGCGGCCCGCGCACCTCCCAGATGCCCTCGTCCGGCTCGTCCCAGTGCTTCTCCACCCACTCGATCAACTTGATCTGGAGCAGCGAGGCGTAGTCGTTGCGGGCCAGCCCCGTCATGTGCGCCAGGTGCAGCGCCTCGGTGACCTCGCCGTAGACGTCCAGCTGGAGCTGGCCGGCGGCGCCGTTGCCGACCCGCACCGGCCGCGAATCCTCGTACCCGGGCAGCCATTTGAGTTCGGTCTCGCCCAGCTCCCGCTCACCGGCGATGCCGTACATGATCTGGAGGTTCTCCGGGTCGCCGGCCACCGCCCGCAGCAGCCACTCGCGCCAGGCCCGGGCCTCCTCGCGGTAGCCGGTGCGCAGCAGCGACGACAGGGTGATCGCCGCGTCCCGCAGCCACGTGAAGCGGTAGTCCCAGTTGCGGATCCCGCCGATGCACTCCGGCAGCGACGTCGTCGGCGCCGCCACGATCCCGCCGGTCGGCGCGTACGTCAGCGCCTTCAGCGTGATCAGCGAGCGCACCACCGCGTCCCGGTAGGGCCCGTGGTACGTGCAGTGCTCGACCCACTCCCGCCAGAACTCCTCGGTCGCCTCCAGCGACGCCTCCGGGTCCGCCAGGGCCGGCGGCTCGTGGTGCGAGGGCTGCCAACTGATCGTGAACGCGATCCGCTCGCCCGGCGACACCGTGAAGTCGGAGTACGTCGTCAGGTCCTTGCCGTAGGTCTCCGCCGAGGTGTCCAGCCACACCGAATCGGGCCCGGCGACCGCGACGGTGCGCCCGTCGACCTTGTGCACCCAGGGCACCACCCAGCCGTACGCGAACCGCATCCGCAGCTCCGAGCGCATCGGCACCCGGCCGCTGACGCCTTCCACGATCCGGATCACCTGCGGAACGCCGTCCCGCGGCGGCATGAAGTCGATCACCCGGACGGTACCGCGCGGTGTGTCCCACTCGGACTCCAGGACGAGTGAATCCCCGCGGTAGCGCCGCCGGTCCGCGGCCCGCGGGCCCTCCGCGCCGATCGGGCCCATCCGCCAGAAGCCGTGCTCCTCGGTGCCCAGCAGCCCCGCGAACACCGCCGGCGAGTCGAAACGGGGCAGGCACAGCCAGTCGACCGTGCCGTCCCGGCACACGAGAGCGGCGGTCTGCATATCACCGATAAGTGCGTAGTCCTCGATGCGCCCGGCCACGTGCATCTCCCGTCGAACTGGAGTCACGCCCCCCATGGGACGTTGTGTGCTGTCCGTCCTGCCCATGAAACGTCGCCGAGCAGCGGGACCGGGAAACGGGCTGGGGGCACTCCCCCAGCTATCACTGGGGCCCCACCCAGCGGTGACTGGGGGAGAACGGTGCCTTCCCGGACGGCTCGTAGCGAGTGTCCGAGCAGGATACGACGCAGGGGGGTGCTCCGCGCGACGCTCACGTCGAGTGGGGGTGGTCCGAACGGGTGGCCTGGGCGCGGACGCCTTTCGGTGCGTGGCCGGACGCGACCATGTCCGGTCGCTGATAGCCTGGTACCCCGTGGACCGGTGGGACCCAACGGAAGTACGGCACCCCCGAACCGCAGCGACGGCGCCCCTGGCTCTCAGGACCGGCGTCCCTCGCATCTCTCCACCTCGCGACCACGGGAGCCCCCTCTTGGCCATGCCGCCCTCTGCTTCTCGAAAGAACGCAGCCACGACGACCAAGCACCTCTTCGTCACTGGGGGCGTCGCCTCCTCGCTCGGCAAGGGGCTCACGGCCTCCAGCCTGGGTGCTCTCCTGAAGGCGCGCGGCCTGCGGGTCACGATGCAGAAGCTCGACCCGTACCTGAACGTCGACCCCGGGACGATGAACCCGTTCCAGCACGGTGAGGTCTTCGTCACCAACGACGGTGCCGAGACCGACCTGGACATCGGCCACTACGAGCGGTTCCTCGACGTCGACCTCGACGGCTCGGCGAACGTCACCACCGGCCAGGTCTACAACACCGTGATCGCCAAGGAGCGGCGCGGCGAGTACCTCGGTGACACCGTCCAGGTCATCCCGCACATCACCAACGAGATCAAGCACCGCATCCGGCGTCTGGCCACCGACGACGTCGACGTGGTCATCACCGAGGTCGGCGGCACGGTCGGCGACATCGAGTCGCTGCCGTTCCTGGAGACCGTCCGCCAGGTCCGCCACGAGGTGGGCCGGGACAACGTCTTCGTCGTGCACATCTCGCTGCTCCCCTACATCGGCCCGTCCGGTGAGCTGAAGACCAAGCCGACCCAGCACTCGGTCGCGGCCCTGCGCAACATCGGCATCCAGCCCGACGCGATCGTGCTGCGCGCCGACCGCGAGGTGCCCACCGCCATCAAGCGCAAGATCTCGCTGATGTGCGACGTCGACGAGGCCGCGGTCATCGCCTGCCCGGACGCCCCGTCGATCTACGACATCCCCAAGGTCGTGCACGCCGAGGGCCTGGACGCCTACGTCGTCCGCAAGCTGGACCTGCCTTTCCGGGACGTGGACTGGACCCAGTGGGCGGACCTGCTCGACCGGGTCCACAACCCCTCGCACGAGGTCAAGGTCGCGCTGGTCGGCAAGTACATCGACCTGCCCGACGCCTACCTCTCGGTGACCGAGGCGCTGCGCGCCGGCGGCTTCGCCAACAAGGCCCGCGTCAAGATCAAGTGGGTCACCTCCGACGACTGCAAGACCCCGGCCGGCGCCCGCGCGCAGCTCGCCGACTGCGACGCGATCTGCGTCCCCGGCGGCTTCGGCGACCGCGGCGTGGACGGCAAGGTCGGCGCCATCACCTACGCCCGGGAGAACAAGATCCCGCTGCTCGGCCTCTGCCTGGGCCTGCAGTGCGTGGTGATCGAGGCGGCCCGCAACCTCGCCGGCATCGAGGGCGCCAACTCCACCGAGTTCGACCCGGCCGCCACCGACCCGGTGATCTCCACCATGGCCGAGCAGATGGACATCGTCGCCGGCGAGGGCGACATGGGCGGCACCATGCGACTGGGCATGTACCCGGCCAAGCTCGCCGAGGGCTCCATCGTCCGCGAGGTCTACGCCGGCGAGCCCTACGTCGAGGAGCGCCACCGCCACCGCTACGAGGTCAACAACGCCTACCGCGGCGAGCTGGAGAAGAAGGCCGGCCTGCTGTTCTCCGGCACCTCCCCGGACAACAAGCTGGTCGAGTACGTCGAGTACCCGCGCGACGTCCACCCCTACCTGGTCGCCACCCAGGCGCACCCGGAGCTGCGGTCCCGCCCGACCCGCCCGCACCCGCTCTTCGCCGGTCTGGTGAAGGCCGCCGTCGAGCGCCAGGAAGCAGCGCGGGAGGCGGGCGCCAAGAAGTAGGCGCCGGCCCGCCGGTTACGGTTGCCGGGGTACGGCCTCCCCCACGGGAGGCGGTACCCCGGTTTCCGCGTTGGCACAGCTATCCACAGGAG
>LIQL01000458.1 GCA_001418405.1 Streptomyces diastatochromogenes | reverse complement strand
CACGCCCCACCCCGCCCATCCACCCCCGGAGGCGCGCCGTGTTCGAACCCGCCCGTCTACGCACGCTGTGGGAACTGGTCGAGTACCGGGCGCGGGCCTCCGGGGACGCGCCGATGTTCTTCGACGGCGACGGCGGGCGGACCATGACCTTCGGGGCGGTCCGGGACGCCGCGGCGCGCGCCGCGGCCGGGTTCCGGCGGTGGGGCATCGGGGCCGGGACGCGGGTGATGTGGCAGCTGCCGACCCGGATCGACACGGTGGTCGCGTCGCTCGCGCTGGCCCGGCTCGGGGCCGTGCAGACGCCGGTGATCCACCTGCACCGGGCGCGGGAGGTCGGGTTCATCCTGCGCGAGTCGGCCGCCGAGTTCGCCCTGGTGCCCGGGACATGGCGGGGCTTCGACTACCCGGCGATGGTGCGCGGCGCGGCCGGGGACCACTCCGACGTGCGCGTGGTCTCGGTGGCGGACGGGCTGCCCGAGGGCGATCCGGACACCCTGCCCGCGGCCCCGGCCGCCGCGGACGACGCCACGCGGTGGATCTACTACACGTCCGGCACGACCTCCGCCCCCAAGGGCGTCGAGCACACCGACGCCTCGCTCATCGCCGGCGGCGTGGGGCTGGCCACCGCACTGGGCATGACGGCGGACGACGTCGGCTCGCTCGCGTTCCCGTACGCCCATATCGCCGGGCCGGACTACGTGATCGCCATGCTGGTCAGCGGCTTCCCTGCGGTGGTGCTGGAGAGCTTCGACGCGGACCGGGCGGCCGCGGTCTACCGACGCCACGGGGTGACCATGGCGGGCGGCAGCACCGCGTTCTACCAGGCGTTCCACGACGCCTCGCGGCGCCGCCGGGCCGCCACACCGGACGCCGGGCCGCTGATCCCCTCGCTGCGGCTGCTGTCCGGCGGCGGGGCGCCGCTGCCACCCGAGCTGTACCGCGCGGCCGGACGGGAACTGGGCTGCGCCCTGGTGCACGGGTACGGGATGACGGAGAGCCCGATGATCGCCATGGGGACGCCGTACGACGCGGACGAACAGCTGGCGCACACCGTCGGCCGGCCCGTGGCGGGCGCCCGGGTGCGGATCGTGCGGGCGGACGGGAGCCCGGCCGCGACCGGCGAGACCGGTGAGGTCACGGTCTCCGGGCCGATGGTGTTCCGGCGCTACACCGATCCCGCGCTGACGGCCGGGGCGTTCACCGCGGACGGCGCGTTCCGCACCGGCGACCTCGGGCACCTGCGGGCCGACGGGCACCTGGTGCTCACCGGGCGGCTGAAGGACATCATCATCCGCAAGGGCGAGAACATCTCCGCACAGGAGGTCGAGGACCTGGTGCACACCCACCCGGCGGTGGCCCAGGCGGCGGTGATCGGCCTGCCGGACCGGGAGCGCGGCGAGCGGGTCTGCGCGGTGGTCACGCTCGCCGAACCGCGGGACGGGGCGCCGCCGCTCACCCTGGCCGACCTCACCGCGCACCTGCGGGCGGCGGGGCTGATGACGCAGAAGCTGCCGGAGCAGTTGGAGATCACCGATGCGCTGCCGCGCGGCGGGCCGCTGGACAAGGTCCTGAAGGCGGCGCTGCGGGAACGCTACGGGCGTTAGCGGCTGCCCGGGGCCGGGGCCGGGCGCGCCGATGAGTTCTCGGGCGTTGCGGGGTCTTCACTCGTGAGACCGGCCGCGGTGGCCGGCTCGCCGGAGGAAAGGACCCGCAACCATGACCGAGAAGGCTGCCCCGCCGACCCCGCCGATCGACTTCGCGGCGCAGGCCCGGGAGGTGGCGCGGCTCGCCGCCGGGACCGCCGACGCGCAGCTGGCGGCGCCCACCCCCTGCCCCGCGTACGCCGTGCGGCACCTGCTGGGGCACCTGGCCGGGCTGGCCGTCGCGTTCCGGGACGCCGCGCGCAAGGACCTGGGGACGACCACCGACACGCCCCCGGACACCGAGCTGCCGGACGTCGCCCCGGGCTGGCGCGCGGAGCTGGCGCGGAACCTCGACGAGCTGGCGGCGGCCTGGCGGGTGCCGGCCGCCTGGGAGGGCGAGACGCAGGTGGGCGGGGTCACCCTGCCCGGGGCCGCCGCGGGCCGGTTCGCGCTGAACGAACTGGTGCTGCACGGCTGGGACCTGGCGCGCGCCACCGGCCAGCAGTACGCGCCCGACGGCGCGAGTCTGGAGGTCGCGCACGGACTGCTGGCGGCCGTGGCCGACGAGGCGCGCGACGGGTCGCTCTTCGGGCCGGCGGTCCAGGTGGCGCCGGACGCGCCGCTGCTGGACCGGGTGGTGGCGCTCGGCGGACGCGCGCCGGACTGGACGGCGGCACCGGCGGACGGCGACGCGCGGTGAGCGGCGCCCGGGGAACGGCCGCCGACCGCCCGGCCCTTGACCCTCACATCGATGTCAGGGCTTAGGAAGGGGGCGTCCGACCCAGTCACCCGTATCGGGAGCGGAGGCCCCCATGAGCGACGCCGTCACCCCCCAGCACCCCACCGCGCCCCCCGCCGTCCCCGGTGCGGGCACCGGGCGGCCGGACCGGATGCGGCTGCACGTCGTCCTGCCGTCCGAGGCGGGCACGATGCCCGCCCCGGAGCTGGTCCGACTGGCCCGGGAGGCCGAGGAGCTGGGGTACGCGGGGGTCTGGCTGCCGGACCACCTGCTGCCGCCGGGCCCGTACGGGCGTCCGCCGGAGGGCTACGGCGGGGTGTACGAGGCGCTGACCACGCTCGCCTTCCTGGCCGCCGCGACGGAACGGCTCACGCTGGGGACGTCGGTGCTGATCGCGCCGCTGCGCGAACCGCTGCTGCTGGCCCGGCAGTCGGCGACGCTGGCGCGGCTGAGCGGTGGCCGGTTCGTGCTGGGCGTCGGCGTGGGCTGGCAGCCGTACGAGTTCGCCGCGGCCGGCGTCGGCTTCGGCGACCGGGGTGCGCGCACGGACCGGACGCTGCGGCTGGTGCGGCACCTGCACGCGGGAGCGGGCGGGCCCTACGACGACGGGCAGGTGGCCTTCGACGGGCGGGCGGTGTTCCAACCGGTGCCGCGGGAGCCGGTGCCGTTCCTGATCGGCGGGAACTCGGACGCGGCGCTGCGCCGCGCCGCGGAGTTCGGCGGCCACTGGCAGGGGGTGGGGCTCACTACCGGGCAGTTCGCCGAGCGGGCGGCGGAGTTGGCCCGGCGGGCCGCGTCGCGCGGGACCCGGGTGACGGCCGGCACCCGGATCGGCTGGGACGGCCCGGACCGCACGGTCGTGGACGTGGCGGCCGAGGTCGCCGGCTGGGAGGCGGCGGGCGCCGCGGACCTCGGGGTGTGGTTCGGGTCGGCGGACGCCGGGTTCGCGGACCGGATGCGGGCGCTGGCGGAGCGGACCGGGGTCACCGGCGGCCGCGTCGCACGGTGATCCCGGTCCGCTCCGCCAGCGCCCGGCGACCGCGTCGCGGGCCGTTCGGCTCGGCCGGGACCGAGGAGGGCCGTTCCGGGCGGGGCGTCGTCGGACGCCCTGCCCGGAACGGCCTCCGGGGGGCCTGGGGCGTCAGCCGATGGGGTTGACGAAGGTGGCCGGGTGGGTGGCGCCGCGCTGGTCGACGAGCGTGCCCCAGGGCCACTCGACCTTCAGCGAGGTGGTCTCGTTGGGCGGGGTGATCTCCACCCATGCGGGCTGGTAGAAGCCCTCGTTCTCCTTGGTCATGGCGACGTTGAGCGTGACGTCGGTGCTGTCGCCGGGCGCCAGGGTGATCGAGCTGAACTTGGCCGAGGAGCGGGCCAGCGACCACCGCTCGCCGCCGTTGACGGACGTCAGGTCCACGCCCGGGAACCCGCCGATCTTGCAGGCGCGGCTGCCCTTGTTGACCAGGTTGATGCTGGTGGTCGTCGACCCGCCCGCGTCCTCGTCCGGGACCGCGTCCCCGCCGGTGTTGAACGACGCCTTCAGCCCGGAGGTGTGGCAGCGCTCGATGCCCGAGCCCGCCCGGCCGCCGGTGGCGTGCGCGGTCCCCGCCTGCTGGCCCGCGGCCCCCGCCTTCGTGCCGCCCTCGGCCCCCGTGCCCGCCTTGGCGCCACTGTCCGGACCGTCGGCGGAGGGGCCGGCGGCGTCGCGGCCGGCAGTGTCGGTGCCCGCGGCGTCGGCGGAGGAGCCGGCGGCGTCCACGCCGGCGGCGCCCACCGCTCTCTCCGTGCCGCCGGCGGCCTTGGCGGCGCCGGGCGTGTCCGCACCGGAGCAGGCGGTCAGGGTCAGGCCGGCGACCGCGGTCAGTGCCGCGGCGGCGATGCGCAGGGTGTGGCGGCGGGCGTTGCGGACGGCGGTGTTGGAGCTCATGTCAGGTCCCCCCGGGACGGTCGGCGTCGTGGTCTCCTCGGTACGACACCCACTCTGTCCCGGCGCCCTGGCGCCCGGCTGCCACGTGGCTAACGCGCCGCTAATGCCCCCGCGGCCGCGCCCTGCGCGGTCGCCGGCTCGGGTGTCCCCCGGCCCCGTCGGCCCTCAGCACGCCCCGCCCGGCCCGGTACGCGAACCGCCCTGCCGCAGCCGCCCCTTGACCACCTTGCCGCTCGCGTTGCGCGGCAGTCCGGCGACGAACTCCACCTCCCGGGGGACCTTGTAGTTCGCCATCTCGCGCCGGGACCAGGCGATGAGGTCGTCCGCGGTGAGCCGGGAACCGTGGCGGCGGACCGCGTACGCCTTGCCGACCTCGCCGAGGCGGCGGTCGGGGACGCCGATGACCGCGACCTCGGTGATGTCCGGGTGACGGGCGAGGAGTTGCTCTATCTCGGCGGGATAGGCGTTGAAGCCGCCGACGATGAACATGTCCTTGATGCGGTCGGTGATCCGGAGGTTGCCGGCCCCGTCCAGGACGCCGACGTCGCCGGTGCGCAGCCAGCCGTCGGG
>LIQL01000457.1 GCA_001418405.1 Streptomyces diastatochromogenes | reverse complement strand
GCAGGCGGTCAGGGTCAGGCCGAGTGCGGCGGCCGCCCCCAGGGCGGACAGCAGCAGTTTTCTTCTACGCATGACGGGTGTGTCCTGGTATTTCCGTGGCGCTGGGCCGGTGGGTGTCAGGTGTTCTCGGATCGACGGGTGCGTACCGGAGGGTGCCGGACCGGCGCGTGGGGCGCGCCGGTCCGACCGGGTCCGGTCGCGGGGTGCGGATCAGGCGTTGCGGCGACGGCCGGCGAGCACGCCGAACGCGACGCCGACGATGCCGACGACGATCCCGCCGACGGCCAGCACCCGTGCCGTGGTGTCGCTGGTGGACGCCGGGGCGGCCGTGGCGTCGCCCTTGGCGCCGTTCTTGCCGTCCGCCGGGTCCTGGGCGTCGGCCGCGGTGAGCTTGAGCACCGGCGCCGGGTTCTGCGGCTCCGGGCCGCCGGGCTTGGCCGGCTCGATCCAGCGCACGACCTCCTTGTTGTCGTACGTCTGGAGGGCCTTGAAGACGAGCTGGTCGGTGTCGCTGGGCAACTGGCCGACCGAGAGCGGGAACTGCTGGAACTGCCCCGGCTCGATGCCCTTGCCGTCCGCGGTCCAGGTGATCTTCGAGGGGGCCTCGTTGACCTTCTCGCCCTCCATCTCGACGGGCTTGGCGAGCTTGGACTTGGTGATGTCGACCTTCCAGCCGGGCACCGGCTGCGGCATGACGGACGTCAGCGGGTGGTCGGTCGGCAGGGAGACCTCGACCTTCACCGTCGAGGCGTCGTCGCGCTCGTTCGGCACCTTGATGTTGACGGTGGCGAAGCCGCCCTTGGGGGCGGTGCCGGGCTGCACGGTGACGTGCGCGAAGGCCGGGCCGGCCAGCAGCAGCACGCTGCCGGCCGCGATCCCGCCGACGACGGGGAGCCGGCGGGCCAGGCGCCGCGCCGAGGACGACGCGCCGCCCGAAATCTCTGACATACCGGACTTCTTGGTCATGTGGACGCTCCACGAGGAGAAGGGAGGAAACGACTGCGGGGTGACGTGGTGCGGTGCCCGGCCTCGGGACGCACGGCCGCCGCGCGCCGCCGTCCCTCCCCGTGGTCCGTCGTGGTCCTCGGGGGTTCCTCGGGAGTGTGCTGCGCGTGGCGTCAGGCCGCGAGGGCCAGGCGGTCGGCCGACGGCGGGCCGCGTCGTATGACGCTGTGCTGGAGCGCCGGGTCCTGCGGACCCGGCGTGTCCCCGTGCGTCGAGGGGGCGCGCCGGCCCTCCTCCTGCGCCGCGCCGAGCGCCGCGAGCAGCGCCCGGACCAGCGTGAGCGAGCGGCGCACCGCGCCGACCAGCGCCCGGGCCGCGACCTCGCGCGCCGCCGGAGCGGACAGCCGCACCAGCCGCCACAGCGCGGCCTCGCCGCGCCGCAGCAACAGGCCGAGGCCGAGCGCGGCGAGCAGGTGCCCGAGCAGCATCGGCAGCGACGGGGCCAGGCAGCCCGCCATCATCGGCGCGCCGGCCCCGCCCGTCGGGTGCCCGCCGGCGCCGATCAGCCCGGCGTTGCCGGCCAGTTCCAGGCCGCCGGGGCCGAGCAACTGCCGTGCCGTGCCGCCGTCGAGCCGGACGCCCTCCAGCCCGCACGTCAGGTGCCGGGCCAGTGCCACCGCGGCCTGGTCGGAGAGGCCGGAGGCCCGCCCGGACAGGGCCGGCATCGGGTGCTGGCCCATCGCGAACAGCGCGTGCAGCGCCAGTTGTCCGACGGCCAGTCCGGCCGCGATCCCGGGCAGCGAGCGCTCCCGGCCGGCCAGTGGGGCCACCACCGCGAACACCGCGACCGCGGCGAGCCCCAGCGTCCACAACGGCACCGCGGCCATCGAAGCGGCCATATGCCCGGCCGCGGTGCCGTTGTGGAC
>LIQL01000456.1:3478-3738 GCA_001418405.1 Streptomyces diastatochromogenes | reverse complement strand
CGCCCGCGCCCGGCCCGCACGCCCCAACTCCCTTGCTCAGGACAGCGTCTGGCCCGAGTAGACCGAGAACTCCGTCTTCTCCCGCGGGGCGAACGGCGCCTTCCAGCTGCCGGTGCCGTGGTAGACGTACGAGGCGCCGTCCGGCGACGTGACCAGGAGGTCGGCCTTGCCGTCGGTGTTCGCGTCGCCGATGCCGATCATCTGGGAGTACGCACCCCAGCCGGCGCCGATCTTCACCGGGCGGTCGAAGGTGCCGTCCC
>LIQL01000456.1:0-3468 GCA_001418405.1 Streptomyces diastatochromogenes | reverse complement strand
AGCACCCCGTCCTTGTCCCGCGCGACCACGTCGCCCGCGGGCCCTCCGGCCACGTCGCCGACCGAGGTGATCCGGTCGTAGGCGTTCCAGCCGGCGCCGATCCGCACCCGGGGGGCGAACGGCGCCTGCCAACTGCCCGTGCCCTTGTAGAGCCAGAGCACCCCGGCGGAATCACGGGCCAGCAGGTCGCCACGGCCGTCGCCGGTGACGTCGCCGCCGCCGGTGAGCTGGGTGTAGTCGCCCCAACCGGCGCCGATCCGCACCCGGCGGTCGAAGGTGCCGTCCCCCTTGCCCAGGTACAGCCACAGCACCCCGTCCTTGTCCCGCGCGACCACGTCGCCGTGGGCCGCGCCGGCGACGTTGCCGACGGCCGTGACCTGGTTGTAGACGCCCCAGCCCGGGCCGATCTTCTCCGCGTCGCGGGTCTTCAGCCGCCCGTTCCCCGGGTCGCGGTAGGTGTCGGTGCGCGTCAGGTCGCCCCCGTCCCTGATGAGCAGGTCCGGCGAGCCGTTGTCGGTGTAGTCGTGCGGCGCGGGCTTGCGCGCGACCTGGAAGGTGCCGCTCGCGGCGAGGTCCGGGCCGACGCCGTTGGTGGGCTTGGCGGTCAGCCTCCAGGTGTAGTCGCCGTTGGGGGCGGCCCGGTCGGGGGCGTAGGAGGGGCCGAGCAGGCCGTCCCAGTCCAGTTCGATCCAGGTGGGCTTCCCGGACGTCGACACCTCGGGGTCGATCGGGATCTCGACCTCGCGCTCGACGCCGGAGGCGGTGTGGCGCAGGGTGACGGCCACCTCCTGGACGTTGGGGCGGGAGAGCCGCCAGCGCGCCTTCCAGCGGCCCTTGTCCAGCTCGGTGACGGCCGGGATCTCGGAGTCGAGCACGGTGACCTTGGTGGGCTCGCCGGTGCTGGCGATCAGCTTGGCGACCGGCTCGGCGAAGGCCCCGATGGAGATCCGGTAGAGACCTTCGCCGTGCTCGGTCGTGCCGCCCATGACCAGCAGGTCGCCGTCGGGGGTGGGGGTGACGGAGGTGGCGTGGTCCATGACCGGGTGGGCGACGTACCCGTCGGCCGGCATCGCGTAGAGCCCCTGGGGAAAGCCGGCCCAGCCCTCGTGGACCGTGCGCTTGGTGCCGTACAGCACCCAGTTGCCGACCAGACCCACCATCGGGTCGTACATGCGGCCGGGCGAGTGGGTCGTCCGCTGCTGGTTGTCGCCGCGCTTCTCCACTTCCAGCTTCATGTCGTCGCGGTTGTTGTTCTCGTGTCCCATGACGGCCACGTGGGTGCCGGACAGTGCGACGCGCGAGAAGTCGGCGCCCAGGGTGTGGTGCGTGACCTTGGCCGAGGCCAGGTCGACCACGACGTACTCGCTGAACAGTGAGCCGATGACGTCGTCGGGCTCGTACCGCAGCACGACGGCGCCCGGTTCGCCCGCCACCGCCTTGATGTCCCGGGCCGCGAAGCGCAGGCCGGTGACGGCCCGGTCGGTCACCTTTCCGTCCACGTTCTCCAGGATGTGGGCTTCCCGGGTCTTTCCGGTGTCCTTCAGTGCGATCACCGAGGTGCCGACGGCGCCCGCGTACGCGTAGCCGTACGGCGTGAGGTCGATGACGGTGGACGCCCCCGTGGCCATGTCGCGCAGCGTGATCTTCTGGGAGCTGGGCAGGTACGGCGCGTCGCCCAGCGCCACGACGTCGGACGCGGCGCCGTGCATCACGGAGTCCCTGAACAAGCCGTCGTCGGTGGCGAGTTTGCTCGTCCCGCCGTCCGCGTAACGCGTCCACGACATGGTCTTGTCGGTCGCGACGGAGAGGAATCCGGTGCGTCCCGCGCTCACGATCTCGGAGCCGGGAGCGATCTTCAGCTGCTGCGCGGGGGCGGCGGTGGCCCCGGCGGCGGCCGGGGTGGCGGCGACGGCGGGCGCGACGAGCGGGCCGGCGGTGACCGCGAGGGTCAGTGCGACGGCTCCGGTCAGCAGTCGTCGCGAACGGGCGGAGCGGCCCGGCGTCCGCGGCGGCCGGGATATGACGGAACGGGTCATCTGCCCTCCAGGCAATGGGTCGTGCAGGCCGGAGGGTGCCGAGAGGAAGCGAATCCCCCAAGCCGATGGAATTCACTCCCTCTTGCCCATTCGCGCAAATCCTAACAAGGGCAGGTCTGACCGGTTTCGACCGGTTGGGCGAGGGCTGAGCGGCCGGCCACCGGACGGACCGCCAGGCCGCCCGACCTGGCGACGCCCGGTAACAGCTCGGCACCGCACCTCGCTTGACGCCCCCTCAGACCCGCGACGCCACCGGCGCGTCCAGAGCGGCCCGCCATTCCCGCACGGCCGTCGCGTCGACCGGTGCGGTCCATCCGCCGGGCCGGGCGGCGCCGCCGATGTGGAACGCGTCGAGCCCGGCCGCCCGCAGCTCCGCCAGGTGGTCCAGGCGGAGTCCGCCGCCCACCAGGATCCGCGGCGCGTAGCCGGGCTCGTGCGCCGCCCTGTGCGCCTGTTCGGCGACGAGCGTCGCCAGCCCCGCGTCCACGCCCTCCGCGGCGCCGGCGGTCAGGTACGTGTCGAGGCCGTCCGCGCCGGCGAGGTCCGCCAGTTCCCTGCGGAGCGCGGCCCGGTCGGCGGCCCGGTCGAGGGCCCGGTGGAACGTCCACCGGCAGCCGCCGATCACCTCGACCAGCGCCCGCACGGCCGCCAGGTCCGGCCGGCCCGCCGGCGTCAGGAACCCCAGGACGAACTCGTCGGCGCCCTCCGCCCGCAGCGCCGCGGCCGTGGCGCGCAGCGCGTCCACGTCGCCCGCCGCGAAGCCGTCGGCGGCGCGCAGCATCACCCGCAGCGGGATGTCGACGGCCGCCCGGATCGCGGCGAACGTGGCGCGCGGCGGCGTCAGCCCGTCCGCGGCCATGTCCGCGACGAGTTCCAGGCGGTCGGCACCGCCGGCCTGCGCGGCCACCGCGTCCTCGGGACCGAGCGCGATCACCTCCAGGAGCGCGCGCTGATTCATACGACCCAACCTTCCGATGGCGAACGACGTGGCCAGAGCGTGCGGGGCGGGCGGCGGGGGCGACGCCGCACGCGCGTGCCGCGGCCCGTCGCCCCGCCCCCACTCCCACACAGGTCTAGTCCAATACCCAGCCTAAGCGCTCGCCGACCGCGACGCCGTCATCCGGTCCGCGACGCGGCCGAAATCCACTCGTGGCCCCTGCCGTACCGCCACCCCGAAACCACCCGATGACGCGAGTGTGGATCAGCCCTCACATGGGTAACACGCCTTTCTCATAAGGGCGTTGCGCCAGCACCTTGCTCGCCCCGGCCACGAGCACGGAGAACCGAATGTCCGACCTTGCCACCGTATCCGCAGAAATAGCCCCCTATCTCGCCTTAGCGGCCAACAGTCTGGGCACCTCCGTCCTCACCGCCGCCCAGGACCGACTCGCCGACCGCACCGTGACCGCCGGCGAAGGCTTCTTCCGTCGCC
>LIQL01000455.1 GCA_001418405.1 Streptomyces diastatochromogenes | reverse complement strand
ACCGCGTACCAGGTCGAGAAGAACGCCTGGGTCTCCCGCTTCAGCGCGGAATTCAAGAAGTTCGACAAGAGCTGGCCGACCGGCACCGGCCCCCAGCGGGCCGCGCCGGGGCGGGGAGGGGCCGGGCGCGGCCCCCGGCACCACGGAAACGCACACCTTCCCACCCCACGGAGGCCCTGCGGTGACCGAACTGCCGCAACAGCTGGCCAACGGACTCATCCTCGGTGCGATGTACGGCCTCATCGCGATCGGGTACACGATGGTCTACGGCATCGTCCAGCTCATCAACTTCGCCCACGGCGAGATCTTCATGGTCGGCGGATTCGGCTCCCTCACCGTCTACCTCGCCCTCCCCACCGGCACCGCCCTCACCCTCGCGCTGCCCGCCATGCTCCTCGGCGGGGTCGCGGTGTCCGTCCTCGTCGCCGTCGCGGCGGAACGATTCGCCTACCGCCCGCTCCGCCGCGCCCCCCGCCTCGCCCCCCTCATCACCGCCATCGGCCTGTCCATCGCCCTGCAACAAGCCGTCTGGAAGTGGTACCCCGACGGCAAACAAGCCCGCGTCTTCCCGCAGTTCAAGGGCCACGCCCTCGACCTCCTCGGCGCCACCGTCCAGCGCGGCGACCTCTTCGTCCTCATCGCCGCACCCCTGTGCATGACCGCCCTCGGCCTCTACGTCGCCCGCACCCGCACCGGCCGCGCCATGCAGGCGACCGCCCAAGACCCCGACACCGCCCGACTCATGGGCATCAACACCGACCGCATCATCGTCCTCGCCTTCGCCATCGGCGCCGCCTTCGCCGGCGTCGCCGCAGTCGCCTACGGACTGCGCACCGGCGAAGTGCAGTTCCGCATGGGCTTCATCATGGGCCTCAAAGCCTTCACCGCCGCCGTCCTCGGAGGCATCGGCAACATCTACGGCGCCATGCTCGGCGGCCTCGTCCTCGGCATCGCCGAATCCCTCGCCACCGCCTACGTCGAACACCTCCCCGGCATGGCGCAGTTCGGCGGCGGCGCCTGGAAAGACGTCTGGGCCTTCGTCCTCCTCATCCTCGTACTCCTCCTGCGGCCCCAGGGCCTCCTGGGCGAACGCGTCGCGGATCGGGCGTGATACCGATGACCACCCTCCCCAACGCCGCCCCCCGGGGCCTCCTC
>LIQL01000454.1 GCA_001418405.1 Streptomyces diastatochromogenes | reverse complement strand
GCGGCGGCGGTGGCGGCGATCAAGTGCTTCGGGGTCCTGGCAGTGAAGACGAGTTCGGCGCGGGTGCCCCAGCCGGGTGGTCCGGCCCACAGGGTGACCAGCTCGGCGTCGTGGCCGGAGCGGACCACGTCGATGCTGGCGCCGGCCAGTTGGTCTGGGGAGACGATCTCCAGCAGGCCGCGGCGTACCGGTTTGCGTTCCCAGCCTGCCTCGAGCAGCGGCTGTACTGCGTCGGTCCAGTAGTAGGAGTGGTCCTTGAGGAAGGTCTCGCTGTCCTCGTGCCAGTGGTTGGCGAGGGCGCTGGTGAGGCCGTGGACGATCTCGGGAGGCGTGTTCTGGTTGATGCGCGCACTCCAGTGGGCCTCGGAGACGGCGTCCTCGGCGGCGCTGATCTTCCATGTGTCGTAGTCATCGCCGAACCAGCCGATCTTGATGCGGTGGTCCGGCGAGGCGATGACCAGCTGGCAGGGCCCCTCGTCGAGGTGGTGGTGCGGCCAGTGGGCGACAGGGGCAAAGCTCACGTCGGTGTCGAAGCCCATCCCGGCGAGGTAGCGCGGGGAGACGTAGACGTCTCCGTCGGTGGTGGGGTGGTCAGGCATGTGTGTCCGGAAGGTCGCGGGCGGGCGAGGCCGGCTCGACGCGGACGCTGAGGCGGCCGAGTGCGGTCTCGATGCGCGTGGCGGCGGCCGTGGCGGTGGCGGCGGTGGTGATGAGGTAGCCGATGCGGGCGGTGAAGGGATCGCCCCCGTCGGCGGGGAGCAGGAGTCGGTCGCCCAGGGCGCGGTGGAAGTGGGCACGCTCCAGCCACGGTGGGTGCGTGCCGTCGTGGTAGAGGTGGGTCAGGGTGCCGGAGGTGTCGGGGTAGATCAGGTGGATCATGGCGGCCGAGGACCTCGTGGGGGTGAGGTCGGGGGTGAGGCCGCAGGCGATGTCGGCGGCGGCGCGTGGCAGGTCGACGCCGGTGGCGAGGTGGACCAGGTGGCTGATCATGTCGCCGGCCAGGCGCCCGTTGACCTCGACGATGCGGGGGCGGCCGTCGACCAGGCGGATCTCGACGTGGCTGACGCCGGCGGTGATCCCCAGCGCGCGGATCGCCGCCTTCGCCGCAGGGGCCACCACGTCGAGCAAGGGGTCGGCCGCATCCACCGCGTGCGCCAACTCCTCAAACAGGGGCGGGGCGCTGACCGTCTTCCGCGTGACCGCGACCACCGTCGTCTCGCCTCGGTAGGTGACGCATTCGACGGAGACTTCGGGCCCGTCGAGGTACTCCTCGACCAAGACGCTTCGGCTCTCCAAGCCCCCTCCCGCCGCCCGGTGGGCGAACTCGTAGGCACCGGGGAGCTGTTCGGGTTCGTCTGCGCGGATCACGCCGAGGCTGGCGGCGTGGGCGGCGGGCTTGACGACGACCGGGTATCCGATCCGGTCGGCCGCAGTCTGGGCCTCGGCGCGGGTGCGGACGGTCACGGAGGCGGCCGAGGGGACACCGTGGCGGGCGAACAGCGACCGTGCGGTGCTCTTGTTGCGACACGCCCGCATCACCTCCGGAGTGTTGGTGGGAAGACCGAGGTGGCGTGCGAGGCGTGCGACGGGGACGAGGTAATACTCGGTCCAGGTGAACACCCCTGCCAGGCGGTAGCGGTCGGCCAGTGTCCGGCCGGCGGCAGACAGTGCGGCCTGGTCCGTGGGGTCGGGGACCACCACGCAGTCGCGGATATACGGGACCTCCCACGACGGTTCCTCGCTGGTGATCAGGACAACGTCGTAGGCGGCGGCCACAGACTCCAGGCACGAGCCGCGATACGCCTCGGCCTCCATATCGGCGGCAGCGACCACCAGGACGACGGGACGGTTGGACAAACAGGCTCCTCGAAAGGGCAGGCAACAGAAACGGGACGATGTGGGGTTCACGGGCTGCGTAGGCGGCGGGCCTAGACAACGGAGGCCCACTGCGAGTGGGCAACGAGCAGCTCGTCAGTGGCGGGTCAGGCGGGTGAAGACACCGCTGCGGGCAGGGCGCGCAGCCGGGTCAGTGCGATGGCTAGGCCCAGGGCCTGAAGCAGGGCGGCGGCGGCCAGGAGGTGTCCGAGCTGTGCTGGTGGCACGACGGCGACGAGCAGTCCGGCGGCGGGGAAAGGCGCCAGGAGCAGCAGGATCGTGAGGGCGAGGGTACTGCCGAAGACATCGGGCGGGATGAGGTGGGAGCGCAGCGTGCGCAGGACGACCGTCAGTCCGCCTTCGCCGGCCATCACCACGGCGATGAGCAGGAGGTAGGTGCGGTAGGTGTCGGCCTGCGAGACGGCGAGGGTTGCGGTGGCGGCGAGTGCGGCGGAGACGGCGCCGACCGGCCACAGTCCCCAGCGGTCGATGGCGCGGCGGGCGACGGTAATGGCGAGCAGCGAGGCGATGGCTGCGGCGGACCAGATCAGCCCGGCCTCCGCGCTTGAGTGTCCCAGGCGGTTGACGACGATCACTGGCATGGCCGCCTGGAGCAGGCCGATCGCGATGTTGGAGACGACCAGGCCGCCGACCAGCCACGCAAGGGCGGGCAGGGAGCGCAGCGTTGCCCACCCCACCAGCAGCCCGCTCGCCCCCGACCTCGACGTAGCGCTCCGCGGCTCCGTCGGCTGACGAGCGCTGAGAGCGGCGGCCAGGAGGGAGAAGGCGGCGAGAATGCTCAGCATCGCCGTCGGTCCGCCGTGTTGGAGCAGCAGGCCCGAGACGAGCGGTCCGGCCAGCATGGCGGTCTGGTCGATGCCCAGGAGCACTGCCTGCACCCGGTGTGCCTGTGCGCCGGCCGCTCGGCTCGCCTCGCCGCCCGCAGTCTCAACGGCGACGTAGCTGACCTCGGTGAGGACGCCGGTCACCGGGGCGAGCGTCATCACCGTCACCACCGGCGGCACCCCAGCATGCGCAATCGCCAACAACACTGCGCCGGCAAGGACCACCGCAGCTCGCAGGACGCAGGCGGTGCGGAAGACGGCGGTGGTGCCGTGGCGGTCGACGAGGGTGCCGGCGATCGTGAACGCGGCCAGCCGCGGCACCCATTCCAGCGCGAAGGCCAGCCCCGTCAGCGTCGCCGAACCGGTTGTCGCCAGGACCAGCAGGGGAATGCCGTAGGTAGTCATCGCGAACGCGGCGCCATCGGCAGACCGCGGCAGGTAGACGCCACGTAGCGGGGACGAAGCGATGCGGCGGGCGTGGCGGCGGGTGTGGGCCGTCACGCGGCGGTCGGCGGCTGAACCGTCTGCGGGTGGGCCCGCAGCCACTGCTCCAGCAGGTCACGCGGACCGGCGAGGTCGGCGCGAGCCTGAGCACTCAGCACCGTCGGGATGCGAAGTTCACGCCTCTCAGTGACGGCCAGGACCTCGTCCAAGAGGGCGAGGGTGCCTTGGATGCGGCGGGTGAAGTCGCACACCGGCGTGGGGTAGGAGTGGCGGCGTGCCCAGCGGGCGAGTGCGTCGTAGAGGTCGGCCAACTCCACGCCGGCAGTGGTCAGGTCGAGGCCGGAGCCGGGACGGTGACGCACGAGGTTGAGGGCGCGGGCCAGGTCGGTGCTCTGGCGCAGGTGAGGGGTGGCCAGGTCGGGCAGTGTGCGGGCCAGGGCGCGCTGGGGGATGGGGCCGTTGTCGTCGATCTCGGTGATCAGGCGGATCAGGCCGGGCGAGGACAGCGCCTCACGGGCACGCTGTTGAACGCCGGCGAGGAAGGTGGGGGTCATCGGCGCGGGCCTCCCGTCGTGAGTGCGGTCTGTGGGCGGGGCGGAGTGGCATGGGAGAACAGGTCGCGGCTCTGCCACGTCGTCGGTGTGGTCTGTGCCCCGCGTGGAACGGTGGACCGGGACTTCACCTGGTGGCTGACCCAGCCCCTCGGTGTGGGGGCCGGGTTCGGTCGCCCCCAGACCGGGTGCTGGGCGGCCTGCGACAGGGGCTGTCCGGCGGACCACGCGGAGAGCGCTCCGAAGACGGTCCCGAGTCCCTGGCCGGACTCGGACAGGCGGTAGGGCTGGCCGGTGCCGTCGGTGGTGACCAGGCCGTCGGCCACCAGCTGCCGCAAGGGCGGATAGATGTTGGTCCAGTCCCTGTCAGGCATGACGAGCCTGGCCATCGCTCGGCCGCCGGTCTCCCCGCGGCTCTTCAGGACCCACAAGATCGCAGCAGCGTGCCGGCGGGTTAGGAGCGTGAGACTGTCTTCGATCTGCTCGATCGCGGGCGGATCGGTCCCGTCGGCCGGCTCCAAGTGCTGCTCAGCCCAGGTCACGAGAGCCGGTAGGACCGGCAACAGCGTTGTCGCACGCTGGGTGTGGCCGTAGATGATGTGCCGATCGGGGTCCTCGGTGCGCTGGAGTAGACCTGCCTCGCACAGGCTTCGCACCTTCGGGTGCAGCTGGCCGTCGCGCAGCCAAGGGAGCTTGTTGGAGATGTCGGTGTAGCGCAGCGGTCCGTCGGCCAGGGCCAGCAGGATCCGTACGTTCCAGCGGGGCGTGATCATGGCGAGGGCCTCGGTGACCCGAGCGATGTCGGCGTTGGTGTCGGGGGGCAGTCCTGTGGTGGCCAAGGGGACTCCGGAGTGAGGGACGGGAGCAGAGGTCAGCGGCTGGGCGTTGCGCTCGGGGCCGAAACTGCTGGGGTGGGAGGGGTCGGTGCGGTG
>LIQL01000453.1 GCA_001418405.1 Streptomyces diastatochromogenes | reverse complement strand
GCCCGGCGCACCCGCTCGGCGAGCGACGGTTCGGCCAGCCAGCAGGCGGCCGCCACCGAGCCTCCCGCGCCCGGGGACGCGTCCGAGGCCGCAGCGTCCAAGACCGCAGCGCCCAAGGACACGGCCCCCAAGGACACCGCGCCCGGGGGCACCGCTGACGCCGGGACCTCGCCCGCCGCAGCCGCCCCGCGCTCCTCCGACGCGCCGTGGCACCACGCCCGCCCGGCCTTCGACGCACCCGACGCCACGCCCGGGCCGGAACCGGCCGGGGAACCGCAGCCGGAGCCCGAGCGCGCGCCGGAGCCCGAGCCGAAGCAGGAAGCGCCCCGGAAGCCGACCCCGGCACCGGAGCCCGCCCCCCAGCAGTCCGACGAACGACCCGAAGGAGGCGACACCCCGTGAGCGACACCCTCGCCCTGGTGCTGCGCTTGCTCGCCGTCTTCGTCGTCTTCCTGGTGTTCCCGCTGGTCATCGGCCAGACCGAGCACAAGGTGATGGCCCACATGCAGGGCCGGCTCGGCCCCATGTACGCGGGTGGCTTCCACGGCTGGGCGCAGCTGGTCGCCGACGGCGTGAAGTTCGCGCAGAAGGAGGACGTGGTCCCGAACGGCGCCGACCGGCGGATCTTCCAGCTCGCGCCCGCGGTCGCGCTGCTGCCGTACCTCCTGGTCATGGTCGCCGTCCCGGTCGGACCGCACAACGCCGTCGGGCAGGCCCTCGACGCCGGCGTCTTCTTCGTGCTCGCGGTGATGGGCGTCGGCGTGCTCGGCTCCCTGATGGCGGGCTGGGCCTCGGCCAACAAGTTCTCCCTGCTCGGTGGTCTGCGGACGGCCGCGCAACTGCTCGCCTACGAACTGCCGATGCTGCTGGCCGCGGCGTCCGTCGCGATGGCCGCCGGCACCCTGTCGCTGCCCGGCATCCTCGACGCCTTCCACTGGTGGTGGGTGCCGTGGCAGCTCATCGGCGGCGTGGTGTTCTTCACCGCCGGGCTCGCCGAGCTCCAACGGCCGCCGTTCGACATGCCGGTCGCCGACTCGGAGATCATCTTCGGCGCGTACACCGAGTACACCGGACTGCGCTTCGCGCTCTTCCTGCTCGCCGAGTACGCCGGCATCGTCGTGCTCAGCGCCCTGACCGCGGTTCTCTTCCTGGGCGGCTGGCACGGCCCGTTCGGCGCCGACGGCCTGGGCTGGTTGTGGACGCTGGTGAAGACCGTGGCGCTCTGCTTCGTCGTCATCTGGCTGCGGGTCACCTACCCGCGGCTGCGCGAGGACCAGCTGCAGAAGCTCGCCTGGACGGTCCTGATTCCGCTCGCGCTCGCCCAGATCGCCCTCACCGGCGTCATCAAGGTGGTGATCTCCTAAATGTCCCTCCCGTCGCCCGACCACCACCCCTCAACGGCGCCTTCCAGGCGGCCCCGCGCGTTTCCCGGTTCCGGTCTGGCCAAGGGCCTGGCCGTCACGCTCCGCACCATGACGCGGAAGTCCGTCACCGCGCAGTACCCGGACGCCCAACCCGACCTGCCGCCGCGCACCCGCGGTGTCATCGGGCTGTTCGAGGAGAACTGCACGGTCTGCATGCTCTGCGCCCGCGAGTGCCCCGACTGGTGCATCTACATCGACTCCCACAAGGAGACGGTGCCGCCGGCCGCCCCCGGGGGTCGCGAACGCAGCCGCAACGTGCTGGACCGCTTCGCCATCGACTTCGCGCTGTGCATGTACTGCGGGATCTGCATCGAGGTCTGCCCGTTCGACGCGCTCTTCTGGTCGCCGGAGTTCGAGTACGCCGAGACCGACATCCGCGAACTGACCCACGAACGCGACAAACTGCGCGAGTGGATGTGGACGGTGCCCGAACCGCCCGCGCTGGACCCGGCGGCCGAAGAGCCCAAGGAGATCGCCGCCGCCCAGAAGGCCGCGGACAAGCTCGCCGCCCAACAGGCCGCCGCGGCCGCCGCGCCGCCGCCCGCCGACAACGCCGCCGACACCACCGGGGAGGAAACGTGACGCTTGCCGCCGCAAGCCACGGCTTCCTGTCGCCCACCGGCGTCGAGATCGCCTTCGTCCTCGTCGGCATCGCCACGCTCGGCGCGGCGCTGCAGACCGTCACCTCCCGGCAACTGGTGCACGCGGCCCTGTGGCTGGTGGTCGCCCTCGGCGGGGTCGCCGTGGAGTACCTCCTGCTCACCGCCGAGTTCATCGCCTGGGTGCAGGTGCTGATCTACGTCGGATCGGTGGTCGTGCTGCTGCTCTTCGGGCTGATGCTCACCAAGGCGCCCATCGGCCCGTCCCCGGACGCCGATTCGGGCAACCGCTGGGCCGCGCTCACGGTGGCCGGGGCCTCGGCCGCGGCCCTGGTCTGGGTCGTCGTCGACGCCTTCCGCGCCACCTGGATCGACCTCGACGGGACCGTGCAGGGCTCCGCCGAGGTCTCCGGGCGCAGCCTGTTCCGCTTCTGGGTGCTGCCCTTCGAGGCGCTCTCCGTCCTGCTGCTCGCCGCGCTGGTCGGCGCGATCGTGCTGTCCCGCCGCGGAGGCGACGCCAAGGGCGCCGCCGAGACCTCGGCCCCCGCCGCGGGGGAGGAACGGCACTGATGCATCTGGCGTACCCGGCGGTCCTCGCCGTCCTGCTCTTCTGCACCGGCCTGTACGGCGTGCTCGCGCGCCGCAACGCGATCCTGGTGCTGATGTCCGTCGAGCTGATGCTCAACGCCGTCAACCTCAACCTCGTCGCCTTCGACGTCTGGCTGCGCGACGCCCTGCACGGCGGCCAGGCGCTCACCCTCTTCACCATCGCCGTCGCCGCCGCCGAGATCGGCATCGGGCTGGCGATCGTGCTGCTCGTCTACCGCAACCGCGGCAGTTCCGACATCGACCGGCTCCGCGACCTCGCCGAGCGGCCGGCCGGGCCGGCCGGCGCCGCCGGGTCGCGCGAGGCGCAGCCGGACACCGGGGCGGAGGCCACCGCGTGACGCTCACGACCACCGCCGTACTCGTTCCCCTCCTGCCGTTCCTCGGGGCCGTCGCCGGCCTCCTCACGGGGCGTCGCTCGCCCGGCTTCGTCCGACCGCTGGCGGTGCTGCCGACGCTCGCCGCCGCGGTGCTGACCGTGGCCGTCGCCGTCGGCCAGGGCGGCGGCCCTGCCACCGACGTCGCCACCCGGCTCACCCCGACCGGCTCGCTCCCCATCGACCTGGCGCTGCACGTCGACGGCTTCGCCGCACTGATCGCCGTCCTCGTCGGGGTGGTCGCGACCTGCGTGCAGGTCTACTCCACGGCGTACCTGCGCGACGATCCGCGCTACCCCTCCTACGCCGCGCTGGTCTCGCTCTTCACCTCCGCGATGCTGCTGGTCGTCTACACCGGCGACCTGATGGTGCTGCTGGTCGGCTGGGAGGTCATGGGCATCTGCTCGTACTTCCTGGTCGGCCACTACTGGGAGACCGAGGCCGCCCGCGCCGCCTCGCTCAAGGCGTTCCTCGTCACCAAGCTCGGCGACGTGCCGTTCCTCTTCGGCATCTTCGCGCTGGCCGCCGACACCGGGACCTTCCGGATCACCGGCATCCTCGGCCACGTCGCCCGCGACGGCCTGCACCACCCGACGCTGATCGCGCTGCTGCTGCTGGCCGGCGTCGCGGGCAAGTCGGCGCA
>LIQL01000452.1 GCA_001418405.1 Streptomyces diastatochromogenes | reverse complement strand
GTCGTCGGAGGCGAGGAAGGCGACCACGTCGGCGACGTCGCCGGGGTCGCCGACCCGGCCGAAGGCCGACATCTGGGCCATCTGCTCGACGGCTTCGGGGATGTCGAAGACCGGGCTGCCGTTGTTGGTGATGCCGGGGGCGACGCTGTTGACGGTGATGCCGCGCGGGCCCAGGTGCTTGGCGAAGTGCAGGGCGAGCTGCTCGACGGCGCCCTTGGTCATCGAGTAGGCGACCTCCTGGGGGTTGGCGAAGCGGGTCAGGCCGGAGGAGATGTTGACGATGCGCCCGCCGTCGGGGATCAGGGTCAGCGCGCGCTGCACGATGAAGAACGGCGCCTTGGCGTTGACGGCGACCAGGCGGTCGAAGAGTTCCGGGGTGACCTCTTCGGGCGCCACGCCGCCCATGATGGCCGCGTTGTTGACCAGGACGTCCAAAGTGGTGGTGCCGGTGCGGTCCTTCAGCCCGGCTTCGAGGGCCTCGAAGAGGGTCTCGACGTCGCCGGGGACGCCCAGTTCGGCGCGGACCGCGAAGGCCCGGCCGCCGTCGGCCTCGATGTCGGCGACCGTCTGCGCGGCGGCCCGTTCGTCGGCGGTGTAGTGCACGGCGACGGTCGCGCCCTCGCGCGCCAGGCGCCGGGCGGTGGCGCGACCGATGCCGCGGCTGGAGCCGGTGACCAGTGCGGTCTTTCCCGCGAGCTTGCCCACGGTGTCCTCCTTGGTGTCGTGGTGGGGGTGGTGTGCGGTCAGCGCCTGGTGGCCCGGGGGCTGACGTGGGGTGGCCCGAACCACCGCCGCAGGGCGGCCGCCAGGCCGTCGGGCGTGCCGTCGGCCCAGGCGAGGTGGCCGTCGGGCCGGACGAGTGCGGCGGTGAAGGTCGGCGGTGCGGTGCCGGGCGGCACGCTGGCGCGCAGGACCCGGACCCGGCCGTCCGCCCAGGGGGCGGCGCACGTGGCGAGGGCCGGGTCGTCGCTGAGGTCGACGAGCAGGCCGCGGCCTGTCTGGAGCGGCGCGAAGGTGTCGGTGGCCTCGGTGGTGGTGCGCAGTGCGTGGTGGCGCACGGGGGTGCCCACCAGGGGGTGGTGGCCGGGCCCGGGTGGGTAGGCGTGGTCCAGGCCGCTGATCACGGCGGCGAGGTGGGTGCGGGCCTCGGGCAGGGCGAGGAGTTCGCCGAACACGGCGCGCAGCGGCTCCACTTCGGGGCCGCCGAGCAGGAGCAGTGCCTGGGCGGTGATGTTGCCCAGGATGCGGGCGCCGACCGGGTGGCGTTCGTCGTGGTAGCTGTCGAGCAGGCCGTCGCCGGCGGTGCCGCCGAGGTGCGCGGCGAGTTTCCAGCCGAGGTTGACCGCGTCGTGCAGGCCCAGGTTCAACGCCTGCCCGCCGACCGGCATTTGGTGGTGCGCGGCGTCACCGGCGAGCAGGATCCGGCCGTTGCGGTAGCGCTCGGCCTGGCGGCAGGCGTTGCCGAAGGCGTTCAGCCAGAGCGGGCGGCCGTGGGTGAGGTCCTCGCCGGTGACGTGCTTCCAGGCTGCGGTGACCTCCTCGAAGGTGGGGTCGGTGGTCCGGGGCACGGCCGGGGTGCCGTAACGGTGGACCATGACGCGGGTGATGCCGCCGGGGCCGCGGGAGGCGATGGCCAGGCCGCCCGGGTGACGTTCGAACCGCCGGTCGGGCACGGTGACGTCGGCGACGTCGGCGCGCAGCAGCTCCTTGGTGGCGTCGCGGCCGGGGAAGGCGAACCCGCCCAACTCCCGCACGGTGCTGGTCTCGCCGTCGCAGCCGATGAGGTAGCGGGCGCGCACGGTGCGGTGGACGCCGTCCGCCACGACGTCGGCGCGGACGTGGTCGCCCGTCTGGGTCAGGCCGACCAGGCGGTGGCCGCGCAGGATCCGGGCGCCCAGGCCGGTGGCCCACCGTGCGAGGAGGGCCTCGGTGCGGGCCTGGGGGACCTTCCACTGGCCGCTGTGCGGGCTGGGACCGGTCAGGTCCAGGCGCATGCCGCCGAAGTGACCGGGGCCGCCACGGGGCGGGTCCTCCAACTCCGTTATCAGGCCGCGTTGGTGGAGGATGTCCATGGTGCGGGCGTGCAGCGTCGAGGCGCGGGATTCGGTGGTGGGTGCGTGCCGTTGTTCCAGCACGGTCACCTCTGCGCCGCCCAGCCGCAGTTCGCCGGCGAGCATCAGTCCGACCGGTCCGGCGCCGACCACGACGACGGGGGTGTCGAGGGCGGGTGCCGTCATGGTCACTGCCGCCGGGCTTCGGCGTAGTCCTTGGCGTGGCCGAGGGTGGCGCGGCTGTTGGTGCTCAGGGCGCCGCGCACGTACGCGGTGGCTTCGGGGATGCCGGCCTCCGGGCCGAGGACGGCGGAGATGTTGGCGGGGTTGAGGACGACGGTGTGCTGCGAGGTGGCCCGTACGCCGCTGCCGTGCTCCTGGAAGGTCCACCGGCCGGTGTGGAGGGTCATCAGTGCCGGCAGGGTGGTCTGCTTGTAGGCGATCTGCCGGTGCGGGAAGCAGACGCGGTAGGACTGGGTGGTGTGGGTGGAGCCGTCCTTGGCCCGGGTCTCCATCGTCAGGTGCTGGAGGCCGGGGGTGGCTTCGGCGAGGTCGACCTCCGCGACGTGCGGGAGCCGCTGCGGCCACCGGTCCGCTTCGTTGATGAAGTCGTAGACGTCGCGCGGGGCGCCGTCGATGTGCACGGTGTCCTCGAAGGAGAACGTCCACTCCCCCGCGGCCCGGTCGGCTTCGACGTTGGTCTTGAGCGCGGCCAGTTCCTGGCGGGAGTTGTCGTCGACGGCCTGGTCGATCCACTGGAGCTTGTCGGGGTCGTCGTCGACGGCGCGGTAGTCGTGCAGGAGGCGGACGCGGGAGCGGTCCGCGGCGAGCGGTTCGATGACCCAGGCACCGCCCATGGACGCCACCGGCGGGGCGGAGACCTCCTGGCGGAAGTCGATGCGGAGCCCTTCGGGGTCCAGGGTGCGGCGGGACGTCCAGTTCTTGGGTTCGCCGTTGGCGGTGGCCCAGATCTGGATCCGCTCGCTGTGCCCGTCCTGTTCGAGCTGCTCGACGTGGAGGGTCGGCGGGAAGATCCTGGGCCAGTTCGCCACCTGGGCGAGCAGCTGGTACACGGCGCGGGCCGGGGCCGAGATCGTGATCTCGTGCTCGACGGTGCGCGGGCCCGGTTGCGTCATGGTGGGTCTCCTTAGCTGGTGCGCCGGTCGGTCAGAAGTTGCCCAGGCCGCCGCAGACGTTGAGGGCCTGGGCGGTGATGGCGGCGGCGGTGTCGGAGGCCAAGTAGCCGACCAGGCCGGCCACTTCCTCCGGGGTGGTGTAGCGGCCGAGGGGGATCTTGGCGGTGAACTTCTTCATGACCGCGTCCTCGGTGGTGTCGTAGGCGGCGGCGTAACCCGCCCGGACGCGTTGGGCCATCGGGGTTTCGACGTAGCCGGGGCAGACGGCGTTGACGGTGATGCCGGTGGGTGCCAGTTCGTTGCCCAGGGCCTTGGTGAAGCCGACGACGCCGTGCTTGGAGGCCGAGTAGGGGGCGCCGAGGACGACGCCCTGCTTGCCCGCGGTGGAGGCGATGTTGATGATGCGGCCGCGGTTCTTCTTGCGCATGCCGCCGGCGTTGAGGACCTCGCGGGTCACGGTGAAGACGCTGGTGAGGTTGGTGGCCAGGACGTCGGCCCACAGGTCGTCGGGGACGTCGGCGGTCACGCCGCCGCCGCTGCGCCCCGCGTTGTTGACCAGGACGTCGATGGTGCCGAGGCACTCGACGGCGGCCTGGACGAAGGCGGTGACCTGCGCGCCGTCCCGCACGTCGCAGCTGCTGCCGTCGACGGTGAGGCCCTCGGCGCGCAGTTCCCCGACGGTGCGGGTGACGTCCTCGGGGGTGCGGGCGCCGAGGTAGACGGCGTGGCCCTGGGTGGCCAGGAGGCGGGCGGTGGCCAGTCCGATTCCGCTGGTGCCGCCGGTGATGAGGGCGACGGGCTGCTGGTCGGGCACGGTTCTCCTTCACGAAGGGGGTGGGCGGGGGTGTCGGCGCCGTGCCGGGCATCGACGGGCGGGCACGGCGCCGACGGCTTCAGGCGGCGGCGCCGTTGAGCTGCTCGTTGACCAGGGCGATCAGGGCCCTGGGGGTGGTGGCCCCGGTGAACGCCGCGTCGTCCAGGGCCAGGTCGTACTGCCGCTCGATGCGGCCGAGGGTCTCCAGCAGGGCCAGTGATTCGAAGCCGAGGTCGCCGAAGGTGGCGTCGAGGGTCGTCTCGGCCAGCGTCTCCGGATCGGCTCCGGCGCCCTCGCGCAGGATCTCCTTGAGGTCGTCGAAGGTGAAGGTGGGTCGGGTCATGTGCGTCCCTCTCGCGGGTCGGCTGGTGCGTCGTGCCGGCCGGGGTCGGCGGCGCGGACGACCAGTGCGGAGTTGAAGCCGCCGTGGCCGCGGGCCAGGACCAGCGCGGTGCGCAGGGCGGCCGGGCGGGCCTCGGTGACCAGGTCGATGGGGTGGCTGGGGTCGGGCGTGACGTTGACCGTCGGGGGAATGAGCCCGTCGCGGAGGGCGAGCAGGGCGGCGGCCACGTCCAGCGGCGCGGCACCGGAGTTGAGGCGGCCGATCATCGTCTTGGGGGCGGTGACGGGCACGGCGTGGGCGCCGAAGACGTCGGTGAGCGCCCGGGTCTCGATGCGGTCCAGTTCGGGCAGGGCCGCGGCGTCGGCGAAGACGACGTCGATGTCGGCCGGTGCCGTCCGGGCGTCGTCCAGGGCCAGTTCGATGGCCCGGCGCAGGGTCGGGGGGCGGCCGCTGGTCGGGGCCGGGTCGAACGTCGCGCCGTAGCCGGCGATCTCGCCGTAGACGTGCGCGCCGCGGTCGCGCGCGGCGTCGGCGTCTTCGAGGAGGAGCAGCGCACCGCCCTCGCCCGGTACGTGGCCGTGTGCGGCCGCGTCGAAGGGCAGGTAGGCGCGGTGCGGGTCCCGGGAGGTGCTCAGGCGCTCGCTGGCGAGCTGGGCGACCCAACCCCACGGGCACAGGGAGGCGTCCAGGCCGCCGGAGAGGACCAGCGGGGTGCCCTTGCGGATGTGGCGTCGTGCCTGGGCGAGGGCGTCCAGGCCGCCGGCCTGGTCGCTGACGACGACGCCGCTGGGCCCCTTCATGCCGTGCCGGATGGAGATCTGGCCGGTGTTGACGGCGTAGAACCACGCGAATGCCTGGTAGGCGCTGACGTGCCGGCTGCCCTTGCTCCACAGGGCCCTCAGTTCGTTCTGCCCGAATTCGAAGCCGCCGGAGGAGCTGGCCGTGACGACGCCCATGGCGTAGGCGTCGAGGGTGCTGGGGGTGATGCCGGCGTCGGCGAGGGCCCAGTCGGCGGCGAGGAGGGCCAGGCGGGTGACCCGGTCGGTCTGTGCGAGCAGCGGTCCCGGCAGGTGGTCCTCGGCGGTGAAGTCGGTTATCTCGCCGGCGAGTTGGGCGGGGTATCCGGTGGGGTCGAAGCGGGTGGCCGGTGCGATGGCGCTGCGGCCGGTGCGGGTCGCGTCCCAGTAGTGCCTGGCACCCAGGCCGTTGGGGGCGGTGATGCCGATGCCGGTGACCACGGTGGCGGGGCTCACGCGGCGTTCCTTCCGGGCCGGGTCAGCACCATGGCGCTCTGGAACCCGCCGAAGCCGCTGCCCACGGTCAACACGGTGTCGGTGCGCCAGTCGCGCGCGGTCAGCGGGACGTAGTCCAGGTCGCACTCGGGGTCGGGGGTGTGGAGGTTGGCGGTGGGGGGCACGACGTGGTTCTCCATGGCCAGGGCGCAGGCGGCGATCTCGATGGAGCCGATGGCGCCCAGCGAGTGGCCGACCATCGACTTGATGGAGCTGACGGGGACGCGGTAGGCGTGGTCGCCGAGGCTCTTCTTCAGGGCGGCGGTCTCGTGGCGGTCGTTCTGCTTGGTGCCGGAGCCGTGGGCGCTGACGTAGTCGATGTCGCTGGGGTGGGTGCGGGCCTCGGCGAGGGCGGCGTCGATGGCGGTGGCCATTTCGGCGCCGTCGGGGCGCAGGCCCGTCATGTGGAAGGCGTTGCAGCGTTGGGCGTAGCCGGCGATCTCGGCGTAGATGTGGGCGCCGCGCCGGCGGGCCGCCTGGAGTTCTTCGAGCACGAAGAGGGCGGCGCCTTCGCCCAGGACGAAGCCGTTGCGGGTGCCGTCGAAGGGCCGGGAGGCGTGTGCGGGGTCGTCGTTGCGGGGCGTGGTGGCCTTGATGGCGTCGAAGCAGGCCAGCGTGATGGGGGAGATGGGGGCGTCGGTGGCGCCGGCGACCATCACGTCGGCGGAGCCGTCCCGGATGAGTTCGACGGCGTGGCCGACGGCGTCGATGCCGGAGGTGCAGCCGGTGGAGACGACGGTGGTGGGGCCCTCGGCGGCCACCGCCCAGGCGGTCTCGGCGGCGAACGAGCTGGGCACGAACGCGTTGTAGAGGTGGCGGGGCGCGTACGCGTGGCTGACGTGTTCCAGGCGCCCGCCGTCGCTGACGACGCGGTACTCCTGGTCCAGCGTCATGGAGGCGCCGACCGCGCTGCCGAGGGTGACGCCGATGCGGTGCGGGGGGTGCTCGCTTCGGTCCAGGCCGCTGTCGGTGAGGGCCTGTCGGGCGGTGACGACGGCGAACTGGGCGGCGCGGTCCATCCGACGGACTTCCTGCGGGCCGAGGCCGTGTTCTTCGGGGTCGAAGGCGGCTTGGGCGGCGACCCGCGAGCGGAAGGGGGCGGGGTCGAAGAGGGTGATGGCCTGGGTGGCGGTGCGGCCCTCGCTGAGCAGGCTCCAGAAGTCCTTGGTGCCGATGCCGCCCGGGGCGAGGACGCCGATACCGGTGATGACGACGCGGCGGGCGGTCATGAACGGGCCTGCCAGTGGTAGAAGCGGTGCGCCATGGCGTCGGCCGGCGAGCGCCAGGTGGCCGGGTCGTACGCCTGGATGAAGGGCTTGAGGTCGTCGCTGATGGCGACGAACCGCGGGTCGGCCTTGGCCTCCTCGATGCGTTGGCCGCCGTCGGCGTCGTCGAAGTCCTGGAGGTGGAAGTACAGGCCGCGGTAGGAGAAGAGCTGGCGGCGGCGGGTGCCCATGCGGTGCGGCAGGTCGGTGGTGTCGAAGTCGGTGAAGAGTCGGGAGACGTCGGCGGCGGAGGCGGGGTCCATGCGGGCGACGATCAAGGTGGTGTGCATGTGTGCCTGCTTTCGTGCTCGGGCTAGCGGGCGGGGCCGAACCAGCGGGTGAGGGCGTCGGTGGGCGCGGCGGGGCCGGCGGGGTGGATCCAGGCGAGGTGGCCGTCGGGGCGCAGCAGGACGGCGGTGGTGCCGGCCAGCGGGCTGGCGGGCGCGAGCGCGTGCGGGGTGGCCGTGACGACGTCGACGGCGTGGGCCCACGGCGCGGCGGCGCGGCGCAGGTCCGCGTCGTCCGCCAGGTCGAGGAGGACGCCGCGGGCGGGGTGCAGCAGGCGGGTGGTGCTGGTCTTCCGGCCGTCGGCGGTGATCAGCTCCAGGTGGGGCATGCGCATGCCGAGCAGGGGGTGGTCGCCGGGGCCGACGTCGTAGCGGATCTCCAGGCCCGAGACCATGCCGGCCAGGTGGCGGCTGACGACGTCGTAGCGGATGAGTTCGGCCAGCACGTCGCGGACGGGCTGCATCTCGTCGCCGCTGAGGAAGAGCATGCCTTGCGCCTGGGTGTTCATCAGCAGGCGCCGGCCCACGGGGTGGCGTTCGGCGTGGTAGGTGTCCAACAGGTCGGCGGGGGCGGTGCCGTGGAGGACCGCGGCGAGCTTCCAGCCGAGGTTGACGGCGTCCTGGATGCTGGTGTTCATGCCTTGGCCGCCGGCCGGCAGGTGGACGTGGGCGGAGTCGCCGGCCAGCAGGACGCGACCGCGCCGGTAGGCGGTCACCTGGCGGGCGGGGTCGCCGAAGGCGCTGACCCAGACCGGGGTGCCGTGCGAGATGTCCTGGCCGGTCAGGCGCTGCCAACCGGCCGCCACCTCCTCGAAGGCGGGCGGCTCGGTGCGGCGGCGGGGCGGGGCGCCGCGTTCGCAGACGATGATGCGGTCCACGCCGTCGCCGAGCGGGGCGGACATCACCATGCCGCCGGCGACGGTCTCGCCGATGGGCCGGGGGGTGATGTCGCAGCCGCGGACGTCGGCCAGGAACATCTCGCGGGTCGGCGCGGTGCCGGGGAAGTCGAAACCGGCGGCCTTGCGGACGGTGCTGCGGCCGCCGTCACAGCCCACCAGGTAGCCGGCGCGCAGGTGGTGGGTGCCCTCGGGGCCGGCGACGGTCACCGTCACGGCGCCGCCGTCGGCGTCGTCGGCGAGGGCGAGGACTTCGTGGCCGCGGCGGATGTCGGCGCCCAGTGTGGTGGCCCACTGTTCCAGGACGGTCTCCGTCGTGGACTGGGGGACGCCCTTGACTCCGTAGTGGGCACCGTCCAGCACGGCGAAGTCGACGGGCTGGCCGCCGAAGTGGCCCAGGGTGCTGGTCTCGATCTCGCCGAAGCCCGGGAGGAGGCCGCGCTGGTCGAAGACCTCCATGGTGCGGGCGGTGAATCCGAGGCCGCGGGATTCGCCGGTGCGCTGCGGAAGGCGTTCGAGAACGATGACGTCGACGCCGGCCAGGCGCAGTTCGCCGGCCAGCATGAGTCCGGCCGGGCCGGCGCCCACGACGATGACGGAAGCATCCATGTGTGTCTCTCCCTTGGGCTGGTGGGGCCCCTGTGTGAAAGGAAGGCGGAATAGGCGGTCCGGCCGCTGAGGGGCGCCGCGGGCGGCACCCGCACGGTGCCGCGGCAGGTGCTGCACACCCTTCTTCGCGGCACGTGGCGAAGGTTCGGGAAAACCTTCCGGCGAGGGCCGCGTCGGCATGTGGCTCTTTGTGCGGAGCGGGCTTCGTGACGGCCGGGCACAGCCTTTGCGAAAGGGGCCCTTAGGCGCTTGAACGGCCCCGGAAAAGGCGCGCTTGGCGGTTCCGGAACACAGTGCAGCGGAAGCTAGTAATGAGCTTCTTCGGTGCGGCTTCAGAGATCAACCCTATTTTTCCAGGAAGGTCGCAAGATTGCTCAGAAGAGGCTCAGCATTCATAGCGCAAGCCAAGGGGAACGTCAGAGGAGTGTCAGATCGTGGCGTCCGACACACTCCGGGGCGGGCGGGGATTGCCGTCTGACGTGGTCCGCACGGTTATTTGTAAGTCCTCTGTGTTAAGCGTGCTGCGCGCTGACTCTTCTCCAGGAATACGAAGATCACTTGCCGACCGGCGACGGCTTCGGTTTTGCTGGAAGTCCACTTCGGAAAAGGAGTTGACCTTCGGTGGCAGAGTCGATGCGTGCGGTGCCCGTGGCGGAGCGGTGTCAGGCAGCCGCGTGCCGGGCCGCGGGGAACGCGCACGTACGGGGAGCGGGCGACGACGGTATTTCGCTGTGCGGTGCGTGCCGGGAGTCGACCGGGGAATTGCTGCGGGCCTTGCCGCACCTGTACGAGGAATGCGGACGGATGTTGAGCAGTTCGGGCGGGCCGCGGGAGCGGACCAGCGGGGGCCCGCTGCCGGGAATGCCGTTCAACACCGCGGCCACGGAGGTCCGTTCCGGCATCGTGACCACCTTGGCGTCGTGGAGCGGACTGGTGGCGCAGGAGCGCGGGGTGGCGGCGCCGGCGCGGACCGTGCCGGCGTTGGCCCGGTGGCTGGTCGAGCACCTGGAGTGGTTGGCGGCGCATCCGGCGGCCGGTGAGTTCTCGGCGGAGCTTCACCGCTGGGTGCGGGCCGCCCGCCGGGTGACGTCGTCGGGCGCGGTGCGCCGGGTGCCGCTCGGGACGTGCGTGGAGCCGGGGTGCGGCGGGACGCTGGTGGCGCGGACGGGGGGCCCGTCGGCGGGGGCGGCGGAGATCCGGTGCGACGCCGACGCCG
>LIQL01000451.1 GCA_001418405.1 Streptomyces diastatochromogenes | reverse complement strand
GCCGGTGCCGGCACCGGCGACGTCGAACTCGTCCTCGCCCAGCAGGCCCGGGTGCTCGGCGGTCTCGCCGCCGACCAGCGCGCAGCCGGCCAGCACGCAGCCCTCGGCGATGCCCTTGACGATCGCCGCGACCCGCTCCGGGAAGACCTTGCCCACGCAGATGTAGTCGGTCATGAACAGCGGCTCGGCACCGCAGACGACCAGGTCGTCGACGACCATCGCGACCAGGTCGTGGCCGATGGTGTCGTAGACGCCCATCTTGCGGGCGATGTCGACCTTGGTGCCGACGCCGTCGGTCGCCGAGGCCAGCAGGGGACGCTCGTAGCGCTTGAGCGCGGAGGCGTCGAAGAGGCCGGCGAAACCGCCGAGCCCGCCGACGACCTCGGGGCGGGTGGCCTTCGCCACCCACTTCTTCATGAGGTCCACGGCGCGGTCGCCGGCTTCGATGTCGACACCCGCACTCGCGTAGCTGGCACCGGTGGATTCAGCGGACATGGCTGAGAACTTTCGTTTGGGTGGGTACGAGCTCTACGGGCGCCGCAGTGCGTCGGCGCCGCCGATCCCGGCGGTGAGCGTCTGGACGCCGTCCACGTCGGACGCGGCCGGGGTCTTGGTCTCGGACTCCAGGAGGTGCTTGCCCAGCAGCTCCGGGTCCGGCAGCTCCATCGGGTACTCGCCGTCGAAGCAGGCACGGCACAGCTTCGGCTTGTCGATCGCGGTCGCCTCGATCATGCCGTCGATGGAGATGTACGCCAGCGAATCGGCGCCCAGCGACTTGCCGATCTCCTCGACGCTCGCGCCGTTGGCGATCAGCTCCGCGCGGGTGGCGAAGTCGATGCCGAAGAAGCACGGCCACTTGATCGGCGGCGACGAGATCCGGATGTGGACCTCGGCGGCGCCGGCCTCGCGCAGCATCCGGACCAGGGCGCGCTGGGTGTTGCCGCGGACGATCGAGTCGTCGACGACCACCAGGCGCTTGCCGCGGATGACTTCCTTGAGCGGGTTGAGCTTGAGGCGGATGCCGAGCTGGCGGATGGTCTGCGAGGGCTGGATGAAGGTCCGGCCGACGTAGGAGTTCTTGACCAGGCCGGAGCCGTAGGGGATCCCGCTGGCCTCCGCGTACCCGACGGCGGCCGGGGTGCCGGACTCCGGAGTCGCTATCACCAGGTCCGCGTCGGCGGGCGCCTCGGCGGCCAGCTTGCGGCCCATCTCCACCCGGGAGAGGTAGACGTTGCGACCGGCGATGTCGGTGTCCGGCCGGGCGAGGTAGACGTACTCGAAGACGCAGCCCTTGGGGCGGGCCTCGGCGAAGCGCGAGCTGCGCAGGCCGTTCTCGTCGACGGCGATCATCTCGCCGGGCTCGATCTCGCGGATGAAGCTGGCGCCGACGATGTCCAGGGCGGCCGTTTCGGAGGCCACCACCCAGCCGCGTTCGAGGCGGCCGAGCACCAGCGGGCGGATGCCCTGCGGGTCACGGGCGGCGTAGAGGGTGTGCTCGTCCATGAAGCACAGCGAGAAGGCGCCCTGGACCTTCGGCAGGACGCGGGGCGCGGCCTCCTCGACGGTCAGCGGTTTGCCGTCCTCGTCGACCTGGCCGGCCAACAACGCGGTCACCAGGTCGGTGTCGTTGGTGGCCGCGACCTGGGTGGCCCGGCCGCCCTCGCGGGGCAGCGCGGCGACCATCTTGGCCAGCTCGGCGGTGTTGACCAGATTGCCGTTGTGGCCGAGCGCGATCGAACCGTGCGCGGTGGCGCGGAACGTCGGCTGCGCGTTCTCCCACACCGAGGCACCGGTGGTGGAGTAACGGGCGTGGCCCACGGCGATGTGGCCCTGGAGGGAACTGAGGGAAGTCTCGTCGAAGACCTGGGAAACCAGGCCCATGTCCTTGAAGACGAGGATTTGGGAGCCGTTGCTCACCGCGATGCCCGCGGACTCCTGTCCACGGTGCTGCAGCGCGTACAGCCCGAAGTAGGTGAGTTTGGCGACCTCTTCCCCCGGGGCCCAGACTCCGAAGACGCCGCAAGCGTCCTGGGGGCCCTTCTCACCGGGGAGCAGGTCGTGGTTGAGTCGTCCGTCACCACGTGGCACGCCCCAGAGTCTAGGGCAGGTCGCGGATTCATCCGAACCGGGGATGGCCTGCGAGCTGGAGGAGTGCATGAACGGGGCGTTAAGCATGCTTGACGTGCCCACGGCCACCCGGCCAGGATTCCTGCCCATGCAGACCCCGCAGCCCTTGGCACGCCTGGCGTGTCACCGGGCGCCCCGCCGCGCGCCGCGCCTCGTGCGCCGCCGCCACGTCGACCTCGGTCGCGTGGCCAGCGCGATCTGTCACCGCGGGTGACAACGGGTGGCCGCGCGCCGCGCCTGACGCCGCGCCGCCGCCCCTGAGCTGCACTTTCGCATTTCCTCCCGGTCGACCGCCAGGGCTCCGCCCGACCCCTCGCCGCGCAGTACGCGGCGAGATGTCCGCGATGCCCGCTGTCCGGTCGGTGTGAGATGCGCGACGTTCGCTCGCCCGCCCGTCTCCCGCCGTCCCCGGGGGCCGATGCGCGGCGCCCCGGCCCGCACGAGTTCCCTGGAGACCCGTACCGATGTCGTCCGTCGACCCCGTCCACGAGCGCCCCGCCCACGAACCCGCCGCCCACGGCGGCCGGCGTCGGCGCCGCGGCCGCCGTGGGCGGGCTGGGGACCCTGGCGGGCGCTCCGGCCGCCGCTGCCGCCGCACCGGAGCAGCCCGGGGAGCGGCCGTTCCGGGCCGCCCCGGGACGGCGCTCGCGGCGCCCCAACATCCTCTTCATCCTCGGCGACGACCTGGGCTGGGCGGACCTCTCCTCGTACGGGGCGTCCGGTATCCGGACGCCGCACCTGGACCGGTTGGCCCGGCAGGGTGTCCGCTTCACCCAGGGGTACTCCGGGTCGGCGACCTGCTCGCCCACCCGCTTCTCGCTCTACACCGGCCGCTACCCGGGCCGCACCGCCGGCGGGCTCGCCGAGCCGATAGCCGACCGCGGCGTGGGCCTGGCGCCCGACCACCCCACGCTCGCGTCGCTGCTGCGGGACGCCGGCTACGCCACGGCGCTGATCGGCAAGTGGCACTGCGGCTACCTGCCGGACTACAGCCCCACCAAGTCCGGCTGGGACACCTTCTTCGGGAACTTCGGCGGGGCCCTGGAGTACTACTCGAAGCTGGGGCTCGCCGGGGAGTACGACCTCTACGAGGGCGATGCGCAGTACCGGGACCTGCGCTACTACACCCGGATCCTCACCGAGCGCGCGGTGGAGCACGTCACCGAGGCCGGCAAGCGCTCCGGCGGACGCGGCGCGGACCGGCCCTGGCTGCTGAACCTCAACTACACGACGCCGCACTGGCCGTGGATCGCGGACGGCGACACCGAGGAGAGCGCCGAGATCGTCCGCCGGATCAAGGCGGGCGACCGGAGCGCGCTGTTCCACGAGGACGGCGGTTCGCTGGAGAAGTACCGCGAGATGGTCGAGGACCTGGACCGCTCGGTCGGCGAGGTGCTGGCCGCGCTGCGGCGCTCCGGCCAGGAGGAGGACACCCTCGTCTTCTTCGCCAGCGACAACGGCGGGGAACGCTGGTCGTACAACTGGCCGCTCTCCGGCAACAAGGCGTCGCTGAAGGAGGGCGGCATCCGGGTGCCGACGATCGTGCGGTGGCCGGCCCGGATCGACCCCGGGCAGGTCAGCCACGAGCCGGTGTTCACCCCGGACTGGACGGCCACGCTCCTGGAGGTCGCGGGCGCCCGGCCGGACCGCGACCACCCGCTGGACGGGGCGAGCCTGGCCGGCTACCTGCTGCGCGGGGAACGGCCGGCCGAGCGCGACCTGTTCTGGCGGGTGCGCGGCGAGCGGGCGCTGCGCCGCGGCGACTGGAAGTACTACCGGGGCACGGGCGGCGCGGACCAGCTCTTCCACCTCACCGCCGACCCGCGCGAGCAGGCCGACCGGGCGGGGCACGAACCGGAACTGCTGGCGCGGCTGCGGACGGCCTGGGAGGCGGTGGACCGGACGCTGCTGCCCTATCCGAAGCGGTGACCCCGACCGGCCCGGGCGGCCGGGGTCACCGCTTCGGATAG
>LIQL01000450.1 GCA_001418405.1 Streptomyces diastatochromogenes | reverse complement strand
ACCGCCCGGCCTCGGCGGCCGAGGTCCACGACGCCCTGCGCACGCCGACCGCCACGGCCGGCGCCCTCCCGACCTCGGCCGCCGAGGCCGGGCGGTCCGCGGGGTCCTTGGCCAGCAGCCGGACGACCAGGTCGTCGACGGCGGCCGGGATGCCGGGGCGCAGGGTGCTGGGCGCGTCGGGTGCCTGTTGGACGTGGGCGGCCATCATGGCCACCGGATCGGATGCCTGGAACGGCGGTGCGCCGGTGAGGAGTTCGTACAGCACGCAGCCGAGCGCGTACAGGTCCGTGCGGGCGTCGCCGCCGTGTTCGCGGAACCGCTCCGGGGCCATGTAGGCGAGCGTCCCCATGACCTTGCTGGACTTGTCGGTGGCCGCCATGAAACGGGCGATGCCGAAGTCGAGGACCTTGACGTCACCACCCGCGGTGAGCATGAGGTTGGCCGGTTTGAGGTCGCGGTGCACGATGCCCGCGTCGTGGGCCGCCGCCAGTGCGGCCGCGGTCTGGGCGCCCCAGTCGGCGGCGACGGGCACCGGCGGCGGCCCGTCCTGCCGCAACACGGCCGCCAGGTCCTGGCCGACCACGAATTCCATCACCAGGAACAGCGTGCCGTCGTCGCGATCCCGGCCCACGTCGTGCACGGTGACGACGCCGCGGTGGTTCAGTCCCCCGGCGGTGCGTGCCTCGCGGAAGAACAACTCCGCACTCGCGGCGGTGCCGTGGTGCGGTGGCAGCAGTTTGATCGCGACCCGGCGTTCGATCACCCGGTCCCGGCCTTCCCACACCTCGCCCATGCCGCCCCGGCCCACGAACCTCACGAGTTCGTAGCGGTCCCCCAAAACGCGCACAGTCACCCTTTCCGCGCCGTCGTCGGCGCCACACCCGTCGCCCCGTGGACGGAGCCATTCAACCCCACCCGCATCGGACCTTGCCGAGCGGTGCGGAGCCCCGCCGCCACCGGTGTCGGCCGGCCGCCGCACGACGTGCTGACGGCCGGCCGCCGGTGCGCGCCCCGGTGCGCGGTTCAGGCGTGGTCGGGGAGGAGGGAGAACACCCGCGCGGGGGCGAGCCGGGCCGCTCCGTCGAGGCCGGCGAGGGTCATCACGACGCTGAAGCCGACGAGTTGGGCGCCGCATTTCGCCACCAGGCCGGCCGCCGCGGCGAGGGTGCCGCCGGAGGCGAGGACATCGTCGACGATCAGGACGCGTTCGCCGGGTGCGAAGGCGTCCTGCTGGAGTTCGAGGGTGTCGGTGCCGTACGCCAGGTCGTAGGCGGCGCTGAAGACGGGCCCGGGGAGTTTGCCCTTCTTCCTGGCCAGGGCCAGTGGCCGATCCGCCACGGCGGCCACGGTCGTGCCCAGCACGAATCCGCGCGCCTCGACGGCGAGCACGCGGTCGAACTCCCCGTCGAAGGCGGTGGCCAGGGACTCGGCTATCCGTCGCAGTAACCGGGGCTGCGCGAAGACCGGGGTGAAGTCCTGGAAGTTGATGCCCGGTTTGGGGAAGTCGGGGAAGGTCCGCAGGGCGTTGCGGAGATCCTCGGCGACCGTGGTGGGCTGCTGCATGCCGGTGTCCTCTGCTGGGTGGGGCGACCTGACGTGCCGGCCGCCTGCGGAGCAGGGCGCTCCGGAGCTGGGTGACGCCCCGCTTGGACGTGAGCGCGCGTGGCGGTGGGGCACGGTGCCAGGCGCAGCGGACGCAGCATAACCACCGCGGCGCGCCGCCCGGCCGTGAACGGTGCGCCCGGCGCGGACTGGTCCGGGAAGTCGGGTCCGACGGCGCAGGGCGGGGGCGGACCTGCCCCGGCGGCACGGCAAGTGCTCGACGCACAGGGGTGGTTGGGACGGGCCGGGCTGTCCGGGCGCTGTGGCAGGGTGGCCGCCATGAAGGACATCTGGGGGACGGCGAAATCGGTCGGGGTGGTCGCGCTGCTGCTGGCGACGGTGGCCGTGGTGGTGGCGGGGGTGCACGATGCGCGCCGCGCGCAGGTGCACGAGCGCGGTCGGGTCTGGGCGGCGTCGTACTACCCGAAGGCGCGGGCCGAGGTCGCCGCCGAGGAGCGGCAGCGCCGCGAGCGGGACTTGCGGGCCCGGGAGGAACGGCGCAGGCGAGCCGGCTGCGGGGCGGGGCTGCTGCAGCCCGGGTGCCTGGACGCGGGCGAGCCGCTGCGCACGACGTTCTACGCCTACCTGCTGACGTCGTGCGGCCAGGCGGCGGGGCGGGAACATCCGGGCTGGTACGAGGAGGACTGGCGGCGCGGGTGCGAGGAGGGGCGGCGCGCCCGGCGCTGACACCGACCGCTTCAGGAGAGGGCATCCATGGGTGGCCCGGCGCTGCTCCGGGCCGCAGCGGGTGCCCTCTCCGCGTTCCCGCGTGCGGGATTCCCCTTGCGTTTCCTAGGACCCTTAGGTTTAACCTAGGGCCCCTAGGAAAGTGGGAGGGCGCATGGTGCGGGCCGGATTGACGGCGGAGCGGGTGACGTTGGCGGGCGCCGAAGTGGCGGACGAGGTCGGACTCGACCAGGTGACCATGTCGCGGGTGGCGCGACGGCTCGGCGTGAAGGACGCGAGCCTGTACACGCACGTGCGCGGCCTGGCGGACCTGCGCGGGCGGATCGCCCTGCTGGCGGCGGACGAGAAGACCGTCCGGATCGCGGAGGCGACCGCGGGGCGGTCGGGCAAGGACGCGCTGGTGGCGTTCGCGAACGCCTGGCGGGAGTACGCCCGCGCGCACCCGGGGCGCTACGCGGCCACCCAGGCCCCGATCGAGATCGACCCCGAACTCGTGGCACGGGCGGCCGGTCCGCGGCGCGCGGTCGAGTTGAGCTACGGCATGCTGCGCGGCTACGGGTTGGCCGAGCCGGACCTGACCGACGCGGTCCGCCTGCTGCGCAGCACGTTCCACGGGTTCGTCGCCCTGGAGGCCGCGGGCGGGTTCGCGCACGCACGTCCGGCGCAGCGCTCGTGGGAGCGCGCCCTCGACGCCCTGCACGCCGTCCTGGCCCACTGGCCCCCGTCCCTCGAAGGAGACTCCTGATGACCACCCCGACCACCCCGACCACCGGCGAGCTGCGGGTCGACGGCGCGACCCTGCACTACGAAGTGCGCGGCCGGGGACCGCTCTTGCTGCTGATCCCCGGTGGCACGGGCGGCGCCGCCGCCTTCGACGCCGTCGCCGACACACTGGCCACCACGCACACCGTGGCCACCTACGACCCGCGCGGTATGTCCCGCAGCACGCTCGACGACCCCGAGGCCGAGCAGCGGGTGGCCGAGCACGCCGACGACGCGTTCCGCCTGCTGGAGCGGTTGTCCCCCGACGCGCCCGCCCGGGTGTTCGGCGCCAGCTCGGGCGGGATCGTCGCCCTGCACCTGCTCACGACCCGGCCCGAGCGCGTCGAGCGCGTTGTGGTGCACGAGCCGCCGGTCGTCGAGGTCCTGCCGGACGCCGCCGTACACCGTGCCCTGATCGCCCGCGTCCAGGCGACGTTCCGGACCGAGGGGCTGATGCCGGCGATGGCCGCGTTCGCGGCGGGGCTGGCGAAGGACGGCGGCACGCCGGCACCGCGGGCCCAGGTCGAGTTGCCGCCGCAGGCCGCGGCGCGGGCCGAGCAGACGAGGGCCAACCTGCCCTTCTTCGTCGGGCGCATCGTCCCCGGCTTCATGTCCTACGCCCCCGACCTCGAACGGCTGGCGGCCCTGTCGGACCGGCTGGTGTTCGCCTGCGGCCAGGACTCCCGGGGCGAGTTGCCCTACCGTCCGGCCGCGCTGCTGGCCGAGCGGTTCGGCTGCGAGTTGCGGCACTTCCCCGGCGGGCACACCGGCCTGACGACGCATCCGGTCGAGTTCGGCGCACTGCTGCACCAGGCGCTCCGCGGCTGACGGCTCCGGGCGGCGGGCGAGCGCGCCGCCCGGCCCGCGAAGCTCTCCCGGTCCTGGCCAGCGCTGCCCGGCCCGCGTGGTACTCCCCGTCCTTCCGGGCGCCACGGAGCACCTGCGTCATGCCTCTTCCTTCCGTGTCGTGCGTGCCGCAGAATCCCGACCGGCGGTCGGCGACCGCCGACCGGAGTGACGTCGAGCCGCTGCCATTGGAGAGCCACCATGCGTCTGCGCCGCGCCGTGACGAGCCTCGCCCTCGGGGTGGCGTTGCTGAGTGCCGTCTGTGGTGCCGGGCCCGCCGCGGGGTCGGCGGCGGCGGTGGGGCCGGTCACCCGGGACCCGTCGTCGGCCGACCGGGGCGGGCGGGCGGCCGACCGGCCCGTGCCCACGGCCACCGTCACCTCGCCCGCCGGGCGGACGTTCTTCGCCGACCGGAGCGGCCGGGCGTTGCAGTTGCGCGGGCTCAACCTCGGCAAGACCGACACCGTCACCGAGCAGCACCTCGCCGACCTGGCGGGCGACGGCTTCAACCTGCTGCGGCTCAACGTCCAGTGGGAGAAGGTCGAACCGCGGCGCGGGCACTACGACGCCGGCTACCTGCGCTATCTCGACCGGATCCTGGGCTGGGCCGACCGGTACCGGGTACTGGTGCTGGTCGACTGGCACCAGGACGTGTTCGGGCCGACGTTCGGCCACAACGGCATTCCCGCCTGGGCCGCCCGCACCGACGGCCTGCCCTTCGAGCCCAACCCCGACGACTGGTTCGCGGAGTACTTCCAGCCGGCCGTGCAGGCCGCCTTCACCCACCTGTACGACGACGCCGACCTGCGCGCGGCGCAGCGCGCCGCGTACGCCACGGTGGCCAAGGCGCTGCGCGGTCACCGGTCCCTGTTGGGGTACGACCTGTTCAACGAGCCGTTCGGGCCCGTCCCGGGCGATCCGACCGACCCGGACGACCAGGTGCGCGCCTCCGCCACGCTGGAGCGCGGGCGGTTGGCGACCATGTACCGGCGGTTGATCGGTGCCGTCCGCTCGGTCGATCCCGACGCCTGGCTCTTCGTCGAGCCCACCGTGCTGGTCGGCCAGGGCGTCCCCACCAGCCTGCCCGGCTTCCACGACCCGCGGCCCGGCGCGGCCCGGTTGGGGTACGCCCCGCACTACTACGACACCGCCGTCGAATCGGGCGCCGACTGGGACCCCTCGGGTCGCTTCGTCGAGCGCTACGAGGCCGCGATCGGCGACTACCCCGCCCGTCACCGGCTGCCGGTACTGGTCGGCGAATGGGGACCGCCCCAGGCCCGCACGCCCGGCAACGCGGAGCTGATGAAGCGTCAAGTGACCTCGCTCGAAGGCTTCGCCGCGGGGTGGGCGCTGTGGTACGACTGCCGTGCCACCGGGGGCGGCGGCTACTGCGCCTACGACCACGACGGCACGCCCGCGCCCGGCAAGGAACCGGCCTTCGGCCCGTACGCACCCGTGGTGGCGGGGGTCCCCGGTTCCGAATCCGCCAGCCCGGCCACCCGGAGTTACACCCTCACCCTGACCGCCGACCGCACCACGCGACGGGCCTGGACCGTGCTGTCCCTGCCGGACGCGGCCTTCCCGCACGGCCCCCGGGTGCGCGTCACCGGAGGCGGCCCGGTCACCGTCGTGGTCGCGGACGGGCCCGGGCGGACGAAGCTCCGGCTGCCTGCGGCGCGGCCGGGGGCGACGGTGCGGGTGACCGTGACGGATCGTTGACGTAGCGTCATGTCGTCGGCGGCCCACGCCTGGACCGCCTCGGCGCCCGTCGCGCTACGGTCGCGGGCCGCGGGGGGCGATCGAGAAGTCGAACGCGGCGACTCCGGGGTCGAGCGCGGTCACTCCCCCGTCCACGGTCAGCACCGCGCCGTTGACGTAGGACGCGGCGGGCGAGAGCAGCCAGCTGATCGCCTCGGCGACCTCGTGCGGAGCGCCCGGGCGGCGGGCGGGCGTCAGTTGCGTCGCCTCGGCGTAGGCGTCGTCGATGCCTCCGGGCAGTTCGGCCTCGTCCGCGAACCGGGTCATCCGCCGGTCGGCCATCTCGGTCCGGACCCAGCTCGGGCACACGGTGTTGGCCCGCAGGCCCTGTCGGCCGTAGTCGACGGCCAGGGAGCGGCAGAGTTGCAGCAGGGCCGCCTTGGACGTCGCGTAGGCGGCGTTGCCGGTGCCGTTGCGGAGCGCGGAGACCGAGGCGACCGCGACGACCGCGCCCCGGGTCGCCAGCAAGTGCGGCAGGGCGGCCCGCAGGAGCAGGAACGGGCCGGTGAGATTGGTCCGCAGCACCGCTTCCCAGTCCTCCACGGCCATGTCGCCGACCGCGCCGCCGCGCCCGATGCCGGCGTTGAGCACCACCCCGTCCAGCCGGCCGTGGGTGCGTACCGCCGCCTCGACGAGGCCCGCTATTTCTGTGGGGTTCGCGGCGTCGGCGGGGTGGGCGAGGGCGCCGGTCTCCTCGGCGATGCGGTGGAGGGGTTCGGGGCGCCGGCCGGACACCACCACGTGGTGCCCGGCCGCGCTCAGGAGGCGTGCGGTGGCGGCGCCGATGCCGGTGCCACCACCGGTGACGATGACGACGCGCTGTGCTTCGGACATGGGGTGCGCCTTTCGGAAGTGTCGGGTTGCGGTCCAAGGGACGGCGTGCGGAGGGTTGTTGGGGCGGTCGTGGGGCCGGATGGCCGCCTGTATCGGAGACGGGCGGTCAGGGGTCGATGCCCGGGAGGTAGGTGTTGGCGGCTCGGGCGGCGGAGGCCAGGTCGGGGATCTCGACGACGGTGATGCCGGCGGCGGTCAGGATGGCCAGGCCCTGCCGGGCGGCGACGAACAGGGACGGTTCGCGCCAGGCGTAGACGACCCGGGGGATGCCGGCTGCGGCGATGAGGCGGGCGCAGGGGGCGGGGCGTGACTTGCGCAGACCACAGGGTTCCAGGGAGCTGTAGAGGGTGGCGTCGGCCAGTCGGGGGTCGTGCGGGTCGAGTTTGGCCAACGCGGCCTCTTCGGCGTGTTGGTGGTCGTCCGCCTCGCGCGAGTGGCCGCGGGCGATCTCCTCGCCGCGTTGGTCGACGACGACCGCCCCGACGCAGAACGCGGTGGCGGAGCGTGGGCACTTGTGGGACAGCGCGATCGCTTCGCCGAGCCAGTGCCGGTCCTGTCGGGTCGGCTGGCCGAGGTGGGTGCTCATGCTCCCTCGCTCCGGCGCTTGGCGAGGTAGCGGACGAAGGCGACGTCCCCCACCTGTGTGACGTCGGCGAGGTGCAGTCGGTGGGCGGTGTCGTGCGGGAAGGCACCGGGGCCCACGAAGCGCGGTGCGCCCGCTTCGCCGACGAAGAAGGGGGCGAGGGCGAGGTGGACCTCGTCGGCGAGGTCGTGGACGAGGAACTGGGTGTGCAGGGTCGTGCCGCCCTCGACCATGAGGGTGCGGATGCCGCGGTCGCCGAGGTCGTCGAGGAGCAGGCCGAGGTCGAGCGGGTCGCCGGCGGCGGTCACGTCGGCGACGTCGGCGAGTTCCTCCGCCAGGGTGGGCAGGGCCGGGCGGGGGCAGTAGACGATCTTGTCGCCGGCGGTGGTGAAGAAGGCCAGGGACGGGTCGAGGCCCTTGGTGGTGACGGTGACCTTCGTGGGGTGTTCGGGCCGTCCCTGGCTGCGGCGGTGGGCCCTTCGGGCGGCCGACCCGATCAGGAGCCGGGGGTTGTCGCGCCGGACGGTGGTGGCGCCGACCAGGATCGCGTCGCAGGTGGCCCGGACGTCGTCGACCCGGTCGAAGTCGGCAGCGTTGGACAGGCGCAGGCGCCGGTCGCTGGTGTCGTCCAGAAAGCCGTCGAGGGACATCGCGGCGCTGAGCAGGACGTAGGGGCGTGGTGCGGTGGGCGGGTCAGTCGGCATCGACGACCCAGGAGGGTGCGGTGCCGCGCATGAACGTGAGGTAGTGGGCGGTGGAGTCCTGGAGGATGCGTTGCGCGTCGCGGCGGATGGCCGGCTCCCACCAGTGGCCGTAGAGCCGGTCGAAGGGGTAGGGGCGGACGGCTTCGACGACGCGGTGGACGCCCTGTTCGGGCAGGGGCAGGCGGTTGGGGGCGCTGTAGAGGAAGGCCACCCGGTCCTCGCCCGGGGAGATGTTGATGGTGTCGCCGGTGAGCAGGAGGCCGCGGCCTTCGGCGCCGGCCGCCCAGTGCAGCACCGAGCTGCCCGGGAAGTGGCCGCCGCACTGGACGAGGGTCACGCCGTCGGCGATCGGGAGGGTGCCCTCCCAGGTGGTGACCAGGGGTTCGGTGGCGGCGGGGCGGGAGAGCCAGTGGATGTCCGCCTGGGGCAGCAGGATCTCGGCGTCGAAGGCTTGGCTCCAGGCGACGATCGCGCCGTAGAAGTGGGGGTGGCTGGAGCTGATGGCGCGCAGGCCGCCGGCGTCCCGTACGGCCTGGATGGCGGCGTCGTCGATGTAGGGCGACGGGTCCCACAGGACGTTGCCTTCGTCGGTGCGCAGGAGGAGTCCGCGCTGGCCGATGCCGATCACGGGTTCGGCGCCGATGCCGACGAGGCCGGGTTCGACGTCGCGCACCTGGCTGTGGAAGCCGTCGGCCTTGAGGCGGTCGAGGGTGGACCAGCGCTGTCCGCCTGCGGGGACCCACTGCCGGTCGTCGGCGCAGATGACGCAGACGACCGG
>LIQL01000045.1 GCA_001418405.1 Streptomyces diastatochromogenes | reverse complement strand
GGCCGGGGTGCGGCGTCCAGTTCATGGTCATGCCGGCGCCTTGGGGGTGAAGTGGGCCGCGGGGCGGTGGCAGCGGAGCCCCCACTGCGTACTGCATCCGGTGGCTCTCCGTCTCGTGCGGTCGACGTGGTGCGGGGCGGCGCACCGGGCGGGGTGGCCCGGTGCGCCGTGACGACAACTGCGGGGCGGGTACGGGTCGTTGCCGTCCCACCGCCGGGTGGTGCTGCGGTGAACCGTACTCCCCCGGCAGCTGCCAGGAGGTCTCCCTACCCCCGGCGCACGTCGAATGAACGGCCGAGGGCACGGGCGTGTGGCGACCGCGCCGATCAGCCGTCCAGTTCCTCGGCGAGGGCACGGAGCGCCAGGCGGTACGAGCCGATGCCGAAACCGGCGACGGTGCCGCTGGCGACGGCCGCGATGACGGAGGTGTGGCGGAACTCCTCGCGGGCGTACGGGTTGGAGATGTGCACCTCGATCAGCGGGGCGGTGCGCTGGGCCGCCGCGTCCCGCATCGCGTACGAGTAGTGCGTGAAGGCCCCGGGATTGATGACGACCGGGATCGAGCCGTCGGCCGCCTCGTGCAGCCAGCGGACCATCTCGCCCTCGTCGTTGGTCTCCCGCACCTCGGCTTCGAAGCCCAGCTCCTTGCCGAGCCGGGCGCACTCGGCGACCAGCCCGGCGTAGGAGGTGGCGCCGTAGACGTCCGGCTCGCGGGAGCCCAACCGCCCGAGGTTGGGGCCGTTGAGGACCAGCACCCTGCGGCTCACGAGGCGATCTCCGCGTGCGCGGCGAGCAGCATCGCCGGGTCCGGGCCCTCCAGGACGGTCGGCTTGGCCAGGCCGTCCAGGACGATGAAGCGGAGCCGGTCGCCGCGGGACTTCTTGTCGACCCGCATGGTCTCCAGCAGCTTGGGCCACTGGTCGCCGCGGTAGGTCAGGGGCAGCCCCACGGAGGCCAGGACGGCGCGGTGCCGGTCGGCGGTGGCGTCGTCCAACCGGCCGGCGATCCGGCCGAGTTCGGCGGCGAAGACCATGCCGACGGAGACCGCGGCGCCGTGCCGCCAGTTGTAGCGCTCGTTCTTCTCGATGGCGTGCGCCAGGGTGTGACCGTAGTTGAGGATCTCCCGCAGACCGGACTCCTTGAGGTCCGCGGAGACCACGTCGGCCTTGACCCGGATCGCCCGCTCGATCAGCTCGGAGGTGTGCGGGCCGTCGGGCCGCTTGGCGCCCTCCGGGTCCCCCTCGATCAGCTCCAGGATCGCCGGGTCGGCGATGAAACCGGCCTTGATGACCTCGGCCAGTCCGGAGACGTAGTCGTGGACCGGGAGGGTGTCCAGCGCGGCCAGGTCGCACAGCACGCCGGCCGGCGGGTGGAACGCGCCGACGAGGTTCTTGCCCTCGGCGGTGTTGATGCCCGTCTTGCCGCCGACGGCGGCGTCCACCATGCCCAGCACGGTGGTCGGGACGGCGATCCAGCGCACCCCGCGCAGCCAGGTCGCGGCGACGAAGCCGGCCAGGTCGGTGGTGGCCCCGCCGCCCACGCCGACGATCACGTCGGTGCGGGTGAAGCCGGTCTGGCCCAGCGCCTTCCAGCAGTAGGCGGCGACCTCGGCGGTCTTGGCCTCCTCCGCGTTGGGCAGTTGGATGGCGATCGCCTCGTAGCCCTGGGCGGCCAGGTCCTCGCGCAGCGCCTCACCGGTGGCGGCCAGCGCCTCGGGGTGCAGCACGGCGACGCGCTGGGCAGCGGTGCCGATCAGGCCGGGGAGTTCACCCAGCAGCTGCCGCCCGACGAGGACCTCGTACGGATCGGTGCCGGCGGTACCGCCGACCTGGATGCGGGTGGCCTGCTCCGTCATGCCTGTTCCTCCCTGCCGGCGGGCCGCACGGCGTTCGCGGCCGGCCGTAGCTCCAAAGCGTCCACGATCGCGTCGGCGACGTCCTCGGGGGTGCGGCCCCCGGTGGCGATCACGGCCCGGGCGACCTCGGTGTAGAGCGGGCGGCGCCGCTCCATCAGCTCGCGCCACTGCTTGCGCGGGTTGACCGCGAGCAGCGGACGGGGCGCGTCCAGCCCCACCCGCTTGACGGCGTCGGCGAGTTCGACGTCCAGGAAGACCACCGGCCGGCCGGTCAGCAACTGCCGGGTGGCGTCGTCCATGATCGCGCCGCCGCCGAGGGCGAGCACCCCGGGGTGCGCGTCGAGAGCGGCGCGGACCGCGGCCCGCTCCAGCGCGCGGAAGTGCGGCTCGCCCTCGTCGATGAAGATCTCGGCGATCGGCTTGCCGGCGGTGGCGACGATGTCGGCGTCGGTGTCGCGGTAGCCGACGTCCAGCCGCTCGGCGAGCAGCGCGCCCACGGTGGACTTGCCGGCCCCGGGCGGGCCGACCAGTACGACGACGGGCGCGGTCACTTGATCGCCAGGTTGTCGAGGAAGCTGCGGACGTTGCGGCGGGTCTCCGGCACGCTGTCGCCGCCGAACTTCTCCACCACCGCGTCGGCCAGCACCAGCGCCACCATCGCCTCGGCGACGATGCCGGCGGCCGGGACCGCGCAGACGTCGGAGCGCTGGTGGTGCGCCTTGGCGGCCTCGCCGGTGGCGACGTCGATCGTCGCCAGCGCCCGCGGCACGGTCGCGATCGGCTTCATCGCGGCCCGCACGCGCAGGAGTTCACCGGTGGTCAGGCCGCCCTCGGTGCCGCCGGAACGGCCGGAGGCGCGCCTGATGCCGTCGTCGGTGGCGAGGATCTCGTCGTGCGCCTTCGAGCCGGGCACCCGCGCCAGGTCGAAGCCGTCGCCGACCTCGACGCCCTTGATGGCCTGGATGCCCATGAGGGCGGCGGCCAGCCGGGCGTCCAGCCGGCGGTCCCAGTGGACGTGCGAACCGAGGCCGACCGGCACGCCGTAGGCGAGGACCTCGACGACGCCGCCGAGCGTGTCGCCGTCCTTGTGGGCCTGGTCGATCTCGGCGACCATCGCCTTCGACGCGTCCGCGTCCAGGCAGCGCACCGGGTCCGCGTCCAGCTTCTCGACGTCGGCGGGCGTGGGGTAGACGCCGTACGGGGCCTTGGCCGCGGCCAGCTCGACGACGTGCGAGACGATCTCGATGCCGGCCGTCTCCTTCAGGAAGGAACGGGCGACGGTGCCGAGGGCGACCCGGGCCGCGGTCTCGCGGGCGGAGGCGCGCTCCAGGATCGGGCGGGCCTCGTCGAAGCCGTACTTCTGCATACCGGCGAGGTCGGCGTGGCCGGGGCGGGGGCGGGTCAGCGGGGCGTTGCGGGCCAGCTCGGCCAGCTCCGCCTCGTCCACCGGGTCGGCGGCCATGACCTGTTCCCACTTGGGCCACTCGGTGTTGCCGACCATGATCGCCACGGGGGAACCCAGCGAACGGCCGTGCCGCACACCGCCGAGGAAGGTGACCTCGTCCCGCTCGAACTTCATCCGGGCACCGCGGCCATAGCCGAGCCGGCGGCGGGCCAGGGCGTCCGCCACCATCTCCGTGGTGATCGGCACGTCGGCGGGAAGGCCCTCCAACGTCGCCACGAGTGCGGGGCCGTGCGACTCCCCCGCCGTCAGCCAACGCAACCTGCTCAACGGTGCTCCTCAGTACTGCTCATGTGCTGCTCATCCGCGTACGGTCTCCTCTGATCCTCCCACGTCGCGCGGGTCGCGCGGCGCGCCGTCCAGGGTGCGGACCGCGGGGACCACCCAGCGGGCGGAGGGGCCGCTCAGCGGGCCGCGAGGGCCGCCTCGCCGGCCCGGCGCATCGCGGCCAGCGGCGCCGGCGCCCGCCCGGTCATCTGCTCGACCTGGAGGACGGCCTGGTGGACCAGGAGGTCCAGGCCGCCGACGACGGCACCGCCGCGGTCGGCCCAGGCGGTGGCCAGCGCGGTCGGCCAGGGCTCGTAGAGCACGTCGAAGAGGGTGCCGGGCCGGTCGGGGACGGCGGCGGCGAGCGGGTCGGTGCTGCCCGCCGGGGTGGTCGCGATGACCAGCGGCGCCGTGAAGGCCGCGGCGGCCTCGTCCCAGGGGGCGGTGCGGACCGGGACCCCCAGGCGCTCGCCCCAGCCGCGCATCTCGTCGGCGCGCGCCGCGCTGCGGACGTACGCGGTGACCTCGCCGGTGCAGATCCGGGCGAGCGCGGCCAGCGCCGAGGAGGCGGTGGCGCCGGCGCCGAGCACGGCGGCCCGCTCGACCTGCTGGACGCCGCGTTCGCGCAGCGCCGCGAGCATGCCCGGGATATCGGTGTTGTCCCCGCGCCGGCGCCCGTCGGGGGTGAACACGACGGTGTTGACCGCCTCGACGGAGGCCGCGGTGGGGGTGATCTCGTCCAGCAACGGGATCACCGCGCGCTTGAGCGGCATGGTCAGCGACAGGCCGGCCCATTCCGGACCGAGCCCCTCCAGGAATCCGGGGAGCCCCGATTCGTCGACCTCGTGACGGCCGTACTCCCAGCCGCTCAGTCCGAGTTCGTCGTAGGCGGCGCGGTGCAGCACCGGCGAGAGGGAGTGCGCGATGGGCGATCCGAGGACCGCCGCCTTCTTGTGCTCAGGACTGTGGGACACCGGCTGGCCTTCAGTTTCCGTTCTGCTTCTGCTCTTGCTGTCGCTTGTTGAATTCCTGGACGAGCTTCTCGTGGTCGGCGTAGTTGGTCGTGAAGTCCGTCTTCTTGCCGTCCACCGAGATGAAGTAGAGCCACTTATCGGAGTTGTCCGGGTTGATCGTGGCCTTGAGCGCGTCCGCGCCGGGATTTCCGATCGGACCGGGCGGGAGTCCCCGGTAGAAGTACGTGTTGTAGGGATCGTCGTAGTGCCGGATCTCCTGCGTACTGATATTGATCTTGCTCTGGTTCTTGAGGTAGTTGAACGTCGAGTCGAATTCCAGCTTCTGGTTCGTGGCCGTGTTGGTCGGAGCCAATCGGTTGTAGACGACGGCCGCCATCTTCCGGAAGTCATCGTGCGTCATGCCCTCGGCCTGGGTGAGGCTGGCGACGGTGATGAGCTGCAGCGGAGAATCCAGATGGAATTTCTTGGCGTTCGATTCAAGATCGTACTTCTGGTATTCCTGAGTGGCCCGCGAGACCATTTGCCGGAGCACGTCGGCGGGTTTTGCGTGCTCTCCGACGCTGTAAGTCGAGGGGTAGAGGAAGCCCTCCAGCGGGTCCTTGATCTTCGGAGAGTCATCGGCCCAGGACGGCAGTCCGAGGTTCTTCGCCTGGTTGTGCGCGATCTCCTTGGTGGTGCCCGCCGCGAGCTTGAGCTTCTTGTCGATCAGCGTGTAGACCGCGCTGGCCCGCAGCCCCTCTTGGATCGTCAGGCCGTTGCGACTGCGCGGATCCGACATCAGGGCCACGGCCGAGGCCGCGGACATCTGCTTGCGCAGCGAGTACGAACCGGGCTGGAGGAGCTTGTCCTTCTTGCTGTCGACCGCCGCTTCGGAGAACGCGTCGGCGCTCTTGACCACGCCCTCGCGCTTCAGGATCAGGCCCATCTGCAAGATGGTGGAGCCGTCGGGGATCTCGACCTGCACGGCCCCGCTGCCCTCGCCCTCGTAGTCGGGGGGCGAGGTGAAGTGGCGCATGATGAAGTCGTAGCCGAAGTACCCGACGCCGCCGACGACACCGGCCAGCGCCAGGGTCACGACCAGGCAGGCGCTACCGCTGCGGCGCTTGTTCTTCTTGTTCTTGCCTTTCCGACCCCGGCGCTCGCGGCCCGACCGGCCGCCGTCCTCGTCGTCGTAGCCGTCGTCCTCGGCGTCCGGTTCGTCGGCGAAGAACGGGTGGTCCGATTCCCGCTTGCGCGGCTCCGGTCCGTCGGCGTCCGGCGCCGCCCGCCAGTCGTCGCCCTCGGCGGCCGGCTCCTCGAAGGGCGCCCCGGCCGGCGGGTGCTGGTGCGGGACGGGCCCCGGCGGGTAGTCGCCCGGACGTTGCGGGTGCGAAGGCTGCCCGTACTGCTGCTGGTGCGGGTCGGCCAGCGCCTGCTCCGCCATCCCGTGGTGCTGCGGGGCCGGCGGCTGGGCCGGCATCTGCTGGGTCTCGTGGAGACCGTAGCCGTCCGGCGCGCCGTAGTAGTCGTGCCCCTGACCCGCGTAGTTCTGGCCGGTCTGGTGCGGGGCGGGGTACTCCTGGCCCTGCTGGAGGTACGGGTCCGCCGGCTGCGGCTGCCCGTAGGGATCGTACGGGTCGTACGCCGGCTGACCGCCCGCGTGCTGGTTGCCGTCCCAGCCGCCGTGGCCCGCGGGGTACTGCTGCTGGTGCGGGTACTGCTGCGGGGGGTGCTGGTCGTGCTGCGGGTGCTGGGGGTACTGCTGTTGGGGATACCCGGTGGGCTGCTGTCCGCCCCACTGCGGCTGCTGCTCCTGGCCTCCGTACGGACCACGGTCTCCGTAGAGCGGGTCGTCGGGATGCCACGGTTCGGAGCCGTAGCCCCGGCCATACTCGGTCATCGATCCCCTAGAGCCGAGAGGCGGGGCGCACCGTCCGGGTGGCGCCTGTCGTACCGATCCGCCTCTACTTGCACGCGCGGCTGTTCGAACCGCCGCCACAACGCGCGGAACGTTACCGTACCGCGATCAGGTGACCACTTCGACGTGCTCCCCGGGCGGTCGCCCGGACGTGCGTTCGGTTTCCAGTGCGCTCTGGAGGATGACCACGGCGGCGGCCTGGTCCACCACCGAGCGGCCCTTCTTGCTGCGGACTCCGGAGGCCCGCAGCCCGTGGGTCGCGGTGACCGTCGACATCCGCTCGTCGACCAGCCGGACCCCGACGGGGGCGACGTTCCGGGCGAGTTCCTGGGCGAAGGCCCGGACCTTGGCCGCGGCCGGCCCCTCTCCCCCACTGAGGGAGCGGGGCAGACCGACCACCACTTCGAGCGGCTCGTACTCCTCGACGATCGCCTTGAGCCGTCGGTGCGCCGCCGGGACGTCCCGCCCCGGCACGGTCTCGACGGGGGTGGCGAGGACCCCGTCGGGGTCGCACGAGGCGACCCCGATCCGGGCGTCCCCGACATCCACGGCGATGCGGCGGCCGCGTCGCATCTCGCTCACGGGCGTCAGGCCGCCTCGGCCACGAGGCGCTCGACGGCCCCGACGGCCTCGGGCACCGCGGCGGCGTTCTGACCGCCGCCCTGGGCGACGTCGGGCTTGCCGCCGCCGCCACCGCCGAGCGTCTTGGCGGCGGTGCGGACCAGGTCGCCGGCCTTGATGCCGCGCTCGCGGGCGGCCTCGTTGGTGGCGATGACGGTCAGCGGGCGGCCGTTGGCCACGGTGAAGAGGGCCACGACCACGGCGCGGTCGCCCTGGATCCGGCCGCGCACGTCGAGGACCAGCTTGCGCAGGTCGTCGGCGGAGGTGCCGTCCTGGACCTGGGCGGCGACCAGGGCCACCCCGCGGACGTCCTTGGCGCCCTCGGCCAGGCCGGCCGCGGCCTGCAGCACCTTCTCCGCGCGGAACTTCTCGATCTCCTTCTCGGCGTCCTTCAGCTTGGCCAGGACTCCGGAGATCTTCTCGGGCAGCTCCTCCGGACGCCCCTTGACCAGCTCGGTGAGCTGCGAGACGACGGTGTGCTCACGGGCCAGGAAGCGGTACGCGTCGACGCCGACCAGCGCCTCGACGCGGCGCACGCCGGAGCCGATGGAGGATTCGCCGAGCAGCTTCACCAGGCCCAGCTGGGCGGTGTTGTGGACGTGCGTGCCGCCGCACAGCTCCTTGGAGAAGTCGCCGATGGTGACCACGCGGACCCGCTCGCCGTACTTCTCGCCGAACTCGGCGATGGCGCCCTGCTTCTTGGCGTCGTCCATGCTCATGACCTCGGCGTGCACGTCGAGTTCACGGGCCAGGACGTCGTTGATCTTCTGCTCGACGTCGGTGAGGACCGAGCCGGGCACGGCCGCCGGCGAACCGAAGTCGAAGCGGAAGCGGCCCGGGGAGTTCTCCGAACCGGCCTGGGCGGCGGTCGGGCCCAGGGCGTCGCGCAGCGCCTGGTGGGTGAGGTGGGTGGCGCTGTGGGCCCGGGCGATGGCCCGGCGGCGCTGGACGTCGATGACGGCGTACGCGGCGGAGCCGAGCACCACTTCGCCGACCTGCACCACGCCCTTGTGGACGATGACGCCGGGGACCGGCTGCTGGACGTCGCGCACCTCGACGACGGCGCCGCTGTCCAGCTTGATCCGGCCGGTGTCGGCGAGCTGGCCGCCGCCCTCGGCGTAGAACGGGGTGCGGTCCAGTACGACCTCGACCTCGTCGCCCTCGTGGGCGGCCGGCGCGGAGACGCCGTTGACCACGAGGCCGACGACGGCGGACTCGCCCTCGGTGTCGGTGTAGCCGGTGAAGACCGAGGAGCCGGAGCTGTCGGCGATCTCGCGGTAGGCCGACATGTCGGCGTGGCCGTGCTTCTTGGCCAGGGCGTCGGCCTTGGCGCGGTCCCGCTGTTCCTTCATCAGGCGGCGGAAGCCGTCCTCGTCCACCGACAGGCCCTGCTCGGCGGCCATTTCGAGGGTGAGGTCGATCGGGAAGCCCCAGGTGTCGTGGAGCAGGAACGCCTTGTCGCCGGCGAGGACCGTGCCGCCACCGGCCTTGGTCTCGGTCACCGCGGTGTCGAGGATGTTGGTGCCGGCCTTGAGCGTCTTGAGGAAGGCGGCCTCCTCGGCGAGGGCGACCGTCTCGATCCGCTTGCGGTCCTGCAGGAGCTCCGGGTACTGCTGCCCCATCGCCCGGATGACCACGTCGAGCAGGTCGCCGACGACCAGGCCGGTGGCGCCCAGCAGCCGCATGTTGCGGATGGCCCGGCGCATGATCCGGCGCAGGACGTACCCACGGCCCTCGTTGCCGGGGGTGACGCCGTCGCCGATGAGCATCGTCGAGGTGCGCATGTGGTCGGCGACCACGCGCAGTGAGACGTCGGAGTCGGTGGCGGCACCGTAGCGGACGCCGGTGAGCTCACCGGCCTTGTCGATGACCACCCGGAGGGTGTCGGTCTCGTACATGTTGCGCACGCCCTGCAGGATCATGGCGAGGCGTTCCAGGCCGAGGCCGGTGTCGATGTTCTTCGACGGCAGCTCGCCGAGGATCTCGAAGTCCTCCTTGCCGAGGCCCGCGCCGCGCTCGTACTGCATGAAGACCAGGTTCCAGATCTCCACGTAGCGCTCGTCGTTGACGGCCGGGCCGCCCTCGACGCCGAACTCGGGGCCCCGGTCGTAGTTGATCTCCGAGCACGGACCGCAGGGGCCCGGGACGCCCATGGACCAGTAGTTCTCCTTCTTGCCCAGACGCTGGATGCGTTCCTTGGGCACCCCGACGACCTCGTGCCAGATCCGCTCGGCCTCGTCGTCGTCCAGGTAGACGGTGATCCAGAGCTTCTCGGGCTCCAGGCCGTAACCGCCGTCCGCCACGGGAGACGTCAGCAACTCCCAGGCGTGCTTGATCGCACCTTCCTTGAAGTAGTCCCCGAAGGAGAAGTTGCCGCACATCTGGAAGAACGTGCCGTGCCGGGTGGTCTTGCCGACCTCTTCGATGTCCGGCGTGCGCACGCACTTCTGGACGCTGGTGGCGGTCTTGAACGGGGGCTTGACCTCGCCGAGGAAGTACGGCTTGAAGGGGACCATGCCCGCCGGGACCAGGAGCAGCGTCGGGTCGTCCGCGATGAGCGACGCCGACGGCACGACGGTGTGCCCGCGCTCTTCGAAGAAGCGCAGCCAGCGGCGGCGGATTTCAGCCGACTCCATCAGTGGTCCTCATTTCCGGTCGGTCCGGTCAGTCCGGGGGTTCTCGTGGTTCGGTACGACGTGTGGAGCACCGCGCGGCGCGGTGCGGGCAGCTCGGGCGCCTCGACGGGCTCCGCGAGCCCGAGGGCGTCGTGCAGTTGCTCTTCACGGTCCGCCATTCCGGCCCGTACGTCCAATGCAAATTGACGCAACCGGTTTCCGGTCTCGACGGCCTTGTCCGCGGCCTGCGCGGCGAGGCTGTCGGGCTGCAGCTTGCGCAGCTTTTGGTGGACCTTGTTGGTGGCCCACACCCCGGCGGCGGCGCCGGTGGTGAACCAGAATGCGCGGCGGAACATCGCGGTGATCAGTCCTTGGAGCGACGGGAGCGGCGCCGGCCGCGGCGGGCGCCGGGCAGGGTGCGGCCGACGACGGTGCGGTCCGGCTCGGGCAGGCCCTTCTTGCCGATCGCACGTCGCACGCCGTAGCCGAACGCCGCGACCTTGACCAGCGGTCCGCCGAAGGCGGTGGAGACGGTCGAGGAGAGCGCGGAGGCGTTGGCGGTGACCTCTTGCACGTCGGCGGCGATGGCGTCGACGCGGGCGAGCTGGGTGTGCGCGGAGCGGACGGTCTCGGACGCGTCGGCCAGGAGCGGAACCGCCTGCTCGGACACCTCGGTCACCATCTTCGTGGTCGCCTTGAGGGTCTGTGCGAGCCTCACCAGCACGAGGGCGAGGAACGACACGAGGATCGCCCAGAAGACGGCCACGAGGATCCCGGCCACCTCTCCACCGGACACGCTGGCACCACACTCCGACTGGTCTGCTCTGGTCTGGTCTCGTCCTGCTCGAACGGCAACCTTGACCTTATCGCGCCGTGACTGTCCGTCCGTACCGTGCTCCCGCTCCGGGCCGGGGCACCGGAAGGGGTGATTGTACGGTCCGCATCGCCACGAGTACGCTCCGTGTGCCATGCGACGCCTCACGCGCCCTGGCCCCGCCGCCCGCCGTTCCGCTCCGCGCCCGCGGGCCCGCGGGAACCTCCCCGCCGAGTTGAACCGCTTCGTCGGCCGCGCGGACGAACTCACCGCGCTCGACCGGCACCTGTCCGCCGGCCGGCTCGTCACGCTCATCGGCGTGGGCGGCGTGGGCAAGTCCCGGCTCGCCCGACACAGCGCAGCGATCTTGCAGGATCGCTTCTGCGACGGAGTGTGGCTGGTCGAGGTGTCCACGCTGCACGAGGCGCACCTGCTGGACCACGCGGTCGCCGAGGCCCTGGCGCTGGCCGATCACTCCGGCCGCCCGGTGCGCACGGCGCTCGGCGCCCACCTCGCCGGCCGCGAGGCGCTGCTCGTCCTCGACGGCTACGAGCACCTGGTCGACGACTGCGCCGAGTTGACCGCCGAGTTGTTGCGGCGCGCCCCCGGGCTGCGGGTGCTGGCCGCCGGTCGCCGCCCGCTGGAGCTGCCGGGCGAGCAGACGCTGTCGGTGCCCCCGATGGGCGGGGCCGACGCCGCCGCGCTGTTCGCCGACCGGGCCGCCGCCGTGCTGCCCGGCTTCACCGTGGGGCCCGCCAACGAGCCGGCGGTCAGCGAGTTGTGCCGCCGCCTGGACGGCATCCCGCTGGCGCTGGAACTGGCCGCCGGGCGACTGCGGGCGCTCTCCCTGGAGCAGGTGCTGCACCGGCTCGACGACCGCTTCCGGCTGCTGGTCGGCACCGCCCGCGGGACGCCGGCGCGGCACCGGGCGCTGCGTACCGCGATCGGCTGGAGCCACGAGCTGTGCACCCCCGCCGAACGGTTGCTGTGGACGCGGCTGTCGGTGTTCGCCGGGCAGTTCGACCTGGAGGCGGCCGAGTACGTCTGCTCGGGTCCGGAGCTTCCGGCCGACGAACTCCTCGACGTCGTCGGGGAGTTGGTCGCCCAGTCGGTGCTGGTCCGGGAGGAGGCCGCGGCCGGGGTGCGCTACCGGATGCTGGACACCGTGCGGGCCTACGGCGCGGACTGGCTGGCGGCGGCGGGGGACGGCGAACGGCTGCGCCACCGGCACCGCGACTGGTACCTGGGGCTGGCGACCTGGTGCGAGCTGGACTGGTTCAGCCCCCGGCAGGCCGAGATCGCGGGCCGGATCGACGCCGACCTGCCGAATCTGCGGGTGGCGCTGGAGCACAGCCTGGAGAGCCCCCGGGACACCCACCTCGGCCAGTACCTGGCCGGCACGCTGTGGTTCTACTGGGTGGGCTGCGGGCGCCTGTCCGAAGGCCGGTACTGGCTGGATCGGGCGCTGGAGCTGGACGGCGGCCACGACGACGCCCGGCTGAAGGCGTTGTGGGTGGCGGGTTACGTGGCGGTGCTCCAGGGGGACACGGTGGGGGCGCTGGGGATGCTCCAGGAGTGCCGCGAGGAGGCCGAGCGGACCGGCAACGCCACGGCCGCCGCGTACGCGCTGCACCGCACCGGCTGCCTGGCGCTGGTCTGCGACGACATGCCGCGCGCCGAGACGCTGCTGCGCGGGGCCCTGCACCGCTACCGGGAGATCGGCGAGCTCAACAGCAACGTGCTGATGGGACAGGTCGAGCTGGCGATGGCGGTGGCCTTCCAGGGCGAGCTGGACGACGCGGTGCGGTTGTGCGAGGACGTCCGGGAGGTGTGCGCGGACCACGGGGAGCGCTGGACCCTGGCGTACGCCCTGTTCGTGCTGGGGTACGCGGCATGGTCGCGCGGGGAGGGCGCTCGGGCCCGCGAGCTGCTGGCGGAGGCGCTGGCGATCGACCATTCCTTCCACGACCTGCTGGGCGCGGTGTTGGCGATCGAGCTGCTGGCCCTGGTGACGCTGGGCGAGGGCGACGCGGCGGAGGCCGCGGTGCTCCAGGGCGCGGCGGGCCGGCTCTGGGGCTCGGTGGGGCTGCCGCTGTTCGGCTCGCGGCACTTCAACCAGCCGCACGCGCTGTGCGAACGGCAGGCCCGGGAGCGACTGGGCGCGGCGCGCTACGAGCGCTGCCGGCGGGCCGGCGGACAGCTGGACCTGGACGCGGCGGTGGCGCGGATCCTCAAGCCGGCGGACGACGTCCCGGGACCGCGCGGGCGGCTGCGGATCACCGCACCCGCTCCGCACCGGCCCGCCGCCTCCCCGTCCGCGAGCGGAGGGGAGCCGGCGGGCTGAGCGGTGCGCCTGCCGAGTGGATCAGCGGGCGTAGTACTCGACGACGAGCTGCTCGTCGCAGATCACCGGGATCTCCTTGCGGTTGGGGTCCCGGTCGAGGCGGAACGCCAGCGCCTGGAGGTTGACCTCCAGGTAGCGCGGGGTCTCGCCGTCGGGGGCGTAGCCACCCTCGCGGGCCACCTGGAAGGGGTGCTTGTCACGGCTGCGCTCGCGAACCATCACCACGTCGCCGGGGCGGACGCGGAACGACGGCTTGTCGACCTTGCGGTCGTTGACCGAGATGTGGCCGTGGACCACCATCTGGCGGGCCTGGTAGATGGTCCGGGCCAGGCCCGAACGCAGGACGAGCGCGTCCAGACGGCGCTCAAGCTCGACGATCAGGGCCTCGCCCGTCTTGCCATCGACCTTCCGAGCGCGGTCGTAGGCACGGACCATCTGGCGCTCGCTGATGTCGTACTGAGCGCGCAGACGCTGCTTCTCCAGCAGTCGGACCTTGTAGTCACTGCTCTGCTTGCGGCCACGGCCGTGCTCGCCGGGCGGGTAGGGACGGGCCTCGAAGTACTTGACGGCCTTCGGCGTCAGCGCGATGCCGAGCGCACGGGACTTCTTGACCTTGGGACGCGACTGGTTCACGTGGAACGTTCCTCCATGTAAGTTAGGTGAGGCTTACCTTAGCGCGAGGAGAACGCATGTTTCGACCTGGGATCCCCCTGCCCGGCGCAGACAGCACCGGGACGGGTCAGCCGCGTCCCGTGGACGACGCCCAGCGGCCCTCGGCGGCTGAGCGCGTACGTACTCTCGTCGAGTCCAATGGTATGGGCTCGCTCGACATCCCCGGAGTCGAGGATCCCGACGAGACCGGCCTCTCGGCTCCCGTCTGCCGGACGGTCACGCCCGAAGGAGACGTGCTGCTCCTGGTTCCTGGGGACTCCGCGGCCGCCCGGGCGGCGTCGCACGCCCAGGACGACGACCTGCCGGCCGTGATGGAGATCACGGACGTGGCGCCCGTTTCGGTGCCCCACCGGATCCGCGGACGCGCCTGGGTGGCCGGCTGGCTCACCCCGGTGCGCAACGAGCAGCGCGCCCGGGCCGCGATGCTGCTCGCCGAGCGGCACCCGGTCGGCGAGCTGCTCGGCATCGGCGAGGCGCTCGCCCCCGACCCGGCCCCGGGCCAGTACGGGCGCCCCGCCTGGACGCTGCTGCGCCTGGAGGTCGGCGAGGGCGCGGTGGACGACCTGTGGGGCGCGGAGTCCTTCGAACCGGAGGAGTTCGCCGGCGCGGTACCCGACCCGCTCGTCGCCCACGAGGCGGAGCTGCTCCAGCACCTGCACGCGGCCCACGCCGAACAGGTCCGCGGGCTGTGCGCGCTGCTCGGCGAGCGCGGCGAGGTCTGCGGGTTGCGGGAGCACGCCGTCCCGGTGGGCCTGGACCGCTTCGGGCTGCGGGTCCGCTTCACCGACGGCGCACACCGGACCTTCGACGCCCGCTTCGACTTCCCCGAGCCGGTCCGGGACGTCGTCGAACTGCGCCGGGCGATGCACGTGCTCTTCGAGGCCGCGGCCAGCTGACCGGCCGCCCACGGCCCCGGCGGCCGCGCCCCGGTCAGTCGCCCTGCTCGCCGCGCAGCCGGTCCCGGACCCGCTCGGCGACGTCGGCGTAGCGCGCCTCGGCCCCGTGCCGGGTGGGGGCGTAGTAGCGCGTGCCGTGCACCGCGTCCGGGGCGTACTGCTGGGCCGCGATGCCGCCCGGCAGGTCGTGCGGGTACTGGTACCCCTGGCCGTGACCGAGCTTCTGGGCGCCCTTGTAGTGGCCGTCGCGCAGGTGCGCGGGCACCGGCCCGGCCTTGCCGGCCCGGACGTCCGCCAGCGCGGCGTCTATCGCCAGGTACGCGGCGTTCGACTTCGGGGCGAGGGCGAGGGCGATGGTCGCCTGGCTGAGCGTGATCCGGGCCTCGGGGAAGCCGATCAGCGCCACCGCCTGGGCCGCGGCCACCGCGGTCTGCAGCGCCGACGGATCGGCCAGGCCGATGTCCTCGCTCGCGGAGATCATCAGGCGCCGGGCGATGAACCGCGGGTCCTCCCCCGCCTCGATCATCCGCGCCAGGTAGTGCAGCGCGGCGTCGACGTCGGAACCGCGGATGGACTTGATCAGGGCGCTGGCGACGTCGTAGTGCTGGTCGCCGGCCCGGTCGTACTTCACCGCGGCGCGGTCCACCGCCTCCTCCAGCGTCTGGAGGGTGATCTCCGGCTCCCCCTTCGCCAGCGCGGAACCGGCCCCCGCCTCCAGCGCCGTCAGCGCCCGCCGGGCGTCGCCCCCCGCGATCCGCAGCAGGTGCGCCTCGGCGTCCTCGGGGAGGGTGACCGCCCCGCCGAGCCCGCGCCCGTCGGTCAACGCCCGGTGCAGCAGGCCCCGCAGGTCGTCGTCGGTGAGCGGTTCGAGCGTCAGCAGCAGCGAGCGGGACAGCAGCGGGGAGATCACCGAGAAGTACGGGTTCTCGGTCGTGGCGGCGATCAGCGTCACCCAGCGGTTCTCGACCGCGGGCAGCAGGGAGTCCTGCTGCGCCTTGCTGAAGCGGTGGATCTCGTCGAGGAAGAGGACGGTGTCCTTGCCGTAGCCACCCGAGGCGCGGCGGGCGCCGTCGATGACCGCCCGCACCTCCTTGACGCCGGCCGTGATCGCCGAGAGCTCGACGAAGCGCTTGTTGGTCGCCTGGCTGACGACGTACGCCAGGGTCGTCTTGCCGATGCCGGGCGGCCCCCACAGGAACACCGACGACGGGCCGGCCGGGCCGCCGCTGTCCTCCCCCACCAACCGCCGCAGCGGCGAGCCGGGCTTGAGCAGGTGCTGCTGCCCCACGACTTCGTCGAGGGTGCGCGGACGCATGCGTACGGCGAGAGGCGACCCCGCGGGGTCCTTCTCCTGACGGTCTTCCGCAGCGGCGGTGAACAGGTCGGGCTCCACGTCTACGGAGCCTATGCCACACCACTGACAACGCCCCGGCCGCCGGGGTCGGCGGGCCGGGGCGCGGGGCGCGGCAGCGGTGCGAAGACGTCCGGGACGTCCCCGGACCGCTCAGATCAGGCTGCTCCAGTACGACCACCAGCGGGTCAGGATCAGCAGGGCGATCACGCCGTACCAGAGCACCGGAACCACCCAGTGGAACTCCACGACCGCGTCGCGCAGGCCCCGGGGCGCCGGGAGGATGCCGTGCTTGAGGTTGTGCACGGTGGTGTACCAGAACATCAGGATGGTCACGCACCAGGTCAGCGTGCACCACAGGCAGAGCGCGTTGATCTCGTACAGCGACTGGGACATCAGCCACATGCAGAAGACCGCGGCGAGCAGGGTGCCCACGTTGAGGCCGAGCCAGTACCAGCGGCGGAACCGGGCGCCGGCCAGCAGGGCCATGCCGATCGCGATGACCACGGCGAACCCGACCAGGCCGGCCATCGGGTTGGGGAAGCCGAAGGCCTCCGCCTGCTTGCTCTGCATGACGCTGCCGCAGGAGATGATCGGGTTCAGGCTGCAGGCCGGCTTGAAGTTCGGGTCCTTCAGCAGCTCGAACTTGTCCAGGGTGATGATCCAGGCGGCCAGGCCACCGAGCGCACCGGTGATGACCAGGAGCAGGGCGAGGCCACGACCGGAGCCGATGGTCTCCGCGGCGCTCGCGCGGTCGTCGTCGGTGGACACGTCGTCAAGCGCTGTCGTCGTCATATGGCCGTTCCGTCGGTCCCGTGGGAGGTGGGGGCGAGGCCGGCGGTCCCGGCCGCATCCTTCATTGTGCCGCACCTCCCTGTGAACCCGGGGTGCCGAGGACGGATCCGGGGTGATTGCGCGTACCGGGGTTGACGCGCGGGGGCCCGGACGGCGCGCTGCCGTCCGGGCCCCCGCGGGGTCGGTTTCCGCCGGCTCAGGCCAGCGCCCGCCGGACCTCGTCGACCACCGCGTCCAGCGCGACCGCGGTCTGTTCGCCGCTCTGCAGGTCCTTGAGCTGGACCAGGCCCTCGGCCAGGTCCCGCTCGCCGGCCACCAGGGCCAGCCGCGCGCCGGAGCGGTTGGCGGACTTCATGGCGTTCTTCAGGCCCTTGCCGCCGTAGGCGAAGTCGGTGGCGACCCCGGCCAGCCGCAGTTCGGTGACCTTGCCGAACAGCACCCGACGGGCCTCCTCGCCGAGCGGGACGGCGTAGACGGAGGTGGCCGCCGGCAGGTCGAGGGTGATGCCCTCGGCCTCCAGGGCCAACACCGTGCGGTCGACGCCCAGCGCCCATCCGACGGACGGCAGCGCGGGCCCGCCGATCATCTCCGAGAGGCCGTCGTAGCGGCCGCCGCCGCCCACCGCGGACTGCGAACCCAGGCCGTCGTGGACGAACTCGAAGGTGGTGCGGGTGTAGTAGTCCAGGCCGCGGACCAGCTTCGGGTCGTCCTCGAAGGCCACGCCCGCCGCGGTCAGCAGCTCGCGCACCTGCTCGTGGTAGGTCTTGCACGCCTCGCAGAGGTAGTCGCGCAGCATCGGCGCGCCGATCAGCTGCTCCTGGACCGACTCCCGCTTGTCGTCCAGGACGCGCAGCGGGTTGATCTCGATCCGGCGGCGGGTCTCCTCGTCCAGCTCCAGCCCGCGCAGGAAGTCCTGGAGCGCGGCGCGGTAGACGGGGCGGCACTCCTTGTCACCCAGCGAGTTGAGCAGGATCCGGAAGTCGCTGAGCCCGAGCGAGCGGTAGGAGTGGTTGGCCAGAATGATCAACTCGGCGTCCAGCGCCGGGTCCTCGACGCCGATCGCCTCGGCACCGACCTGCGAGAAGTGCCGGTAGCGGCCCTTCTGCGGACGCTCGTAGCGGTAGTACGAGCCGGAGTACCAGAGCTTGACGGGGAGGTTGCCGCCCTTGTGGAGGTTGGCCTCCAGCGCGGCGCGCAGCGTGGAGGCGGTGCCCTCGGGACGGAGCGCGAGCCTGTCGCCGCCCTTGGTCTCGAAGGCGTACATCTCCTTGGTGACGATGTCGGTGGACTCACCGACACCGCGGGCGAAGAGCTCGACGTTCTCGAAGCCGGGCGTCTCGATGTAGCCGTACCCGGAGTTCCGCAGCGGTGCGGCGATCGCCTCGCGCACCGCGAGGTACGTCGCGGACGACGGCGGGATCAGGTCGTAGGTGCCCTTGGGTGCCTGAAAGGTGCTCACGGAAGGTTCTCGTCACATTCCTCGTCGCGGAGCGGCGGTCGGGGTGCCGTCTCCGAGGCCGGCGGCCACCTGCCTGAGGAAGGGGTTGGTGGCGCGCTCGTGGCCGATGGTGGTCTGGGGGCCGTGGCCGGACAGGACGACGGTGGAGTCCTCCAGGGGCAGGCACACGCGTGCCAGCGACCGGAGGATCTCGGCGGAGTCGCCGCCCGGCAGGTCGGTGCGTCCGATGGAGCCGGCGAACAGCAGGTCGCCCGAGAAGAAGACCGGCGGAACGTCCGCCTGCTCGGGCATCCGGAAGGTCACCGACCCCTTGGTATGGCCCGGGGCGTGCGCGACCGAGAACTCCATCCCGGCCAGGTCCAGGACGCCGCCGTCGGCCAACTCCTTGACGTCGTCCGGCTCGCCCACGGTCAGCTCGCCCATCAGCTGCTGCCCGAGGGACCGGCCGAGCGCCTTCTCCGGATCGCTCATCATGGCGCGGTCCTCGGGGTGGATCCAGGCGGGGACCCCGTGCGCACCGCACACCGGGACGACCGACGCGACGTGGTCGATGTGGCCGTGGGTGAGGATCACCGCGACGGGCTTGAGCCGATGCTTCTTGAGCGCTTCCTCGACGCCTTGGGCGGCCTGGTGGCCCGGGTCGATGATCACGCACTCCTCGCCGGCGGCGGGGGCGACCAAGTAGCAGTTGGTCCCCCAGGCCCCGGCGGGGAACCCGGCAATCAGCACGTTCGTCCTTAAAGATCGGCGGGGTGCGGGCCTGCGGGACCGCGCCCGGAACATCTCGGCAGCTCCAGAGCCTACCGGCGGGACTCCCGGCAGGGCGAACCCGTATACGGTACGGCCACGGCAGACGGCCGCGATCGAGGCTGAGGACAAGGAGACGACCGGTGGTCAGCAAGGACCGGCGGCGGCGCGAGCTCGCCCGACAGAAGTACGCGCGCCAGCAACAGCGGCGGGACGAGTCCGTGCGGCGCACCAAGCGCCGCAACGTGATCGTCGCCGGCGTCGTGGCGGTCGCACTGGCCGCTGGCGCCACCGCGTACGCCTCCGTCACGCTGATCGGCGGCGACCGCAAGGGCACCACCGACGACGCCGCCCCGGCTCCGTCCGCGACCGCCGACCCGTGCGCCCGGCCCGCCCCGGGCTCGCCGTCGAAGAGGACCTGGCCGAAGGAGCCGGCGATGACCGTCGACGCCTCGGCGTCGTACACCGCCGAGCTGGCCACCACCTGCGGGCGGATCACCTTCACCATGGACGCGGCCAAGGCACCGCACACCGTCAACTCGTTCGCGTTCCTGGCCGGGCAGGGCTACTTCGACCACAGCCGCTGCCACCGCCTCGTCGACCAGCGGATCTACGTGCTGCAGTGCGGCGACCCGAAGGGCACCGGCGAGGGCACGCCCGGCTACACCCTCCCGGACGAGAACCTCAAGGACCCGCGCCTGAAGGGCGACGTCTACCCGGCGGGCACGGTCGCCATGGCCAACCGCTACGACGGCACCGACCCCAAGACCCGCAATTCCGGCGGCAGTCAGTTCTTCCTCGTCTACCAGGACAGCCCGCTGCCCCCGAACTACACGCCGTTCGGGCGGATCACCGGAGGGATGGACGTCCTGAAGAAGATCGCCGCCGCCGGTTCGCGCCCCGATCCGGCGACCGGCAACACCGCGCCCAACGCCACCGTCGTCATCGACAAGGCGGTGGTTCGGAAATCCTGATCCGAGGTGGCCGGTACGGGAGAACGCCCGGTCGTCCCCACCGAATTTCGGTCGTGCTGGATGCGGACAGCCGACCGCCGGTCGCCTAGATTGGCGTTGTGTAGGGTGCCTGATCCGACGGCCTGCCACCCTCACCGCAATACAGCCCGTCGGACCGGTCGGGGCGCTGCCCCGCCGGACAGAAACTGTGGACGATGCCGGGGGCCACGGGCCCGCGTCGGCATCATGTTGAGGAGGCGCTGTGAGCAGCGACCCGTGGGGCCGCGTCGATGAGACGGGGACCGTGTACGTGCGTACCGCCGACGGAGAGCAGGTCGTCGGATCGTGGCAGGCGGGCACTCCCGAAGAGGCCCTCGCCTACTTCGAGCGCAAGTATGAGGGCCTGGTCGTGGAGATCGGCCTCCTGGAGCGGCGGGTCAGGACCACCGACCTCTCGGCGAAGGACGCCCAGATCGCGATCGACCACCTGCGCCAGCAGGTCGACGAGCACCACGCGGTGGGTGACCTCGAGGCGCTGAAGAAGCGGCTGGACGCCCTCGTCAGTGCGGTCGAGTCGCGGCGCGAGGAGCGCCGGGCGGCGAAGGCCCGGCAGACCGACGAGGCCCGCGAGGCCAAGGAGAAGCTGGTCGTCGAGGCCGAGGAGTTGGCCGCCAGCGAGCAGTGGCGGGCGGCCGGCGAGCGCCTGCGGGCGCTGGTGGACACCTGGAAGGGCCTGCCGCGCCTGGACCGCAAGACCGACGACGAGCTGTGGCACCGCTTCTCGCACGCCCGGTCGGCGTTCTCCAAGCGGCGCAAGGCGCACTTCGCCACGCTGGACGCGCAGCGCGAGGACGCCCGCAAGGCCAAGGAGAAGCTGGTCGCCGAGGCCGAGTCGCTGTCCGGCTCCACGGACTGGGGAACCACCGCCGCCCGCTACCGCGAGCTGATGCAGGACTGGAAGGCCGCCGGTCGCGCCCAGCGCGAGCACGAGGACGACCTGTGGAACCGCTTCCGCGGCGCGCAGGACGTCTTCTTCCAGGCGCGCAGCGAGGTCTTCGCGGAGCGCGACGCCGAGCAGCGGGAGAACCTGACCCGCAAGGAGGAGCTGGCCGCCGAGGCGGAGAAGCTGCTCCCGGTCACCGAGCTGAAGACGGCCCGGGCCGCGTTCCGGGGCATCAACGAGCGGTGGGAGGCCATCGGTCACGTGCCGCGGGATGCCCGTCCCAAGATCGAGGGCCGGATGCACGCCGTCGAGCGGGCCATCCAGGAGGCCGAGGAGGCCGAGTGGCGGCGGACCAACCCTGAGGCGCGGGCGCGCGCCGCGGGGCTGACCGGCCAGCTCCAGGACGCCGTCGACAAGCTCCAGAAGCAGATCGACACGGCGCGGGCGGCCGGCAACTCCGCGAAGGCCGACAAGCTCGGCCGGGAGCTGGAGGGCCGCAAGGCGCTGCTGGACCAGGCGCTCAAGGGCCTGGAGGAGTTCGGCGGCTGATCTCCGCCGCACGACAGCAGGACGGCCCGCCGGGGATTCCCGGCGGGCCGTTCCGCGGTGCGGGCGGGGGCGGGAGCCGCTCGACGGCCGCCCCCGCGCCCCGGTCAGGGACGCCGGGCCGAGGTCACCCGGTAGACGTCGTAGACCCCCTCCACGCCCCGCACCGCCTTCAGGACGTGCCCCAGGTGCTTGGGGTCGCCCATCTCGAAGGTGAAGCGGGAGGTGGCGACCCGGTCGCGGGAGGTCTGCACCGCCGCCGACAGGATGTTGACGTGCTGGTCGGACAGCACCCGGGTGACGTCCGACAGCAGCCGGGAGCGGTCCAGCGCCTCCACCTGGATGGCGACGAGGAAGACCGACGACTGGGTCGGCGCCCACTCGACTTCCAGGATCCGCTCGGGCTGGCGGGACAGCGAGTCCACGTTCACGCAGTCGGCGCGGTGCACCGAGACGCCGCTGCCGCGCGTGACGAACCCGATGATGGGGTCGCCGGGCACCGGCGTACAACAGCGGGCCAGCTTGACCCACACGTCGTCCACGCCCTTGACGACCACGCCCGGGTCCGCGTTGGAACGGCGCTTGGAGCGCGGCCGGATCGGTGTCGACTCGGCGATGTCCTCGGTCGCCTCGTCCTGTCCGCCGAGCGCCTGCACCAGCTTCTGGACGACGCCCTGCGCGGCGACGTGGCCCTCGCCGATGGCGGCGTAGAGCGAGGAGATGTCCGGGTAGCGCATCTCGTGCGCCAGGGTCACCAGCGAGTCGCCGGTCAGGATCCGCTGGATCGGCAGGTTCTGCTTGCGCATGGCCCGCGCGATGGCGTCCTTGCCCTGCTCGATCGCCTCGTCGCGGCGCTCCTTGGAGAACCACGCACGGATCTTGTTGCGGGCGCGCGGGGACTTCACGAAGCTCAGCCAGTCGCGGGACGGCCCCGCGCCGGGCGCCTTGGAGGTGAAGACCTCCACCAAGTCGCCGTTGTCCAGCGTCGATTCGAGCGGCACCAGGCGGCCGTTGACCCGCGCGCCTATGGTGCGGTGGCCGACCTCGGTGTGCACCGCGTAGGCGAAGTCCACCGGGGTGGCGCCGGCGGGCAGCGCTATCACGTCGCCCTTGGGCGTGAAGACGAAGACCTCGTTGCGGGAGAGGTCGAAGCGCAGGGACTCCAGGAACTCGCCCGGGTCCTCGGTCTCCTTCTGCCAGTCCAGCAACTGCCGCAGCCAGGCCATGTCGTTGACGGTGTCCTGGCCGACGCCCTTGCCGCTGCTCTTGGGCGCGTCGGTGCGCACCTTGGAGGCGCCGGCGACCGCCTCCTGCTTGTACTTCCAGTGCGCGGCGATGCCGTACTCGGCGCGCCGGTGCATGTCGAAGGTGCGGATCTGGAGTTCGACGGGCTTGCCGCTGGGACCGATCACCGTCGTGTGCAGCGACTGGTACATGTTGAACTTGGGCATCGCGATGTAGTCCTTGAACCGGCCGGGGACCGGGTTCCACCGCGCGTGGATGGTGCCCAGGGCCGCGTAGCAGTCCCGGACCGTGTCGACGAGGACGCGGATGCCCACCAGGTCGTAGATCTCGGCGAAGTCGCGGCCGCGCACGATCATCTTCTGGTAGACGCTGTAGTAGTGCTTCGGCCGGCCGGTGACGGTGGCCTTGATGCGCGCGGAGCGCAGGTCGGCCTGCACCTCGTCGGTGACCACCGCCAGGTACTCGTCGCGCTTGGGGGCGCGCTCGGCGACCAGCCGGACGATCTCGTCGTACATCTTGGGGTAGAGGATCGCGAACGCGAGGTCCTCCAGCTCCCACTTGATGGTGTTCATGCCCAGCCGGTGCGCCAGCGGGGCGTAGATCTCCAGCGTCTCGCGGGCCTTCTTCTCCTGCTTCTCCCGCTTGAGGTAGCGCATGGTGCGCATGTTGTGGAGCCGGTCGGCGAGCTTGATGACGAGCACCCGCGGGTCCTTGGCCATCGCCACGACCATCTTGCGGACCGTCTCGGCCTGCGCGGCCTCGCCGAACTTGACCCTGTCCAGCTTGGTCACGCCGTCGACGAGCAGCGCGACCTGGTCGCCGAAGTCCCGGCGCAGGGTGTCGAGCCCGTACTCGGTGTCCTCGACCGTGTCGTGCAGCAGTCCCGCCATCAGCGTCGCCGGGTCCATCCCCAACTCGGCGAGGATGGTGGTGACCGCGAGCGGGTGGGTGATGTACGGGTCGCCGCTCTTGCGCTTCTGGCCGCGGTGCCAGCGCTCGGCGACCTGGTAGGCCCGCTCGACCTGGCGCAGCGTGGCGGTCTCGATCTTGGGGTCGTTGCTGCGGACGGCCCGCAACAGCGGCTCGAGGACCGGGTTGTACGGGCTGGAGCGCTGCACTCCCAGCCGGGCGAGGCGGGCCCGGACGCGGTTGGGCGAGCCGGAGCGGCCGGCCGAGGCGGTCGACAGCGATCTGCTCGGCGGCTGCGGCGCGGGGGCCGGTCGGGACCGGCCGGTGGGGGCCTGGGGCGCGGCGGGCGCGGCGGTGCCGTCGGCCGCGTCCGGTCGCTCGGGCTGCGGCGCGTCGGAGGAAGCCGCGGGCTGCGGCTTCGGCTCGTCCGGGCGTGCGGCGGGGGTTTCCGCCGGACGCGGTCCGGGGGAGAGCGGCTGAGCCTCGTCTGGCAAGGGCACTCCTCATGCGGGTACGGACCCCAGGGCCTCGAAGCGGCCGGGGTGCCATGGTATCGAGCCCATGGCCATGGCTGCCGCGCGGCCATGGGTCCGTACATGACACAGCAGCGGGGGCACCCGGAATGTTCCGGATGCCCCCGCTGCTCCCGTGCGGGTGCCGGACGGTGCCGGCGGGCGGCTCAGACCGTGATCAGGGCCTCCAGCGGAGCGCCCTTCAGACCCGGCTCCAGCCGCTGCCGGCCGTCCAGGAAGCCCAGCTCCAGCAGCACCGCCAGGCCCGCCACCTCGGCACCGGCCCGGCGGATGAGCTGCAGCGACGCGTCCGCGGTGCCGCCGGTGGCGAGCACGTCGTCGATCACCAGGACGCGGTCGCCGGGGGCCAGCGCACCGGCGTGGATCTCGATCTCGGCGGTGCCGTACTCCAGCTCGTACGCCTGGCCCAGCGTCGCGCCGGGCAGCTTGCCGGCCTTGCGGACCGGGACGAAGCCGACCCCGGCGGCCACCGCGACCGGGGCGGCGAGGATGAAGCCGCGGGCCTCCAGGCCCACCACCTTGTCGACCCGGAAGCGCTCGCACAGGTCGACGAAGGCGTCGGTCAGCGCGCGGAACGCGGCCGGGTCGGCGAGCAGCGGGGTGATGTCCTTGAAGACCACGCCCGGCTGCGGGTAGTCCGGCACGTCCGAGATCCGGCTCAGCAGCAGCTCGCGCAGTGCGGCGGGGACGCTCATCGACGCCTCCCCGACGGGCGACCGCGGCCGCCGCGGTTGCGGGGCTCGGGCTGGGTGCGCGGGCCGACGACGGCGGCGCCCTCGGCGTCCTCGTCGGCTCCTTCGTCCGCTCCGGCGTCGCCGCCCTCCTGGCGGGCCGCCTCCTTGGCCGCGGCCGAGGCACGCTTGGCGGCGACCCGCTTGGCCAGCGCCTTCATCTGCGGCTCGCTGTTCTTCAGGTCGGCGACCAGCGGCGTCGCGATGAAGATCGACGAGTAGGCACCGGCGGCCAGACCCACGAACAGCGCCAGCGAGATGTCGTTGAGCATGCCCGCGCCCAGCACGCCACCGCCGACGAACAGCAGGCCGGCGACCGGGAGCAGCGCCACGACGGTGGTGTTGATCGACCGCACCAGGGTGCCGTTGATGCTGCGGTTGGCGATCTCGCTGTAGGTGAAGCGGGTCTGCTTGGTGATGTCCTTGGAGGCTTCCTTGAGGCTGTCGAAGACGACGACGGTGTCGTACAGCGAGTAGCCGAGGATCGTCAGCAGACCGATGACCGTGCCCGGGGTGACCTCGAAGCCGACCAGCGCGTAGACGCCGACCGTGATCGTCAGGTCGTGGATCAGGGCGACCAGTGCGGCCACCGCCATCCGCCACTCGAAGGCGACGGCGAGGTAGAGCACCACCAGGACCATGAAGATCCCCAGGCCCAGCCACGCCTTGTTGGCGATCTGCTCGCCCCAACTCGGGCCGACCAGCTGGGTGTTGACGTCCTGGACCGGGACCTTGAGGTCCTTGGCGATCTCCTCCTGGACGGGCACCGACTGCTTGGTGTCCAGACCGCTGATCTGGATGCGCAGCGCGCCGCCGCCCAGCTTCTGCACCATCGCCTGGTGGCCGGGGGCGGCCGACTCGGCGTGGTGCTGGGCCTCCTCGGTGGAGACCGAGGTCTTCGGGGTGGTGAAGACCGCACCGCCGGAGAATTCGATGCCCATGTTCAGACCGCGCACCGCCAGGCCGACGATGGCCGTGATGGTGATCAGGATCGAGACCCCGTACCAGATCTTCCGCTTGCCGATGAAGTCGTAGCCGACCTCACCGCGGTAGAGCCGGGCGCCGAGGTTGCCGAGCTTCGACATCTCACGCCTCCTTCGTCTGGTTGGGGGCGGTGCGACGACGGCGCAGCGGCGGCTTGGCGCCCAGGCGCTTGGGGTCGAGGCCGGACCAGGAGTGCCCCTCGGAGAAGAACTTCCGGCGGGCCAGCAGCGTCATCAGCGGCTTGGTGAAGAGGAAGACCACGACCACGTCGAGGAGGGTGGTCAGGCCGAGGGTGAACGCGAAGCCCTGCACCTTGCCGACGGTGACGATGAACAGCACCGCGGCCGCCAGGAACGACACGAAGTCGGAGACCAGGATCGTGCGGCGGGCCCGCGGCCAACCGCGCTCGACGGCCGGCCGCAGCGTGCGGCCCTCGCGGATCTCGTCACGGATCCGCTCGAAGTAGACGATGAACGAGTCGGCGGTGATGCCGATGGCGACGATGGCGCCGCAGACCGCCGGGAGGTTCAGCGCGAACCCGATGCCCGGGCCGAGCAACGTCATGATCGTGTAGGTCAGGACCGCGGAGACCCCGAGGCTCGCCAGCGCGACCAGCGCCAGCCCCCGGTAGTAGGCGACCAGGTAGATGACGACCAGCGCGAGGCCGATGGCGCCGGCGATCAGACCGGCGTGCAGCTGCTCGCCGCCGAGCGCCGCGGTGACCGTGGTCTCGTCGTCGATCTTGAAGGAGAGCGGCAGGGCACCGTAGGACAGCATGTTGCCGAGGTCCTCGGCGGACTGCTGGGTGAAGCCGCCGGAAATGGTGGCGTTGCCGCCGTTGAGCCGCTCGCTGACGCGCGGGTCGGAGACCACCGCGCCGTCCAGCACGATCGCGAACTGGTTCTGCGGCTGCGCCTTGGCGGCGAGCTTGCCGGTGACATCCGCGAACTTCTTGCCGCCGTCCGAGGTGAAGTCCATCTGGACGATCCAGCCCTGGCCCTGCTGGCTGTCGAAGACCGCCTTGGCGTCCTTGACGTCCGTGCCCTCGACGCCGACCGGGCCGAGCACGTACTTCTGGGAACCGTCGTCCTTGCAGGCCACGACCGGGTCGGTGGGCTTGGTGCCGGCAGCCTGCTCACCGGCCTGGGCACGGCCCGCCTTGGTGGAGCAGTCCAGCGCCGCGAACTGCTTCTGCAGGGCCGGCGGGACGTCCGCACCACCGGGGGCGGGCGGCGTCGGCTGGGCCGAGGGCTTGTCCGACGCGGAGGCCGACGGCGAGGCGGACGGCTTCTTCAGCGCGTCCGTGACCGCGCGGCCCTGGGTGGAGGCGCTGGCGCTCGGGGTCGGCGAGGAGCCCTTGCCGCCGGTGGCCTTCTCGCCGGTCTTGCCGCTGGCGGAGGGGCTGGGCTTGGGCTCGGGGGTCTTGGCACCCGCGGCGGTGGTCAGCACCGGCCGGAACGCGAGCTGGGCGGTGGTGCCGACCTGCTGGCGGGCCTGCTTCGCGTCCGTCCCCTTGGGGATGTTCACGATGATGTGGTTGCTGCCCTGCGTCTGGACCTCGGACTCGGATACACCCAGACCGTTGACCCGCCGCTCCATGATGCCGGCGGCGGTGTTCATGTTGGTCTCGTTGATCGCGTTGGGCTTGCCCGGTTGGTTCTGCGCCGCCAGCGTGAAGCTGGTGCCGCCCGCCAGGTCGATGCCCAGCCGGGGCGTCATCGTGCCGGAGTAGAACATGCCTCCGACCAGCGCCGCCATCGCGATGAGGACCAGGATCAGGGTGCGCCCTGGATGCCCCTGGCTCGTGGGCGCCCTGCGGCCCTTCTTCGGTGCTGCCACCTTGTCGTTTCTCCCTGTCCAACCCCTCGGCCTGGGGTGTCTGCCGAGCGGCCACGAAGTCTTGTGGGGACGTGCCCCCGCCGGAGCCTAGACCGTCCGGGAACCGCGGTGCGTCCGATCGGGAACGTGCCGCGGCTCCCCGCTGCGGAACGGACTACTTCGCGTCGGCGCCGCCGGCCTTCTTGCCGTCCTTGGCGTCGTCGCCCTCGGCGGTCGCCTCGTCGGCCTCGGCGGCCTTGTCCACCTTCTCGGCCTTCTCGGCCTTCTCGACCTTGTCAGCCTTGTCGCCCTCGGCCTTGTCGGCGGCGGGCTCGGCGTCGTCGCCGGCCTCGGCCTTGCCCAGGTCGATCTTGCCGGCCTTGTCACCCTTTTCGGTGGCTTCGGCACCGGTCAGCGACGAGACGTCGTCCGGAACGACCGGGCCGTCCTCGCCGGTGATCGGGTCGGCGCCGTCCAGAATGCGGTTGTACTCCTCATCCGCGAGCACCGCGCCGATGGCGTTCTTGGCGTAGATGGCGTGCACGCCGGGGGCGACCTCCAGGAGGACGGTCTCCTCGTGGATCTCCTTGACGGTGGCGAACATGCCGCCGATCGTCCGGACGCCGGTGCCGGGCTGCATTTCTTCGCGCATCTGCTGGGCCGCCTGCTGCTTCTTCTTGGCGGACCGCGTCATCAGGAACATGGCCCCGATGAGGACGATGAACGGGAGGAGAGTCATGATACTCACGGGACGGAAATCCTTCGCACGACCGCTTCTCCGCGGTCTCATATACAGAGGTGGATATACCGTCCATACGGGCGGCATCGGCGGAGTCTAAGCGAGTCCGCACCAGTGGAACAACGCCCAGCATCGCACCGCAGTTCCTGACCGGGCGAGTCTCCGCGCCGTCATGCCTCGAACAGTCCACGCTGTCCGCTTCCGCCCGCTTGCTGCGGGGGCACCAGCCCGAGGTGGGCCCAGGCCGCGGGGGTCGCGATCCGGCCGCGCGGCGTACGGGCCAGCAGCCCCTCCCGCACCAGGAAGGGCTCGGCGACCTCCTCGACGGTCTCACGCTCCTCCCCCACCGCGACGGCCAGGGTGGAGAGCCCCACCGGGCCACCGCCGAACAGCTTGAGCAGGGCGGTGAGCACCGCGCGGTCCAGCCGGTCCAGTCCGCGAGCGTCGACCTCGTAGACCCCGAGGGCCTGCGCGGCGACCTCACGGGTGATCACGCCGTCGGCCTTGACCTGGGCGTAGTCCCGGACCCGGCGCAGCAGGCGGTTGGCGATCCGGGGCGTGCCCCGGGAACGGCCGGCGATCTCGGCGGCCCCTTCGGGCTCTATCTCCACGTCGAGCAGACCGGCCGAGCGGCGGATGACGCGCTCCAGCTCGACCGGCGCGTAGAACTCCATGTGGCCGGTGAAGCCGAAGCGGTCGCGCAGCGGCGGCGGCAGCAGACCGGCCCGGGTGGTCGCCCCGACCAGGGTGAACGGCGGGAGCTCCAGGGGGATGGCGGTCGCGCCCGGCCCCTTGCCGACGATCACGTCGACCCGGAAGTCCTCCATCGCCATGTAGAGCATCTCCTCGGCGGGCCGGGACATGCGGTGGATCTCGTCGAGGAAGAGGACCTCGCCCTCCTGGAGGGAGGAGAGGATCGCCGCCAGGTCGCCGGCGTGCTGGATGGCGGGGCCGGAGGTGATCCGGATCGGGGCGCCCATCTCGGCCGCGATGATCATGGAGAGGGTGGTCTTGCCCAACCCGGGCGCACCGGAGAGCAGCACGTGGTCGGCGGTGGCGCCCCGGGCGCGGGCCGCCTTCAGCACCAGGTCGAGCTGTTCGCGGACCCGCTCCTGGCCCACGAACTCGTCGAGGTCCTTGGGCCGCAGCGCGGCCTCGACGGCGTTCTCCTCGCCGTCCGCGTCGGCCGCCACCAGCCGGTCGGCCGGGACGTCGGCGGTCTCCTCGGCGGTGGACGGTGCGGTGTCGTCCCAGTTCACTGCGGATTTCCTCGCGGGGTCGGGGCGGCCGGGCCGCCTGCGGGGTGGTGCGGTCGGGGGTGCGCGGGCGCGGCGCCGGTCATCGGGCGCGGTTGAGGGTCTGCAACGCCGCCTTCAGCAACTGCGGTACCTGCGGCGTGCCGCCCGCGGCGGCGGTCGCCTCGGCCTGCGGAGCCACCGCGGCGACCGCCTCGTCGGCCTCCCTGGCGGCGTAGCCCAGTCCGACCAGCGCGGCCTGGAGCTGATCACGCCAACCAGCCGGCGCCGTCGCTCCGGCCACCGGACGGGCCGTGCCGACCGGTGCGCCGAGCCGGTCCTTGAACTCCAGCAGCAGCTTCTGCGCGCCCTTCTTGCCGATGCCCGGCACGGCCGTCAGCGCCTTCTCGTCGCCCGTGGACACCGCGAGCCGCAGGGCGTCCGGGGAATGCACCGCGAGCATCGCCTGGGCCAGCCGCGGGCCGACCCCGCTGGCGGTCTGCAGCAGTTCGAAGGTCTGCCGCTCGTCGTCGTCGGCGAAGCCGTAGAGGGTCAGCGAGTCCTCCCGGACGACGAGGGAGGTGGCGAGCTTGGCGTGCTCGCCGAGCCGGAGGCCGGAAAGGGTGTTCGGCGTGCACTGGACGGCCATGCCGACGCCGCCGACCTCGACGACGGCGGTGTCCGGTGCCAGGGCCGCGACCGGGCCGGAGACGAAGGCGATCATCGAGTGCCCTTCAGGGTGCGTGCGGGAGCGGGGGTGCGGCGGGCCGCGGCCTGGGCCTGCTGGAGGCGGTTGACCGCGGGGGCGCGCCAGATGTGGCAGATGGCCAGGGCGAGGGCGTCGGCGGCGTCGGCCGGCTTGGGCGGTGCGGAGAGCCGCAGCAGACGGGTGACCATCGCTCCGACCTGCGCCTTGTCGGCCCGTCCCGAGCCGGTGACCGCGGCCTTGACCTCGCTGGGGGTGTGCAGTGCGACCGGCAGCCCGCGGCGCGCGGCGCACAGCATGGCGACCGCGCTGGCCTGGGCGGTGCCCATGACCGTACGGACGTTGTGCTGGCTGAAGACCCGCTCCACGGCGACGTACTCGGGGCGGTGGGTGTCGAGCCACTCCTCCAGGCCGCGCTCGATCAGCACCAGGCGGTGGGCGACGTCCGCGTCCGCCGGGGTTCGCACGACGCCGACGCCGACCATGGTCAGCGGCCGCCCGGCCACCCCGTCCACCACGCCGACCCCGCAGCGCGTCAGCCCCGGGTCCACCCCCAGCACCTTCATCGGGCCCCGCCCCTCGCCGTCGTTCGGTCGTCTGTTCCTTACGTTCCTGCAGGTTAGTGGCTGCCACTGACAAACCGACGGGCCGGCGGGGTGTGTTCCCCGCCGGCCCGTCGTACGACCGGTTAGCCCGCGACCGTCAGGCGTCGACCTTGGCCATGACGTCGTCGGACACGTCGAAGTTGGCGAAGACGTTCTGCACGTCGTCGCTGTCCTCCAGGGCGTCGATCAGCTTGAAGATCTTGCGCGCGCCCTCTTCCTCCAGCTCGACCTGCATGGTCGGGACGAAGTTGGCCTCGGCCGAGTCGTAGTCGATGCCGGCCTCCTGGAGCGCGGTGCGCACCGCGACCAGGTCGGTGGCCTCGCTGAGCACCTCGAAGGACTCACCGAGGTCGTTGACCTCCTCGGCGCCGGCGTCCAGGACCGCACCCAGGACGTCGTCCTCGCTCAGCTCGCCCTTGGGGACGATCACCACGCCCTTGCGGTTGAAGAGGTACGACACCGAACCCGGGTCGGCCATCGAGCCGCCGTTGCGGGTCATCGCGACGCGGACGTCGGACGCGGCACGGTTGCGGTTGTCGGTGAGGCACTCGATGAGCACCGCGACGCCGTTGGGACCGTAGCCCTCGTACATGATCGTCTCGTAGTCGGCGCCGCCGGCTTCGAGGCCGCCACCGCGCTTGATCGCGGAGTCGATGTTCTTGTTCGGGACCGACTGCTTCTTCGCCTTCTGCACGGCGTCGTACAGCGTCGGGTTGCCTTCCACGTCGACGCCGCCCATCCGCGCCGCGACCTCGACGTTCTTGATCAGCTTCGCGAAGAGCTTGCCGCGCTTGGCATCGATCACGGCCTTCTTGTGCTTCGTCGTAGCCCATTTAGAGTGGCCGGACATCCGCCTGTCTCCTTCGCGTAACCCATGTCAGAAACGATCGCCCCAGATCCTACCGGGAGGGCGGCCGGTCTCCCGAACTCCGCCCCTCACGCAGCGCTTACGCGTGCTCCCCCTGAGGGGTCACCGCACGGACCATGTCCACGAAGAACCCGTGGATCCGGTGGTCACCGGTCAGCTCCGGGTGGAAGGACGTGGCGAGCACGTTACCCTGCCGCACTCCCACGGTATGTCCACCGTACGTCGCGAGGACCTCCACGGAGGCGCCGACCGACTCGACCCAGGGCGCCCGGATGAAGACGCCCTCCACCGGGCCGCCGTCGATCCCGGCCACCTCGACGGCCGCCTCGAACGACTCGTTCTGCCGCCCGAAGGCGTTGCGGCGCACGATCATGTCGATGCCGCCCAGCGTCTCCTGGTCGTCCCGGGCGTCCAGCAGCTTGTCGGCGACCATGATCATGCCGGCGCAGGTGCCGTAGACCGGTCGCCCAGCCCGCACGAACGCGCGCAGCGGCTCCAACATGCCGAACACGACAGCCAGCTTGGACATGGTCGTGGATTCGCCACCCGGAATGACCAGGCCGTCGATTGCGTCGAGCTCCTCGGGACGACGGACCGGCAGCCCCCGGGCGCCGGCGTCCGCGAGCGCCTTGAGGTGCTCGCGGACGTCGCCCTGGAGCGCCAGCACGCCGATGATGGGAGTGGTGCTCATCAGTTCCTGCGTCCTTACCAGCCGCGGTTGGCGTAGCGCTCGGCCTCGGGGAGGGTGTCGCAGTTGATGCCGACCATGGCCTCGCCCAGGTTGCGGGAGACGTCCGCGATGACCTTCGGGTCGTCGTAGAAGGTGGTGGCCTTCACGATCGCGGCGGCGCGCTTGGCCGGGTCGCCGGACTTGAAGATGCCGGAGCCGACGAAGACGCCCTCGGCACCGAGCTGGCGCATCAGCGCGGCGTCGGCCGGGGTGGCCACACCACCGGCGGAGAACAGCACGACGGGGAGCTTGCCCAGCTCGGCGACCTCCTTGACCAGCTCGTAGGGGGCGCGCAGCTCCTTGGCGGCGGCGAACAGCTCGTTGTGGTCGCAGCCGCGCAGCTTGGCGATCTCGCCCTTGATCTGACGCAGGTGGCGGACCGCCTCGACGACGTTGCCGGTACCGGCCTCGCCCTTGGAGCGGATCATGGCCGCGCCCTCGGCGATCCGGCGCAGCGCCTCACCGAGGTTGGTGGCGCCGCAGACGAACGGGGTGGTGAAGGCCCACTTGTCGGAGTGGTTGACCTCGTCGGCCGGGGTGAGGACCTCGGACTCGTCGATGTAGTCGACGCCGAGCGACTGCAGGACCTGGGCCTCGACGAAGTGGCCGATCCGGGACTTGGCCATGACGGGGATCGAGACCGCGTCGATGATGCCGTCGATCATGTCCGGGTCGGACATCCGGGCCACGCCGCCGTCCTTGCGGATGTCGGCCGGGACCCGCTCCAGGGCCATGACGGCGACGGCACCGGCGTCCTCGGCGATCTTCGCCTCTTCCGGCGTGACGACGTCCATGATCACGCCGCCCTTGAGCTGCTCGGCCATGCCGCGCTTGACGCGCGCGGTTCCGGTCTCGGGGGTCTGGGGCGTAGTGGGCGTGCTGGACACGTTGACCTCACTCAGTGCGGGTGGTTGCGCTTCGGCGCCTACACAACCGTGGGTCAGCGACCTGGGAAAAGGGCCAATTAGAGGCCGGTGGCTTGCCGACCTCAGCCGTCCCACCAGCCGGATGGTTTGCTTCCGCTTCGTGGTCGGTCAGTTCCCGACCGAGCGGTCGTCCAAGACGGCCGGCGGCTCGTCGTCCATCTCGAACGCCATCGGGAACGGCGCATGCCCGGCCAACCGCAGATAGCGCACCACCCGATGCCGACGGACCGCCCGCGCCGCCCGCACCGCATCGTTGTGGAACCGCCGCGCCATCGGGACCCGACGCACCGCAGCGGTCAGCTCCACGACCGTCCGCTCCCCGCCCGGCGCCTCCCGCACCGCCGCCAACTGCGCCTCGTCCTCGAAGACCGCCCGCAACGCCTGGCTCAGCTCGCTCTCCGCGACCTCGCGCTGCTCCTCCGTCGCCTGCCGGGCGTCATGCGCGGCCTGGTAGAGCACGATCGAAGCCGCCGGATCCAACACCCCCGACGTCCCCACCTCCTGCGCGACCGAAGCCCGCCGCAACAGCTGGGCGTCCAACGCCGCCCGCGCCGCGTCGATCCGCGCGTGCAGCCGGTCGAGCCGACCGGCCGTCCAACTCAGGTAGAGGCCGATGAGGACGATCGCCACGGCGATCCAGATAAACGTTGTCACGCCGAGTCACGCTATCGCTTGCGCGTTGCCGCTGCGCGGGGCGTCGTCGTACGTCGTCGGCTGTCCCGCCGTGGGGGTTGCCGTTTGCGCCTGCGGCGCGTTGCCGCTGCGCGGGGCGCCGTCGTACGTCTCCGGCTGTCCCGCCGTGGGGGTTGCCGTTTGCGCCTGCGGCGCGTTGCCGCTGCGCGGGGCG
>LIQL01000449.1 GCA_001418405.1 Streptomyces diastatochromogenes | reverse complement strand
TACCTCAGCCTGGTGGTCGGCGGCGCCCTGACGCTGACCGGGCTCACCCTGTGGCAGGCGTCGGCCGTGATCGTCGTCGGCAACCTCTGCTGGGCCTTCGTCGGGCTGGTCGCCGTCAGCGGGCCGGCCGCGGGCACGCCGAGCCAGGTGATCACCCGGGCGATGTTCGGCATCCTGGGGAACCGGGCCAACATCGCCGTCACCGGCTGGTTCGCCTCCGTCTGCTACCTCGCCCTCAGCTGGGCGGCGGCCTCGCTCGCCGCCTTCAGCCTCGTCGCCGAGCTGGGCGTCCCGGTCGGCACCGGGGTCAAGGTCGTGGTGATCGTCGGCATCGCGGTGCTCACCCTGGCGATCAGTGTGTACGGACACGCCACCATCGTTCGGCTCTACCTGCCGTTCACGCTCGCCCTGTCCGCGGTCTTCGCCGTCCTCGCCGGCTGCGTGCTGGCCCACTCCGGCGGCGGCCACCGGCCCGCGCACGCCCTGCACGGGGGCGCACTGTGGGCGGCCCTCGCCGGCGGTGTCACCCTCGTCGCCTCCGCGCCGCTCTCCTACAGCAACAGCGCGGACTTCGCCCGCTACTTGCCCCGCACCACGTCACCGCTGGCCATCGCGGGCTGGACGGCGCTGGGCGGCTTCCTGCCCAGCGTCGTGTTCACCGCGCTCGGCGCACTGGCCGGAACGACGCTCGACATGTCCGACCCCCAGTCCGCACTGGAGACGATCCTCCCCGCCTGGTTCAGGCCGGCCTTCCTCCTGGCGGTGGTGCTCGGTGCGATCGCCAACAACGCCATGACGGCCTACAGCTCCGGCCTGGCGCTCCAGTCGATGGGGCTGCGCATCCGCCGTTCCCGCAGCGTGGCCCTCGACGGTGCGCTCGGGGTCTCGCTGACCCTCTACGCCCTGCTCGTCTCCAACTTCCTGAACACGGTCAGCAGCATGTTGGAACTCATGGTGGTGCTGATGGGCCCGAGCATGGCCGTCTACGCGACCGACATCCTGTGGCGCCGCAACCGCTATCACGGACCGGACCTGGCCGACGAGACCCACGGCAGCCCCTTCTGGTACACCGCCGGCGTCAACTGGGCCGGGATCACGGCCCTGGTCACCGGCGCCGTCGCGGCCGCGCTCTGCCTCAACACCCCGCTGTTCACCGGCCCGATCGCCCGCGTGGAGGGCGGAGCGGACCTCTCGCTCCCGGTCGGCATCCTCGTCTCGGCCGCCGTCTACCTGACGATGATGAGGTCGCGCCGCCCCGATCCAGCCGCCCATGATGGACGCCGATGAAGGAGGCCGTCATGCACACCCCCCGGAGCACCCCCACCCCCACTCTCAC
>LIQL01000448.1:234-13115 GCA_001418405.1 Streptomyces diastatochromogenes | reverse complement strand
CCTCGAACACCGCGGCCGCCGCCGCCCCGCCCCGCAGCCATGCCCCTGCCATTCCGCCTCCCGCATCCCTGTCGGCCAGGACCCCTCCTCGTCCCGCGATCCTCCAAGGACTCCGCGGCGGACCGGGGCGAAGAGCGAGCCGGTTCCATCGAATTGGTGGTCTTCGGCTCGTCGGCGTTTGAGCGGGTGCCGTGCGCCCGGAACGTTGCGCCGGTCCGGTGCCGACACGACCGCGGACACCGGGCCACCGGAGACACGAGCCCACCGAGGCCGCGAGCGCCGCGGCCCGGGGCACGGAAGTGCGTACGCTGAATCCGCCGCCGCAACACTGGCCGGATCCTTTCGGTGTACGACAGGAGCTCACGATGGCCGCCCCCACCCCTGCCGGTGCTGGTTCCGGGCCCACGGCGCGGCACCGCCTGCGCGCCTGGATGCTGCAAGGGGGCGCCGATATGGGCAAGCAGCAGCCGGCCACACCGGAGACCGGCCACCACGGACAACGTTGGTGGCGGGTGATGTGCCTGACCGGCGTCGACTACTTCTCCACCCTCGGCTACCAGCCCGGCATCGCCGCCCTCGCCGCCGGTCTGCTCTCACCCGTGGCGACCCTCGTCCTCGTCCTGGTCACCCTCGCCGGCGCGCTGCCCGTGTACCGCCGCGTCGCCACGGAGAGCCCGCACGGCCAGGGTTCGATCGCGATGCTGGAACGGCTGCTGTCCTTCTGGAAGGGCAAGCTGTTCGTCCTCACCCTGCTCGGCTTCGCCGCCACCGACTTCCTGATCACCATCACCCTGTCCGCCGCCGACGCCGCCACCCACCTCGTCGAGAACCCGCACGTCCACAGCGCGCTCCAGGGCCGCCAGATGGTCGTCACGTTGATCCTGGTCGCGCTGCTCGGTGCCGTCTTCCTCAAGGGGTTCCTCGAAGCCATCGGGGTGGCCTTCGTCCTCGTCGGCGTCTACCTGGCCCTCAACGCGGTCGTCGCGGCCGTCGCGATCTGGCACGTGGTCACCACCGGGCACGTGGTCACCGACTGGACGCGGGCCTTGACCGTCCAACACGGCAGCATTCCGGCCATGATCGCGGTGGCCCTCATCGTCTTCCCGAAACTCGCCCTCGGCCTCTCCGGATTCGAGACCGGCGTCGCGGTCATGCCCCACATCGAGGGCGACCCCGACGACACCGAAGAACGCCCCACCGGGCGGATCCGGGGCGCCAAGAAGCTGCTCACCACCGCCGCCGTCATCATGAGCGTCTTCCTGATCATCACCAGCTTCGTCACCACCCTCCTCATCCCCGCCGCCGCGTTCCAACCCGGCGGACCCGCCAACGGCCGGGCCCTCGCGTACCTCGCGCACGAGTACCTCGGCTCCGCCTTCGGCACCGTCTACGACATCTCGACCATCGCCATCCTCTGGTTCGCCGGCGCCTCCGCCATGGCCGGCCTGCTGAACCTGATGCCGCAATACCTCCCGCGCTACGGCATGGCGCCGCACTGGGCCCGCGCGGTCCGGCCGATGGTGCTGGTCTTCACGGCCGTCGCCTTCCTGGTCACCTGGATCTTCGACGCCAACGTCGACGCGCAGGGCAGCGCCTACGCCACCGGCGTCCTCGTCCTCATCAGCTCCGCGGCGATCGCGGTGACGATCGCCGCCCGGCGCGCCGAGCAGCACGGCTGGACCATCGGATTCGCAGTGATCGCGGTGGTCTTCCTCTACACCACCGTCACCAACGTCATCGAGCGGCCGGACGGCGTGAAGATCGGTGCCTGTTTCATCGCCGGCATCATCCTGCTCTCGTTCGGTTCACGGCTCGCCCGCGCCTTCGAACTGCGCGTCAGCGAAGTGATCCTCGACGACACCGCCGCCCGCTTCGTCCGCGACATCGCCCAGCGCCGCATCCGCTTCATCGCCAACGAGCCCGACCGGCGCGACTACGCCGAATACCGGGACAAGGCCCAGCAGATCCGCGCCGACAACGACATCCCGCCGGAGGACGACCTGGTGTTCGTCGAGGTCACGATCAAGGACCCGTCCGAATTCGAAAGCAAACTCCACGTGCGCGGCTACGTCATGCACGACCGCTACCGCGTGCTCTGCCTGGAGAGCGCCGCCGTCTCCAACGCCCTGGCCGCCCTGCTGCTGCACGTCCGCGACACCACCAAGCAGCGCCCGCACATCTACTTCGAGTGGACCGAGGGCAACCCCTTCGCGCAGTTCCTGCGCTTCTTCCTCTTCGGCCAGGGGGAGGTCGCCCCCGTCACCCGAGAAGTGCTCCGCGAGGCCGAACCAGACCGCAGCCGCCGGCCTCGGGTCCATGTCGGCTGAGTGCTTTCTTCGATTGCGGGTTTTGAGTAGCAGCCTGCCTCCCGCGAGGCCCACCGAGACTTCTCCACTCGGCACTGACGGTCAGCAGCGCCACCCAGAGGTCACCGGGCCGTCAAGCCCGCCCACTTCTCGCACCACCACCACGACGGTTGTCCGTGTGCGTGACCAGTACAGGGCCTGTCTTACAGTCAGTGACGGCAGCACCCGGTCGCGTCGGGGAGTGGAATCGCCGAGTTTTGACACCCCCTGGGTGCTTGCGGTGGGAGTGTCGAAGTACTCGGGCGCTGTGAGGGGGCGTGGAGGCCCCACGCGGACGTAGCGAGGGCCTGTGCGGCGGATCAGGCCGCAGCCGACAGCGGTACCTCGACGACGAAGAACAGGAAACAGGTTTTGGTCGAAAGGTCATGGAAGGCGTCGGGAAACAGTTCACGGGCGGCCGGGTCGGGCTGCGGCTCGCTGATGGCAGAAAGGCGGAAGCCGGCTGTGGTGAAGGCATCGGTCATCGTGTGCAGTGGCTTGCGCCAGAACTTCATCGGGGCGGACTGCCCGTTGAACATCCAGTCGAAGGTATAGCTGGTGTTCGCGAAGTAGTCGGGTCGGGGATCCTGGATCGTGTAAGCCACGAAAGGGTGGTCCACCGACGCGATCAGTCGGCCGCCGGGCTTGAGTACCCGCCGCAACTCGGCCAGCGTCGGCCCCCAGTCCTCCAGGTAGTGCAGCACCAGCGACGCCACCACATCGTCGAACGCACCGTCGGCAAACGGCAGGCGGTCGCGCAGGTCGACCACGTGCAGCGCCGCGTCGTCACCCAGCCGCCGCCTTGCCAGCGAAAGCATGCCGGCGCTGGCGTCGATACCGGTGACGACGGCACCGCGATCGCGCAGTGCAGCGGACAGGGTGCCCGACCCGCAGCCAGCGTCCAGGATCCGGCGGTCGGCCACGTCGCCGGCGAGGGCCAGCATCGCCGGCCGCTCGTAGTACGCGTTCACGAGGTTGTTCTCGTTCTCGGCCGAGTACGCCTCGGCAAAGCTGTCGTAGTCATTCACCCGGGCCGGTTCCGCAGACCTGGCGAGATTCTCGGGCATGTCGGTTACGCGTTCCATCACCACAGCCTAGTGACCACGTGATCCGCCGGACAGGCCCTAGCGACGTCGAGTGACGGTGCGTCTGCCTTGCCTGAGCCGCCGTCCGAGGAGGGCAGCCTGCTCGGACTTGAGCCGTGCGAAGTTCTCGCGGGCGTAGGCGCGTATCGCGGTCGCCGGGAACGCGCGGGGCGGGTGCTCGATGGTCAGGTCCCCGGCTTCCCATTTCGCGGCGGACAGTTCGTGCCAGGCTGCGTGCGTGTAGACCTCCAACAGGAGGGGCGGCATGTCGGCTTCGTCCATCAGGTCCGCTTTGGTGTTGACGAGGTCGCGGATGGCGCGGTGGGTGGGCAGGAAGACGGTGGTGATCCACAGCCGCCATGCGTCCTGCTCGTCCCGGTGGGACAGCGGCTCGCGTCCTTCGGGGCGGGGGTGTTTCTCGCTGAACGCATGGTAGAGACGGCTGTTGACCTCGACCAGTGCGAGAAGCGGCCCGTAGAACTCGGAGAGTTGGCGGTTCACCCGCGCCAGCCGTTCCTGTCGCTGCGTCAGCCGCAGGTTGTTGAGGTAGGTGACGAGGTACCCGGCGAATCCTGCCATGACGGTGACGACAACTGCGCCCATGGGCGGCAACATTAACGTCCGACCGACGGCTGGGGCCATGGCGTTGCCCCTTGTCCGCACGCGGCCGGCGGCCCATGCTCGTCACCCAAACCCCTCCGTTCGAATTCTGACCTGGGTAAACACCGGAACGCCACAGACCGTCATGCCGAGACCAGTTCGGAGACAGGTACTGACCCTGTCGTCTGAGGTCCAGCGTCGGACGCGGCTCGAACTTGGTCGGCGTTTTCGCGGTTCAGCGGAGATGAGGGCGGCCTCCGTCTGATTCTTCGCTCCGTCACAGAGGCAGCGGAACAGTACGAAGGCCGCGGTCGTGAGTCTGGAGCAACTGGGCTTCCTACGGGTCGCGTTCGTGGAAGTGTCACGCTTCCGGACGGAGTTGTACGGGCGTCTGACCGCGAGGGGCGAGGCGCTGTTCGCATCATGCGACGCCCTGTTGTGCACGGACGGGCCGGTGCGCACGCTCGTCGACCTGGCGCCCGCTCCGGAACACCACCGCGGGCACGGCACCCTCTACGGCGGCCTCAACCAGGGGCAGATCGACGTCGCCCGGCTGCGTCGCGCTCTGGTGGCGACGCCGTTGCCGAGGGCTTCGGACGGTCGGATCGTGCTCGCCGCAGATGTCTCGCGGTGGCTGCGGCCGGACGCCAGCACCTGCCCTGATCGGGCCTTCCGCCACACATTCGGCCGGGGTGAGGGCAAACACCGGCTGGTGCCCGGCTGGCCGTATTCGATCGTGGCCGCGTTGGAGATGGGCCGTGCGTCGTGGACGGCGGTGCTGTACGCGGTCCGCCTGGTGCCCGGCGCCGATGTCGCCGCCGACGGCGGTTCAGAAACCCGCGCACGAAGACCGGCTCTCCCGCCGGCACACCGAAACCCTCAACACCCGTGCCAGGAAGGTCACTTGGTTCGAAGAGCCGTCGTCCGGCCGTCCGTCACGCCGTGGGCCGCTTCCTCGTGACCGGCGAGGCATGCAGCCGCCCGCCCATCACAAAGTCGGCACGAAACCGCGGGGAGCCAACACCGATCGTTAAATGACAAGTAATGCGGGATGAAGCAACGGGAGGAAACGCCCTCTTTCTCGTTCCGCTTGCTTGGAGTGCACTCTAAGGCCATAGCGTTGAGGGCATGCCTGTATCGCTAGGGTTTCGGCGGCGTCCCGGAAGGCTGCCTGACTTCTGTGCCGGATCCCGGCTGAACGCGAAATAAGCGGGAGCCAGGCGATCGATATCCCAGGAGCATCTCTAATGCAACAACGCAAACTAGGGCAAGACCTCGAAGTCTCGGCTCTCGGGCTCGGCTGCATGGGTATGAGTTTCTTCTACGGTCAGTCGCAAGACACAGCCGAGATGACCAGGCTGCTGCGGGCGGCCGTTGACCACGGCGTGACGTTCTTCGACACCGCCGAAGTCTACGGCCCGTTTACCAATGAGGACCTGGTCGGTCAGGCGCTGGCACCGGTCCGCGACCAGGTGGTGATCGCCACCAAGTTCGGAATCAAGCACGGCGAGCACGGGCCGACCCCGATGTCCGGGGTCGACAGCAGACCCGAGCAGATCCGCCGAGTGACCGAGGCCTCGCTCAAGCGTCTTCAGATCGAATGCATCGACCTGCTCTACCAACACCGCGTCGACCCCAACGTGCCCATTGAAGACGTGGCCGGCACGGTCAAGGAGCTGATCGCCGAAGGCAAGGTAAAGCACTTCGGCTTGTCCGAGGCCGGTGCCGCGACGATTCGTCGCGCCCACGCGGTGCAGCCAGTAACGGCACTGCAAAGCGAGTACTCGCTCTGGATGCGCGAGCACGAAACCGAAATCATTCCGACCTTGGAGGAACTGGGCATCGGTCTGGTGCCCTACAGCCCGCTCGGCAAAGGATTTTTGACCGGTAAGATCGATTCCAGCACGTCGCTGGCCGACAACGACCTCCGCCGCCTGCTTCCGCGCTTCAGCCCTGAAGCGCGGCAAGCCAACCAGGTGCTGGTCGACCTGCTACAGCAGATTGCCGACGAAAAAGGAGCCACGCCGGCCCAGATCGCTCTCGCCTGGGTGTTGGCGCAGAAGCCGTGGTTCGTGCCGATCCCCGGCACCACCAAGCTGCACCGCCTAGAAGAGAACCTGGGCGCACTCGACGTCGAGCTGACAACCGGCGACCTACATCGGATCGAAGAGGCCGCGGCCAACATTCGGATCCAGGGCGAACGTCTCCCTGAGCAGTTGCAGTCACGGTTCGGCCGTTGAAAGCCTGTTCTGACTCCTGAGACCGCAGGTCACCGCACCGATGGCGGGTAGGAGGTCCCAACGCTGCCGTTCGTGGAACCGTCTCGGAGACGGTTCCACGAACGGCAGCGTCCTCTTCCTGGTTGTGGAGGACTCCTGGGAGGACCGGACCAGGAAGGCCATGGGGCTCGAAGAACCACCGCCCCACAACCCGCTACGACGTCGGGAGAACGGCCAGACGACCGGAGAGCATCACCGAGCCCGACAGCCTCAGAGGTTAAAAGGCAAGCTGACCGTCGCGCCGTCGTCACCCCAGTCCCGGGATCCCTGAGATCACCAGATCGATCAGCTTGATGCCGACGAACGGTGCCACCAGTCCGCCCAACCCGAAGAACGCCAGGTTGCGGCGCAACAGGTCGTGTGCCGACGCCGGCCGGTAGCGCACCCCGCGCAGCGCCAACGGGATCAGCGCCACGATCACCAGCGCATTGAAGATGATCGCCGAGGTGATCGCCGACGTCGGACTGTGCAACTCCATCACGTTCAGCGCGGACAGTCCCGGATACACCCCCGTGAACATCGCCGGAATGATCGCGAAGTACTTGGCGACGTCATTGGTGATCGAGAATGTCGTCAACGCCCCGCGGGTGATGAGGAGTTGCTTGCCCACCTCGACGATCTCGATCAGCTTGGTCGGGTTGGAGTCGAGGTCGACCATGTTGCCGGCCTCCTTCGCGGCGGAGGTGCCGGTGTTCATCGCCACCCCGACGTCGGCCTGTGCCAGCGCCGGAGCGTCGTTCGTCCCGTCACCCGTCATGGCCACCAGCCGGCCGCCCGCCTGCTCGCGGGTGATCAGGCCGAGCTTCTCCTCCGGCGTGGCCTCCGCCAGATAGTCGTCCACCCCCGCCTCGTGGGCGATCGCCGCGGCCGTCAGCGGGTTGTCGCCCGTGACCATCACCGTCCGGATGCCCATCCGGCGCAGCTCGGCGAACCGCTCCCGGATCCCCTCCTTCACCACGTCCTTCAGGTGCACCACCCCCAACACCCGCGGGCCCCGCCGGTCCTCCACCGCCACCAGCAGCGGCGTTCCGCCGGACGCGCTGATCGCATCGCTGAACAGCCGTGCTTCCGGCGGCACTTCACCGCCCCGCTGCGCCACCCATTCGACGATCTGGGCCGCCGCCCCCTTGCGGAGCACCACCTCGCCCGGATACTCCGACGGTCGTTCGGGCCCGCCCGCAGCACCGGACGGCCCGCCGGCCGCCCCCGTCGATCCGGACCCCGTCGATCCGGACCCAGTCGATCGGGATCCCGCTGGTCCGGATCCTGCCGCTCCGGACCCGTCCGACCATCGCAGGTCCACCCCGCTCATCCGCGTCCGCGCACTGAACGCCACGTACCGGACGAACGACAGCTCCCCCTCGTCCGGCGCCCGCAGTCCGTACTTCGCCCGGGCCAGGGCCACCACGGAACGTCCCTCCGGCGTCTGGTCCGACAGCGACGACAACGCGGCGGCATCGGCCAGTGCCAGCTCGTCCAGCCCCGGCAGCGGCACGAACGCCACCGCCTCCCGGTGACCGAGGGTGATGGTCCCGGTCTTGTCGAGCAGCAGCGTGTTGATGTCCCCCGCGGCCTCCACCGCACGACCGGACATGGCCACCACGTTGCGCTGCACCAGGCGGTCCATCCCGGCGATCCCGATCGCCGACAACAACGCCCCGATGGTCGTCGGGATCAGCGTCACCAGCAACGCCACCAGCACCGCCGTCTGCTGGGCGGCGCCCGCGTACGTCGCCATCGGCTGAAGCGTGACGACCACCAGGAGGAAGATGATGGTCAGCGCCGCCAGCAGGATGTGCAGCGCGATCTCGTTCGGCGTGCGCTGCCGCGCCGCCCCCTCCACCAACGCGATCATCCGGTCCAGGAACGAGTGCCCGGCCCGCGAGGTGATCCGGACGACGATCCGGTCCGACAGCACGGTCGTCCCGCCCGTCACACCGGACCGGTCCCCGCCGGCCTCCCGGAGCACCGGCGCCGACTCCCCGGTCACCGCGGACTCGTCGATGCTCGCCACCCCCTCGACGACCTCGCCGTCCGCCGGGACCGTCTCGCCGGCGGCCACCAGCACGAAGTCGAACGGCCGCAGGTCGGACGCCGGCACCGTCTCGGTGACGGCACTGTCGAGGTGGACGCCGACCCGCCAGTTGTCCCGCAGCCGCCGGGCCGTGAGATCCGTCCGGGCCCGCCGCAGCGACGCCGCCTGCGCCCGGCCCCGGCCCTCCGCGACCGCCTCCGCGAGCTGTGCGAACAGGACCGTCAGCCACAGCCAGCCACTGATCACCCAGCTGAACACCGACGGCTCCAGCACCGCGGACAGCGTCGTCAGCAGCGAGCCGCACGCCACGACGAAGAGCACCGGATTCGCGGCCAGGACCCGCGGATGCAGCTTGCGCAGGGCCTCCGGCAGGGCCGTCAGCAGCACCCGCGGATCGAACAGTCCGGCCGACGCCCGCCGTCGCCGCCCCCTGCGGCCGCCGCCCCCGGGCGCGCCCCGGGCGGGGTCCCCGACCGGGCCGGGCACCGGCTCGGTCTGCGGGATGGAGGGAACACGGGACGGGGCAGCAGGCATGCGAGTGCTTTCTGGACGACGGGCACGGGGAAGAGGCCGCAAGACGCCGGACGGGGAGCTGCGCATGCGCCATCAGACGGCCCTTGACCTGCGCGTCCGCCGTCCGTGACCGTCTCCCGGCCGGCACCGAATCTAGGGCCTCGGCCACCGGCGCAGGGCCACCCGCGAACGGAATTTGCGGCTCTCTTACGGCCTTGGCCAGGGCTCGGCCGCCGCGGGCCCCGGGCCGCCCCCCCGACCTGCTTCCGGGCCGGGCCGGTCCGCGGTCCGGCCCGGCCCGGCCCGGGCAACGGCTGCTGCCGGCCGCCGGGCGGACGGGCGGTGCGTGGTGCCTCGGAGGTAGCCTGAATCCACTGCTCCTGCTCGTCCCCCAGCGCAGGGGAGGATCGATGACGACGTCCACGGGGCCCACGGCGGCACCCACCGAGAGCCTCCGCCCCAGCAGGGCCGACGCCCCCCGCTACGTCCCGATCGCCGAACACGGCCTGATCGGCGACATGCGCACCGCCGCCCTCGTCGGTACCAACGGCACCATCGACTGGTACTGCTGCACCCGCTTCGACGCCCCCAGCGTCTTCGCCGGGATCCTCGACGCCGAGCGCGGCGGGGCGTTCGAACTCGCTCCGGACGTGCCGGCCCGCACCAAGCAGTTCTACTTCCCCGACACCAACATCCTCATCACCCGGTTCTTCGCGGACCACGGCGTCGGCGAGGTCCAGGACTTCATGCCGATCGTCGGCGACTCCCGCGAGGCCGACCGGCACCGGCTGATCCGCCGGGTGCTGTGCGTCCGCGGCTCCCTCCCCTTCTCCGTCCGGGTGGCCCCCCGCTTCGACTACGGCCGGCAGGACCACACCGTCCACACCCACCACAACGGCGTGACGGTCTTCGAGTCCCCTGACCTCTCCCTGGCCCTGACCGCCAGCGTGCCCGTCGTACCGGACGGACCCGACGCCCGCGCCTCCTTCACACTCGCCGAGGGCGAGGCCGCCGTCTTCGCACTCGACCGGATCGGCGACGGCGTCGAGCCCCGCTTCTGCGCCGTGCAGGAGGCCGAGCAACTCTTCGGCGCCACCGTGCGCTACTGGCGCAGCTGGCTCGCCCACTCCCGCTACCGCGGACGCTGGCGGGAGATGGTGCACCGCTCGGCGCTCACCCTCAAACTGCTCACCTACGCACCGACCGGTGCCATCGTCGCCGCCCCCACCACCAGCCTGCCCGAGCAGATCGGCGGCGAGCGCAACTGGGACTACCGCTACGCCTGGGTCCGGGACGCCGCCTTCTGCATCTACGCCCTGCTCCGCCTCGGCTTCACCGACGAGGCGAAGTCCTTCGTGCACTTCCTGTCCACGAAGATCTGCCTGCAGGACTGCGTGCGCGGCCCGCTCCAGATCATGTACGGCATCGACGGCCGCAGCGAACTTCCCGAGGCTGAACTCCCGCACCTGGAGGGCCATTTGGGATCGGCTCCGGTGCGCATCGGCAACGCCGCCGTCGACCAGCTCCAACTCGACATCTACGGTGCACTCATCGACTCCCTCTACCTGTACGACAAATGGGGGCAGCCGCTCTCCAGCGACCACTGGGAGACCGTCTGCGGCCTGGTGGACTGGGTGTGCGACAACTGGGACCAGCCCGACGAGGGCATCTGGGAGACCCGAGGCAAGATCCAGAACTTCCTGTACTCCCAACTGATGTGCTGGGTGGCCATCGAACGCGCCATGCGGATCGCCCACCACCGCGGACTGCCCGCGGACATGCTCCGCTGGTCCGGCGCCCGCGACGCGATCTACCAACGCATCATGCAGCGCGGTTGGTCCACCGAGCGACAGGCGTTCGTCCAACACGAGGGCGCCGACGTGCTGGACGCCTCGGTACTGATGATGCCGCTGGCCAAGTTCATCTCGCCGACCGATCCGAAGTGGCTGTCCACCCTGGACGCGCTCGGCGACGAACTCGTCTCCGACTCCCTCGTCTACCGCTACGACCCCCGGCACAGTCCCGACGGGCTCCGCGGCGAAGAGGGCACCTTCTCGATCTGCTCGTTCTGGTACGTGGAGGCGCTCTCCCGGGCCGGCCGGGTCGACGAGGCCCGGCTCGCGTTCGAGAAGATGCTCACCTACGCCAACCACCTCGGCCTGTTCGCCGAGGAGATCGGCCACACCGGGGAGCAGATCGGCAACTTCCCCCAGGCGTTCACCCACCTCGCCCTGATCAGCGCGGCGTTCAACCTCGACCGGGCCCTTGGCTGACCCCCGCGACGCCGACGCCGGGGAGGGGACCGGCCCTCGGCGCACGCCTCCTTCGCCGAGAGAGGCGTGCGCGGAGCGAGAGTGAGAGATGGTCTGTCATGTCGGGCTCCCCGTGAGTCGGTGATGAGGCGGTGGCGGAAGGCCCGCCGCCGTCGCTGTCACCTCCTCATTGCAACACCGCGCGCAGGCAACGGCATCGGAGCGTAGGGGGAACGTTCGTGTCCACCCGCGGGTTGATCGGCGCGGGAAGGCCACCCCGAGGTGTGTGCGGACCGTCAGGCGTCGCCGGGCAGCAGGTGTTGGTTGACCTGATGGAACGCCCAGGTCCCGGAGGTGTGGGTGAACACCCACACCAGGTCGAAGCGGTCGGGCCAGGCGTCGGGGGCGCCGCTGTCGGACGCGCCCAACGCGGAGACGATGTCGGGGATGCGGCTGTGCTCCCAGCAGATCAGGACCGGCCCGGTGGCGCCGAGTGCGGCCTTCGCGAGGTTGCCCTCCTCGGACTCGGCGAAGTCGAGGTTGAGCGGCAGGCCCATGTGGTGGGCGAGCGGGGTGACGGTCTGACGCATCCGGTGCGCGCCGGCGTTGGGCCCCTGGTCGGTCGCGGCGTAGAGCGTGCGCGGACGCTGGAGGCCGGTCGGGAGCGGCTTTCCCGCGGGCGGGTCGAAGAGCTTGGGCAGCGCATCGGCCCGGTCCCAGCCGCGCCGGGTGAGCGACTTGTGGTCCTCGTGGCCGTGTTCGTCGATGCCGGGGTGGTGTTTGTCGGGCTTCTCTCCGTGCCGAATGATCATGATCACCGTGGAGTTCCCGGGGGTGGGCTTCCCGGGGCCGTGCGTGCTGAGGGAGGCGGCGGCACTCTTGTGGCCGCCGCAGGCCGCGAGCACGGCCGGGGCCGCCGCGGCGAGGCCCGCCAGTACCCATCGGCGGCCCACCAGCGAGCGGTCGGCGGCGGGCGGGGCGGCGTTCGCGGGAGCGGGGGGCGTGCCGTCGGATGTCGGGGAGTGCGACATGAACACGGTCTCCTTCGTGCAACGGAAGGGCAGGGGTGGTGCTGCGGCAGTAGAGCACGCTGCCGTGAGGATGCCCGTCCAACGGTTGCGTCAAGGTGCAAGTGGGACCGCGCGGTGAGGGAGACCGGGGGAGCGCGGGGGCGCACAACGGGCCGCCGACCGCCGCTCCGCCGTCAACGGTTCGGGTCGGGAGCCGGCCAGTCCCGCATCGCGGTGCGGACGTCGTCGGGGAGCGGGACCGAGCGGTGGGAGTCGAGCGAGGTGCACACGAGCAGGGCCGTGATGCGCACCCGGACGTCCGACGGGTCCGGGCCGGTGCCGACCAGGCGGAGGCGGCACGAGCTCGTGCCGGTCCGGTCCACCGACAGGGCCAGGCGCAGTGTGTCGCCCATCCTGCTCGGCGCCAGGAAGTCGCATTCGAGCCGGGCGGTCGGCATGCCGATCCGNNAGACGACGCCGGCGGGGTCGCAGTGGTGGAAGTAGACCTTCTTCTCCCGGACGAACTCCCGTGGTGCACCGTCAGCGAGCGTCTCGTCCACGGGCGTGGCCCACCTCTCCTGACTACCTCGATGCCGGTCGCCCCTCCCCGGGGCGCGCGGCACCCCGCCCCAACGTCGGTCGTCGCGTGCGCGCTGTCAAACGCACGCTGCTGCGTTCGGCGTCCGGGCGCGGTGCACGGGCGCCGAACGCATCGGAGGCGGGGCGGGTCCGGTCGGCGTCAGCCGTCGGCGAGGCGGCGCA
>LIQL01000448.1:0-177 GCA_001418405.1 Streptomyces diastatochromogenes | reverse complement strand
CGCCGACGGCTTGACGAGGGGATCGTCCAGACCGTGCAGGACCAACGTCGGCACCGCGATGCGCTCGATGCCGGGTCCGCTCCACTGGGCGCCGATCTGCCGGCCCTGGCTGCGGGCGTCCCGGAAACCCGGGTCGGGGGTGGCGGCCAACATGGTCCTGATCGCCCGCTCGTCGAG
>LIQL01000447.1 GCA_001418405.1 Streptomyces diastatochromogenes | reverse complement strand
GCCCCGCGCAGCGGACAACGCGCCGCAGGCGCAAACAGAAACCCCCACGGCGGGCAAGCCGACTACGTACGACGAAGCCCAGCGCAGCGCCTACGCATCGAGGCCAATAGAGAACGCCGCCTCCAGGTCGTGCTGGGAGTACGTGCGGAACGCGATGTGCGTTTCGGTGGAGGCGACGCCGGGGACCTTGCTGATTCGGCCGGGGATGACGTCGGCGAGGTCGTCGTGGTTGGCGACGCGCACCATGGCGATCAGGTCGTGCTGGCCGGTGACGGAGTAGACCTCGCTGACGCCTTCCAGTGCGGCGATCTGCTCGGCGATCTCCGGGATCTGGTCCACGCTGGTCTTGATGAGCACGATCGACGTGATCACGGCTGGCTCTCTCCCTCGGCCGACACTCCGTTGTCCCTGGTGGCACCCACAGTATCCCGCCCGTAGCGGGCCCATGCGTAGAGGAAGCCGAGGGCGAAGCCGACCACGTGGGCGAGGTAGGCGACGCCCGGGCCGGCCGGGTCGTGGCGGGCGGCGTGCCACTGGAGGGAGAACCAGAACAGCAGGACGATCCAGGCCGGGAAGCGCAGCGGCAGGAAGAACAGGAACGGGAAGAGGCTGGTGACGCGGGCCCGGGGGAAGAGGAAGAGGAAGGCGCCGAGCACGCCGGAGATCGATCCGGAGGCGCCGACCAGGGTCTGGTCGGAGCTGGCGTGCGCGGCCGCGTAGCCCAGCAGCGCGAGGTAGCCGACGGTCAGGTAGAAGGCGGTGAAGGGCAGGCGTCCCATTCGGGCTTCGGTCATGCTGCCGAAGACGTACAGGAACAGGACGTTGCCGAGCAGGTGCAGCCAGCTTCCGTGCACGAACAGTGCGGTGAGCGGGGTGAGCAGGGCGCGCGGTGCGCCGCTCCACAGATCGAGCGGAATCACGCCCCAGTGCGCGAAGTAGCTGTTCTGGGCGCGGAGCAGTGCGTCTCCGGTGCCGTATGTGTGGTTCAGGCCGGAGACCGGGCCGAGCACGAAGAGTGCGCAGCACAGTCCGATCAGCACGTTCGTCATCCGTGAGAACACCGCGCGTAGTGAGCGGGCGGGGTGGACCGGCGCCGTCATGAAGTGATCATGGCGCAATGCGGGCACACGGGACAGAGCGCCTCGCCGCGTCCCGGCAGCCGGGCGGGCCCGCGCCGGCCCGCTGTCAGGCCGTAGGGTTACAGGCAGTACGTTGCGTATTTCCGCAGTCCGACGGCGTACCGCGTGAACCGCACCGCTGGCCGAGCACGACGAGCACGAAAGAGGACGACACGATGGCTGTTCCCCTGCCGACTGCGACGACCCGGTGGCGCTGCACGCTCTGTGGCAACCTCACCCGGTTCGACGTGACGCGCCGGTCCAAGGTGGTGGAGTACGTGCACCTGGATCTGGCCGGTGAGCCGTCGGTGGAGGAGCGCGAGGTCGTCAGTGAGACCGTCGAGTCGGTGCGCTGCCGCTGGTGCAACGCGGTCGACCAGATCGAGCTGGTGGACCGTCCGGGCGCGAGCGCCTGAGATCGGAGCGATGCAGCCGTGGTGGAACGTCCAGAAGGGGATCCGGGGGCGGAGCGTGCGGACGCGCCCGGAGGGGTGGCCGACGAGGTGCTCGACCAGCCACTGCCCGAGGGCGTGCGGCGCCGTGTGGTGGCGCTCACCGCGGAGTGGTTCGGGGCGTTGACGGTCGCCGAACTGCCGCCTCCGCTGCGGCAGTACGCCCGTTTCACCCCGACCCGTCGGGCCAAGTTCGCGGGGAACGCGATGGCCGCAGCGCTGGAGGGCGACGCGCTTTTCCGGCAGCGGATCGCGGGCAAGTTCCGGGAGGCCCAGCCGGAGCTGGCCGCGGCGCTGGAGCAGGGGACGCCGCCGGCCGCGGCCGATCCGCTGGACGTGGCGGCCGCGGCGTACGTGCTGCGTCCCGAGGGCTGGGTCAAGTTGGTCGCGGCGGCCGGCGAGGAGGCGCAGCGGGCGCGCGCCGAGCGGGCCGGCCAGGAGGCCGAGCGGGAGTTGGCGCGGCTGCGTGAGGAGTTGGCGCAGGCGCGCGGCGAGGCCCGTACGGAGGCGGACCGGGTCCGGGCGGACCTGGAGGCGTCCCGCAGGGAGAGCGAGTCGCTCCAGCGGAAGCTGCGCAGCGCCCTCAGTGACGTGCGGCGCGGGGAGGCGGCGGTCCGCAAGGCCGAGGCGGCGTTGGGCGAGGTCCGGGAGCGGGCGGTGGTCGAGAAGACCGCGGCCGACAGCGAACTGCGCCGGCTCAAGGCGCGGATCGCCGAGGTCGAGGCGGCCCTGGAGGCCAGTCGCCGGTCTTCCCGCGAGGGCCGCAGCGTCGAGGACATGCGCCTGCGGTTGTTGTTGGACACGGTGCTGGACGCGGCCCAGGGACTGCGTCGCGAGTTGGCGCTGCCGCCCGCCGCGGGCCGGCCGGCGGACACCGTGGACGCGGTCGCGCCGGGCCGGATGACGCCCAAGGACATCGCGACCCGCGCGCTGTCGGAGACCGATCCGGCGCTGCTGGACCAGCTGTTGGCGCTGCCGCAGGCGCACATGGTGGTGGACGGCTACAACGTCACCAAGACCGGTTACCCGACGATGCCTCTGGAGAAGCAGCGGCTGCGCCTGCTGGGCGGGTTGGCGGTGCTGGCGGCCCAGACCGGTGCGGAGATGACCTGCGTCTTCGACGGGGCGGAGCTGGCCGCGCCGGTGCTGTTGGCGCCGCCGCGCGGGGTGCGGGTGCTGTTCAGCAAGGCGGGCGTGACGGCCGACGAGTTGATTCGTCAGTTGGTTCGCGCGGAGCCGGCGGGCCGCCCGGTGGTGGTGGTCTCCTCGGACCGGGAGGTGGCCGACGGGGTCGCCAAGGCCGGTGCCCGGCCGGTCGCATCGGTGCTGCTGCTCAAGCGACTTGCGCGAACCTGACATTTCCACCGTTGACCGGAATGGTGTCCGGGAAAACCGGTTGCGCTTCGTATCGGAGCGTCAAATGCCGCTTACAGGCCGTGTGATGTTGGTAAAAGATGGGGCTCCCGGTGCAGTTTTTCCCCGGGAGGATTTGAAGCGATCACAACTCGGTTACTAAGGTCGGGCCTCGAACCTTCATACAGGTGATTATCCAACCGGGATGGTCAGTGGAGGTACCGCCGAGTCCGTGGTGTTCGCGCGGAGCCGGGGCCTTAGCTCCCCCCACTCCCGGTAGGCGGCTGGAGGAAGAAGGAGCTCGCCCCCGTGGCGTCCCACCGTCGACCCAAGCAGCCGAGCCGTACTCGCGTGACCGTGCTCACCGCGACCGCAGCCGCGGCCGTCGCCCTCTCGTCCCAGGCGGCGCACGCCGACCCCAGCCAGTCGAAGAAGGACGTCAAGTCCGAGGTCGACAAGCTCTACAACGAGGCGGAGCAGGCCACCGAGAAGTACAACGGCGTCAAGGAGCAGCAGAACAAGCTCCAAAAAGAGGTCGACGACCTCCAGGACAAGGTCGCCCGCGGCCAGGGCGACCTGAACCAGCTCCGCAAGGGCCTGGGCGCGATCGCCTCCGGCCAGTACCGCAGCGGCAGCATCGACCCGTCGGTCCAGCTGTTCCTCTCCGGCGACCCGGACACGTACCTTGAGAAGGCCGCCACCCTCGACCAGTTGAGCGGCAAGCAGGCCGAGCAGCTCAAGACCATCGCGGACAAGCAGCGCCAGCTCGCCCAGGAGCGCGCCGAGGCCGCGAGCAAGATCCAGGACCTCTCCGAGACCCGCAAGTCGCTCGGGGACAAGAAGGACGAGATCAAGGGCAAGCTCGCCAAGGCGCAGGAGCTGCTCAACACGCTCACCGCCAAGGAGCGCGCGGCCATGCAGGCCGCGGACGACCGGGCCAACCGCAGCAACGACCGGGTCAACCTCGGCAACGACTTGCCCGCCTCGCAGCGCGGTGCGGCCGCCCTGTCCGCCGCCCAGTCGAAGATAGGGTCCCCGTACGTCTGGGGCGCGACCGGCCCGTCCTCCTTCGACTGCTCGGGCCTGACGTCCTGGGCGTACGCGCAGGCCGGCCAGTCGCTGCCGCGCACCTCGCAGGAGCAGGCCAACGCCGGTAGCCGCATCTACTCGGAGAGCGGCCTCAAGCCGGGCGACCTCGTGCTCTTCTACGGCGACCTGCACCACATCGGCCTCTACGCCGGCAACGGCACCGTGCTGCACGCCCCGAAGCCGGGTGCCGCGGTGCGCTACGAGTCGATCAACAACATGCCGTTCCAGTTCGGCGTGCGGGTCTGACAAGCCTCACAACACCTGCAACCTGCCGCCCGATCGGGCGAATTGCGGCCTGCGCCGCTGACCTGCCGCTCCGCCGGTGACCTGCGAAGTCACCGGCGGAGCGGCTTTTTGCGGGCCCGAACCGGGCTTTGGCCGGGGTGCCGCGGCGCGGTTACTGTCTGCCCTCGCAGCTGCCGGATCACCGACCGTCCCGCCCGGACGGACAGGGGCTGCACACGGAAGGAGTTGCGGCCCTCGTGGTGTCCCATCGCCGTACCTCGCAGCGCGGCCAGACCACCCTCGCCTCGGTCACCGTGCTGTCCGCCGCCCTGGCGACCGCGGCCGCAGCGCTGTCGGCCCAGCCGGCCAGCGCCGACCCGTCCGGAGCCCGCGCCGGCTCCACCGGAGCGGCCGTCGCCGGGCACAGCGCCGACGCGACCGACCGGGAGGGCGCGACCGCCCGGGTCGGCAAGCTCTACGAGGAGGCCGAGCGGGCCACCGAGAAGTTCAACGGGGCCAACGCCCGCACCAAGGAGCTGCGCGACCAGGTGTCGGCCCTCCAGGACCGCGCGGCCCGCACCCAGGAGTGGGTCAACCGGCTGCGGGCCCGGCTCGGTGCGGTGGCCGCCGCCCAGTACCGGTCCGGCGGGCTCGACCCCACCGTCCGGTTGCTGCTCTCCGAACGGCCCGAGGGCTACCTGGAGAAGGCTTCCGCACTGGACCGGCTGAGCGGCGCCCAGGCGCACGAACTGCACCGGCTCCAGGCCGCGACCCGGGAGCTGGAGCAGCAGCGCCGGGAGGCGGCCCGCAAGCTGGCCCAGTTGGAGATCGGCCGGGCCGAGGTGGCCCACCACAAGAAGGACGTCCAGCGGAAGCTGGCGACCGCCCGGCGGCTGCTCAACGCCCTGCCCTCGGGCGCCCGGTCCGCCTACGAGCGGGCCTCCCGCAGCGACGGTCGGGACGAGATCATCCCCGACCTGTCCGGGGTCGTGGCGGGCTCGGGCCGGGCCGCGGCGGCGGTCGCCGCGGCGCGCGCCGCGGTCGGCGCCCCCTACGCCTGGGGCAGCACCGGCCCCTCGGCCTTCGACTGCTCCGGGCTCACCCAATGGGCCTACAACCAGGCCGGGGTCTCGCTGCCGCGCACCTCCCAGGCGCAGCGCGGCGCCGGCGCCCGCATCCCGCTGTCCCAGGCCCGCCCCGGCGACCTGGTCATCTACCGCTCGGACGCCAGTCACGTCGGGATGTACGTCGGCAACGGGCAGGTCGTGCACGCGCCCTATCCGGGCGCCCGGGTGCGCTACGACCCGGTCGGCATGATGCCGATCTCGGCGATCACCCGCCCCTGAGCCGCGCCCCCTGCGGTGTTGCCCCGGCCGGGGCGCCCTTACGATCGGCCGCATGGCGGAGCACAGGGCGCGAGGCAGGCGGCCGTGGCGGGCCGCACGGGCGGCGGGCTGCGCGGTGCCGCTGCTGGCGCTGCTGGTCCAGCTCACCGGCTGCGCCCCGGCGGACGGGCCCACCGACCAGTACCCGGGTGCCCAGCAGATGCTCGACGCGCGGGCCGACGCCGTCCGCCGGCACGACACCGCGGCCTTCCTGGCCTCCGTCGACCCGCAGGCGACCGGTTTCCGGAGCCGCCAGCGCGCGGTCCTCGACCACCTGGCCGCCGTGCCGCTCGCCGACTGGCGCTACGACCTGGTGTCCACCGGCGCCTTTCCGCTCCCGATGGGCGGCGGCCGGCGGCTGGCGGCGCAGGTGCGGCTGCGCTACCGCCTGAAGGGCTTCGACACCGCGCCGGTCACCAGCTTCCAGTACCTCACCCTCACCGAACGCGACGGGCGCTGGTTGGTCAGCTCCGACTCCGACGGTGCGGCCGACGGCAAGGGCGGCACCCGTCAGCTGTGGGACCAGGGGCCGGTCCGGCTGGTCCGCGGCCGGCACAGCCTGGTCCTGGGCGGGGCCGGGGACCAGGCGCGGCTGCGCGACCTGGCGAAGCGGGTGGACGCGGCGGTGCCGGCGGTCTCCGCGGTCTGGAAGGGCAAGTGGGCGGGGAAGGTGGTGGTGGAGGCGCCCGACACGGTCGAGGGGATGGCGCAGTTGATGGGCGGTGACGATCCGTCCGGGTACGCCGGGATCGCGGCGGTCACCACCGGGGAGGCGGGCGCGTCGACCGCGGCCCCCGCGGACCGGGTGATCGTCAATCCGGACGCGTACGAGGAACTCAACGACCTGGGCCGCACGGTCGTCCTCACCCACGAGACCACCCACGTCGCCACCCGCGCGCTCACCACGCCCGCCACCCCGCTGTGGCTCTCCGAGGGGTTCGCGGACTGGGTCGCCTATCGGGAGGTGCACCGCCGGCCGACCACCACCGCGCCGGAGCTCTCCCGCGCGGTCGCGGCCGGCCAACTGCCCGCGCGGCTGCCGGGCGACGCCGACTTCGGTTTCCGGGCCGGTGCGGAGCGGCTGGCCAAGGCGTACGAGGGCGGCTGGCTGGCCTGCCGCTTGATCGCCGAGAAGTGGGGCGAGGACCGACTGATCGCGTTCTACCGGGACACCGGGCGGCTCGGGCTGCGCCCCGCCGCGGCCGGCCCGGTGACGGCACCGATGGAGGCCCGGACCGCCGCTCCCGCGGTCCCTACCGCCCCGGCCCCGGCGACGGCGGGCGGCGGCAGCGCCCGGTCGACCGGGCGCAGCGGACTGGTCGAGCGCGCGATGCGCGAACAACTCGGCGTCGGGCTGAGCGAGTTCACCGCGATGTGGCGCGCGTACGTGCGGCGCGTGCTGCGCTGAGCGAGGGGCGGGCGCCGGGCAGCCCGGTCGGCCCCGCGGCCCGGCCGCGGCCGGTGGCGGCGCTCAGCCGCCGGCAGGCGAGCAGGCAGGCGGCCACCAGCAGGCCGTTGCGCAGCGCCAGCAGCGCGATGCCCCGGGCGTTGCTGGCCACCACGTCCGCGAAGGAGACCGGGAACTCCAGCAGGGTCACTCCGGTGGCCAGCAGCACCAGCACGGCCGGGAGGCCCTGCCGGCTCGCCCGCACGGTCAGGCAGACCGCGGCCAGCCCGACCAGCCACAGCAGGTACTGCGGGCTGATGACCCGGCTGGTGGTGGTGAAGAGCAGCACGGCGGTGAAGGCGGCGTCGCAGAGCACCGCGGGGCCGGCGTGGGCGAGTGGGCCGGCGCGCAGCCGCCAGTGCACCAGCCAGGCCAGCGCGGCACCGGTCAGCGCCAGTGCCAGGGCGCTCACCAGGGGGACGCCGGGGCCGAGGAACTCCAGCGAGCCGTAGTGGAGTTGCACCTCGCCGGGCCAGCCGGCGTGCCGGGCGACGTGGAGGACCAGGGCGCCCAGCGATTCGACCTCCGTGCCGCGGTCGCGTTGGAAGGTGAGGAAGGAGAGCGCGCCGGGCGCCGCCAGGACCGCGACCAGCGTCAGCCCCGCGGCCCAGGCCGCCGCGTGCGACCACAGGGCGCGGGCCCGGCTCCCGCGCAGGGGTGCCCCGGTCAGCAGCAGGACCGGCCAGACCTTCAGCAGCGCGCCGCAGGCGATCAGCGCGCCCGCGGTGCGCGGCCGGCGGGCGGCCGCGAACAGCGCGGCCGCGGCCACCGCCGCCACCATCAGGTCGTAGCGGGCGTACGAGGTCGGGCCGAGCAGGGCGACGCCGGCGATCCACGCCCAGGCCCCGCTCCGGCGGTGCCCCGGTGCGCGACCGGCCCGTAGGAAGAGGCCCAGCGCCGCCGCGTCCACGGCCAGCACCAGGACGAAGAACGCGGTGGCGTACGGGAGGAACGGCAGCAGGTCGGGGGCGAGGACGGGCAGTGCGGCGGCCGGCGGGTACTGCCAGGTGACGTCGTGCAGGGGGAAGGTGCCGGACCGCAGGACCTCCGCCCAGCCCCGGTAGATCCCGGCGACGTCGGTGGCGACGTCCGGGCCGGGCAGCACCAGCACCCGGAAGACGCACAGCAGGAGCAGCGCCCGGGTGGCGGCCCAGACCGCCCAGGCCGCCGCCGCCGACCGGGCGGTGCGGGCGGCCCGGGAACTCCGGGCGGGGCGGCCCGCCGCGGTGTGCCGCGCGGCGTCCTGTGCCCCGCCCGTCCTGCTGTCGGTGCTGGTCATCGTCATCCCGTCGGTCGTCGTGCCTGCATGATGCCGGGCGGGCCGGGCCGCGGTCGGGCAGCCCGGTGCGGGCGTGGCGGGGCGCCCCGCCCGGTCCGGTCCGGCCACCCGGTACTGTCGGCCCAGGACCGCCCGGGCCGCCCCGCGCCGCGTGCGTCGTGCGAGCGCGCCCATCGAGAGACCACCGAGCGCCGAGAGACCACCGTGCACAAGACCCTCATCGTCACCAACGACTTCCCGCCCCGGCCCGGTGGAATCCAGGCGTTCCTGCACAGCATGGCGCTGCGGCTGGACCCGGACCGGGTCGTCGTCTACGCCTCCACCTGGAAGCGGAGCGCGGAGGGCCGCGCGGCCACCGCCGCGTTCGACGCCGAGCAGCCGTTCCCGGTGGTCCGGGACGCCACCACGATGCTGCTGCCGACACCACGGGTGACCCGGCGGGCGGTCTCCCTGCTGCGCGAACACGACTGCTCCTCGGTGTGGTTCGGGGCCGCCGCGCCGCTGGGGCTGATGGGGCCGGCGCTGCGCGCGGCGGGCGCCCGCCGGATCGTGGCGACCACCCACGGCCACGAGGCCGGCTGGGCGCAGCTGCCCGCGGCCCGGCAACTGCTGCGCCGGATCGGCGAGGGCACCGACACCCTCACCTACCTCGGCGAGTACACCCGCTCGCGGATCGCCGCCGCGCTCACCCCGGACGCCGCCGCCCGGATGGTCCAACTGCCGCCCGGCGTCGACGAGAAGACCTTCCACCCGGGCTCGGGCGGCGAGGCGGTACGGGCCCGGCTCGGGCTCGCGGACCGCCCGGTCGTGGTCTGCGTCTCCCGGCTCGTCCCGCGCAAGGGGCAGGACACGCTCATCGAGGCGATGCCGGCGATCCGGGCGGCGGTGCCGGACGCGGTGCTGCTGGTGGTCGGCGGCGGGCCGTACGAGGAGCACCTGCACGCGCTGGCCATGGAGAAGGGCGTCGCCGACGCGGTCCGCTTCACCGGTGCCGTCCCGTGGGAGGAACTGCCCGCCCACTACGGCGCCGGCGACGTCTTCGCGATGCCCTGCCGCACCCGCCGCGGTGGGCTGGACGTCGAGGGCCTGGGCATCGTCTACCTGGAGGCGTCGGCGACCGGACTGCCGGTGGTGGCCGGGGATTCGGGCGGTGCGCCCGACGCGGTCCTGGACGGCGAGACCGGCTGGGTGGTCCCCGGGGGGTCCCCGACGGCCGCCGCGGAGCGGATCGTCGCCCTGCTCAAGGATCCCGAGCTGCGCCGCACCATGGGCGCGCGGGGCCGTGCCTGGGTGGAGGAGAAGTGGCGCTGGGACCTGTTGGCGGAGCGGCTGCGGGAGTTGCTGTAGGCCCCGTGCGGCGCGTTCGTCCCCCGGGCCGCAAGCACGGTGCCCCGCACCCCTGTCAGGGGGTGCGGGGCACCGGTCGGCGGGTGCGCCGTCAGCCGCGGTAGAGCGCCTCGATCTCCTCGGCGAAGTCCTTGGCGACCACGTTCCGCTTGAGCTTCAGCGACGGCGTCACGTGCCCCGACTCCTCGGTGAACTGGGTCGGCAGGATGCGGAACTTGCGGACCGATTCGGCCTTGGAGACCGCCGCGTTGCCGTCGTCGACCGCGCGCTGGACGGCGGCCAACAACTCGGGATCGGCGGCGAGCCGGGCGGGCGTCACGTCGGCCGGGTGGCCGTGCTCCTCGGCCCAGCGGGGCAGGAACTCCTCGTCGAGGGTGATCAGCGCGCCGATGAACGGGCGGCCGTCGCCGACCACCATGCACTCCGCGATCAGCGCGTGCGCGCGGATCCGGTCCTCGATGACGGCGGGCGCGACGTTCTTGCCGCCCGCGGTGACGAGTATTTCCTTCTTGCGGCCGGTGATGGCCAGGTAGCCGTCCTCGTCGAGGGTGCCGAGGTCACCGGTGTGGAACCAGCCGTCGGAGAGCGCCTCCGCGGTGGCCGTCGGGTTGTTCCAGTACTCCGTGAACAGGTGCTCGCCGTGCAGCAGCACCTCGCCGTCGTCGGCGATCCGGACCACCGAGCCGGGCAGTGGCTGCCCGACCGTGCCGATCTTCTGCCGGTCCCAGGGGTTGAACGCGGTGGCCGCACAGGACTCGGTCAGGCCGTAGCCCTCCAGGGCGGTGAAGCCGATGCCGCGGTAGAAGTGGCCGAGCCGCTCGCCGAGCGGGGCGCCGCCGGAGATGGCGTGCGTGGCCCGGCCGCCGAGCACCGCCCGCAGCTTGCCGTAGACCAGCCGGTCGAAGACCTTGTACTTGAGCTTTAGCCCGAAGGACGGCCCGCCGGGGGCGTCGAGCGCCCGGCTGTAGGCGATCGCGGTCTCCGCCGCCTTGTCGAAGATCTTGCCCTTGCCGTCGGCCTGCGCCTTGGCCCGCGCGGAGTTGTAGACCTTCTCGAAGACCCGGGGGACGCCCAGGATCATCGTCGGCCGGAAGGAGGCCAGGTCGTCGGTGAGGTTCTTGATGTCCGGCGCGTGGCCCAGCTTGATGGGCGCCATCACCGAGGCGACCTCCACCAGCCGGCCGAAGACGTGCGCCACCGGCAGGAAGAGCAGGACCGAGGAGTCGCCGGTGCGGAACAGCGGGCGCAGTCGCTCGACGACGTTGCCGCACTCGGCGAAGAAACTGCGGTGGCTGAGCACGCAGCCCTTGGGGCGTCCGGTGGTGCCGGAGGTGTAGACGATGGTGGCGGGGGAGTCCGCGTCGGCCAGCGCGCTGCGCTCGTCGACCTCCTTGTCGGAGATGTCGTCACCGGCCGCGCGCAGCCGGGCGATCGCGTCCCGCTCGATCTGCCAGATGTTCGCCAGGTCCGGCAGCCGGTCGCGGACCGACTCCACCGTCGCCTCGTGGGCGGGGCTCTCCACCAGGACGGCCACCGCGCCGGAGTCGCCGAGGATCCACTGGATCTGCTCGGCGGAGCTGGTCTCGTAGACGGGGACGGTGATCGCGCCCGCGCTCCAGATGGCGAAGTCCAGCAGCGTCCACTCGTAACGGGTGCGCGACATCAGACCGACCCGGTCGCCCGGCTGGATCCCGGCGGCCATCAGCCCCTTGGCGGCGGCCCGGACCTCGGCGAGGAAGGTCGCGGCGGTGACGTCCTGCCAGGTGCCGTTCACCTTCCGTCCCAGGACCGCGACGTCCGGGTACTGTGCGGCGTTGCGGCGGATCAGGTCCGTCAGATTGCCGTCCGCGGGGACCTCGTACAGGGCCGGAAGGCTGAACTCGCGCAAGACTGCTGCTCCTCGAAAGCGCCGGCACCACGACGCTGTGTGCGCACCGGCTGCGGTCCATGATCATGCGGGGGGATTGGACGGGCCGGACGTTACCCATCGGTATTGCTATTGGGATAGGGGGTTGCGGCCAGATGTTCGATGCGTCACATGCTGCGGACACGTCATGGGGACTGCACGCGCAGACTAGACCAGCGCCGAGGTGACCCGAAAGTAACCAACGGGCCTCCCGCCGCCGCCCGCAGCGATCTAGGGTGACGCCATGCGCGTGCATGTGGTCAGTGACGTCCATGGCAACAGCCGGGACCTGGCGGCGGCCGGGGACGGGGCCGACGCCCTGGTCTGCCTCGGCGACCTCGTCCTCTTCCTCGATTACGCGGACCACTCGCGCGGCATCTTCCCCGACCTCTTCGGCGTCGCCAACGCCGACGCCCTCGTCGAACTGCGCACCGCCCGCCGCTACGACGAGGCCCGCGCGCTGGGCCGCCGGCTCTGGGCCGAGCTCGACCGCACCGGCGTCAGCCGGGAGGCGGTCATCGAGGCCGCGGTCCGCCGCCAGTACGCCGACCTCTTCGCCGCCTTCCCCACCCCCACCTACGCCACCTACGGCAACGTCGACATGCCGCGGCTGTGGCCCGAGTACGCCGGGGCCGGCACCACCGTCCTCGACGGGCAGCGGATCGAGATCGGCGGCCGGGTCTTCGGCTTCGTCGGCGGCGGCCTGACCACCCCGATGAAGACGCCGTACGAGATCAGCGACGACGAGTACGCCGCCAAGGTCGAGGCGCTCGGCGACGTGGACGTGCTGTGCAGCCACATCCCGCCGGACGTCCCCGACCTCTGCTACGACACCGTCGCCCGCCGCTTCGAACGGGGCAGCGCCGCCCTGCTGCACGCCATCCGCACCACCCGGCCGCGCTACGCCCTCTTCGGACACGTCCACCAGCCGCTGGTCCGCCGGGTCCGGATCGGCGGCACGGAATGCGTCAATGTCGGGCACTTCAACGCGACCGGCCGGCCCTACGTGCTGGAGTGGTGAGGCCGGCGACCGCCGGACGGCCGGGCCGTCCGGCGGGCCCGCTGGTGTCGGTCCGGGTTCCCCCGCGCGGTAGCCTTCAGCAGCACAGACACCGCGTCATGGGGTCTCCCCCGCGCCACCGAAGTGGCGAGCTGGGGAAGGGTCGGCGGACCGGCACGAATCGGCATGGAGGAGTCACGGCGATGGCCGAACACACCAGCTCGAACATCACGATCGAGGCGGCACCGGCCGAGGTGATGGGAGTGATCGCCGACTTCGCCCGCTATCCGGAGTGGACCGGAGAGGTCAAGGAGGCCGAGATCCTGGCCACCGACGACCGCGGCCGCGCGGAGAAGGTGCGCCTGGTGCTGGACGCCGGCGCCATCAAGGACGACCACACCCTCGCCTACACCTGGACCGGCGAGGACGAGGTCAGCTGGTCGCTGGTCAAGTCGCAGATGCTGCGCGTCCTGGACGGCTCGTACCGGCTCGCCTCGCTGGACGGCGGCGTCCGCACCGAGGTCACCTACCAGCTCACCGTCGACGTGAAGATCCCGATGCTCGGGATGATCAAGCGCAAGGCCGAGAAGGTCATCATCGACCGGGCACTGGCCGGGTTGAAGAAGCGGGTCGAGGGCGGCCCCACGGCGTCCGGCGCCGCGGGCACCCCCTCCGACGAGGCCGAGAAGCACTGACCGTGCGCACCGTCCTCGTCACCGGCCCCGGCGGCGCGGGCCGCACCACGCTCGCCGCCGCGACCGCCCTGGCCGGTGCCCGGCAGGGCGCCCGGACCCTGCTGCTCACGACCCAGGGCAGCGCCCCGGAGGCGGTCCTCGGCGTCCGCCCCGGCGTCGCCCAACCCTCCGCGATAGCCGCGGCCCCCGGCCTGCACGTCCGCCGGATCGACCCCGCCGACCGGTTCCGCCAGGAGTTCCTCGCCTTCCAGGAGCGCGCCGGCGCCGCCTTCGACCTGCTCGGTGCGGCCCCCCTCGACGAGGACGAACTCACCGAACTCCCCGGCTCCGAGTCCTTCGCGCTGCTCCACGCGCTGCGCGCCGCACACGCCGCGAACACCTGGGACCTGCTGGTCGTCGACATGCCACCGGCTGCCGAAACGATCCGGTTGCTCGCCCTGCCCGCCCAGGTCCGCCGCTACCTGCGCCGCCTGCTGCCGCCCGAGCGCCAGGCGGCCCGCGCGCTGCGGCCGGTGCTCGCCCAACTCGCCGGCGTCCCCATGCCGGCCCAGAAGCTGTACGAGGCCGCCGAGGGCTGGGAGCGCGAACTCGCCGCCGTCCAGCGGGTGGTGGACGCCCCCGACACCTCCGTGCTGCTGGTCACCGACGCCGGACCGGTCGCGGGCGCCTCCTTGCGCGCCCTGCGCGCCGGCCTCGCCCTGCACGGCCGCCGCACCGACGCCGTGCTGGTCAACCGGCTGCTGCCGACCGGCTCCGCCGACCCCTTCCTGGCCGGGCTCTCCGGCAGCCAACAGGCCGCCCTGAAGGCGCTGCGCGCGGACTGCCCCGACCTCCCCGTGCACGAGGTGGCGCACCTGGGCCGCGACCCCCAGGGCATCGACGAACTCGGCGCGCTGCTCGACGGCCCCGCCGCCGTGCTGACCGCACCGCAACCGCCCGCCGACGACCCCTGGACCGTCGAGGACCACCTGGCGTCCGACGGCATCCTCGTCTGGCGGGTGCCGCTGCCCGGTGCCCAACGGGACGGCCTCGGGCTGGTCCGTCGCGGCGACGAGATCGTGGTGACCGTCGGCCGCTTCCGGCGGATCCGCACCCTGCCCTCGGCGCTGCGCCGCTGCACCGTCTCCGGCGCCGCACTGCGCGACGGCGCCCTGGAGATCCGCTTCACCCCGGATCCGGGACTGTGGCCGAGGACCGCGCCGAGCGACTGATCCGGACACCCCCGTTCGGGTAACGTCGTAAGACGTAGGACGCCACCGCCGTGCAGGTGTCCGGCCGCCGCGCCGGGCGGCACCGCGCGGCGGCACCGTCCGGTCCG
>LIQL01000446.1 GCA_001418405.1 Streptomyces diastatochromogenes | reverse complement strand
GCGGGCATCAAGTAGGGCGGGTCGGTGGCGGGCCGGACGATGCCCGCCGCCCGCCCTACTTGATGCCCGCCGCCGCGCAGGCCGCCTTGACGTCACTGATGCAGATCCGGCTCGCGGGGTAGACCTTGTCCTTGACGATCGTGTCCTTGATGTTGTCCTTGGTCACGACCTGGGCGTCGTACAGCTTGGCCGGGATGCCCTTGACCTCGCCGCTGAGGCTGTCGACCTTGGTGGGCGTCAGGGAGTCGATCTTCTCGCCCTTGAGCAGCCGGACCGCGATCTCGGCGGTGGTGTCGGCCTGCGGCTGGATCTGCTTGTAGATCGAGAACGTCTGGTCGCCGCTGAGGATCCGCTGCAGGCCCGCGAGCTCGGAGTCCTGGCCGCCGACCGGGACCTTGATGCCCTGCTGCTTGAGGGCGGTGATGATGCCGCCGGCCATGCCGTCGTTGGCGGAGTAGACGCCCTGGATGGCGTCCTTGCCGAGCGAGTCGATGGCGGCGGCCATCTTCTTGTTGGCCTCGTCCGAGGACCAGTCCGGGATGTCCTGCTCGTAGACGACCTTCTTGACCTGCTTGTCGAGGACGCTGTGGGCGCCCCGCTTGAAGAACGGCGCGTTGGGGTCGGTCGGCGAGCCGTTGATCATGACGACGTTGCTGTCCTTGGCCCGGTCGCCGAGCGCCTTGACCAGCGCCTCGCCCTGGAGGCGGCCGATCTTCTCGTTGTCGTAGGAGACGTAGGCGGAGATCTCGCCCTCGGCCAGGCGGTCGTAGGCGATGACCTTGACGCCCTGCTTGGCGGCCCGGTTCACCCAGGACTTGGTGGCCTTGTAGTCGACCGGGTCCAGGATGATCACCTTGACGCCCTGCGTGATCAGGGCGTCGAACTGCTTCTTCTGGTTCTGGGTGTCCTGGTCGGCGTTGTTGTACTTGACCTTGCAGTCACCGCAGAGCGCCTCGATCTTCTTCGTGATCAGGGGCCGGTCGAAGGTCTCGTAACGGGTGGTCTTGTTCTCCGGCAGCAACAGGCCGATGGTCTTTCCGTCACCACCACTGGTGCCGCCGTCGCCGGCCTTGCCGCAGGCGGCCACGGAGAGGGCCATCGAGACGGCGGCGGTGCCTATGACGACGCGACGCGTCCACACATTCAGCGCATTCATTGGGGGTGCCTCCCTGACATGGCCGCGTCGTTGCGGCCGAGGTGGCTGGAAGTCAACTCGGCCGCCAGCCGACCGTCAAGGAGTAAATCCTTAACGAGATGACAACGGTGCCATGCGTTAGGGGCCTGAAGTTAAGCCGCTCATGTCAGGGCGGGCGCGTCCGGGTTCCGGGCCCCGTCGAGCAGGGTCGAATCGCCCATCTCGCTCAGCACCAGGGCGAGCGCGCCCAGCACCTCGGCACGGCCGCCGAGGGTGCCCGGCACGACGCCCAACTGCCGTGCGGCGCTGGGGATCGCGTACCGCGACACCGACTCCCGGATCGGTGCGAGGACCAGTTCGCCGGCCTCGGCGAGGTCGCCGCCGAGCACCACCCGGCTGGGGTTGAGCAGGTTGCAGAGGTTCGCCACGCCGCTGCCGATGTGCCGGCCCACGTCCGCGATCACCCGCCGGCACCCCGGGTCGCCCTCGCGGGCCAGTTGGACCACCCGCGCCATGGTGAGGTCGGGGCCGTGGCTCGGCTGGAGCAGCGGCAGGACGTACCGGGCCGCGGTGAAGGTCTCCAGGCAGCCGCGGTTGCCGCAGCGGCAGACCGGGCCGGACTCGTCGAGGGTGATGTGCCCGATCTCGCCGGCCGTGCCGCCCGGGCCGCGGTAGATCTGGCCGCTGATCACCAGCCCGGCGCCGACGCCGCTGGCCACCTTGATGTACGCCAGGTCCGCCGCGCCGCGCCCGCCGCCCCACACCAGCTCGCCGAGCGCGCCGAGGTTGGCGTCGTTGTCGACGTAGACCGGGACGCCGAGCCGCCCGGACAGCTCCTCGCCGGGGTTGGTCCCGGACCAGCCCGGCAGGATCGTGGTCGAGCCCAGGGTGCCGGACTCCACGTCGATCGGGCCGGGGACGCCCAGCCCGACGCCGATGACCTTGTCCGCGTCGATCCCGGTGCGCGCGATCAACGTGCTGACCAGCCGCTCGGCCCGGTCGAAGCCCTCGGCGGCGGAGGCGTCCACGTCGATCGGCTCGGCCTCCTCGGCGAGCACCTCGTGGGCGAGGTTGCCGACCGCCACCCGCAGGTGGGAGTGGCCGAAGTCGACGCCCACCACGATGCCGGCGTCGCCGGACAGCGAGACGCTGCGCGCCCGGCGGCCGCCCACGGAGGTGGGCGTCACCTCGACGGTCCCGCCGTCCTTCAACTCACGAACGATGTTCGAGACGGTGGCCGCGGACAGCCCCGTGCTCCGGGCGATCTCCGCCTGGGTGAGCGAGCCCGCCATGCGCACCGCGCGGACCACCCGCTCCAGATTGGCCCGGTGCAGCGAGGACTGCGACCCCGGAGTCTCCATCGACTCATCCACTCCCGCCTGGGGCGGACAGTGCGACGACTGCCCGCCGGCCGCACCCGCGTCATCGGGGGGCGGCAACCGATTTCAACATGTGAACTCTAAGAAGAACTCCAGCGGGGAAGTCTCGTCAAGGCGTTGAGGCCGGGGGGAACCGGCGGCCCGGGCATGCGGGGAGGACGGTCCCACTGAGTGGGAAACCGCCCTCCCCCGTGCGGCCCGGGCGGGGCCGGCGGGCTACTTGAGCGCGCCCGCCGTCAGCCCGGCCTGCACCTGCCGTTGGAAGAGGACGTAGACGAGCAGGACCGGCAGCATCGCGATCATCATGCCGGCCATCAGCCCGCCCCAGTCGCCCTGGTAGCCCTGTTGCAGCGCGAGGTTGGCCAGGCCCTGGGTGAGCACGTACTTGTCCTCGTCCTGGTTGAGGACCATCGGCAGCAGGTACTGGTTCCACTGCCCCAGGAAGTTGAAGATCCCGACGCTGATCAGGCCCGGCTTGGCCATCGGCAGCATGACCTGGAAGAACGTCCGCACGTGCGAGGCTCCGTCGATCATCGCCGCCTCCGCCACCGACGTGGGCAGGGTGCGGAAGAACGCCGTCATGAAGAAGACGGTGAACGGCAGCGAGTAGGCGATGTAGACGGCGATCAGGCCCTGGTACGTCGCCAGCAGCGGGACGCCGGGGAAGTCCCGCAGCACGAAGAAGAGCGGGATCACCAGCATGAAGACCGGGAAGGACATGCCGGCGACGAAGAGGTAGTAGATGAGGCGGTTGCCGGGGAACTCGAAGCGGGCCAGGACGTAGCCGGCCATGGAGCCCAGCACCATCGTCCCGGTGAGCGAACCGCCCACCACGATGAGGGTGTTGAGGAACATCTTGCCGATGTTGGCCTTCTCCCAGGCGTTGACCCAGTTCTCGAAGTGGAGCTTGCCCGGGAGGGACCACGGGGAGGTGAGGATGTCGCCGCTGCTCTTGAAGGAGCTCCACAGCACCCACAGCAGCGGCATGCCCACCATCAGCGCCCACACGACGAGCATGCCGTGCGAGAAGACGTTGAGCGTGCCGCCCTCGGAGGTCCGGCGCGGCCGTGCCGCGGTGGTTCGTGTCGTCATGCGCCCTGCCCCTAGTACTCGATCCGCTCACGGCGCGCGAAGCGCATCGTGAGGACGGCGAACAGCAGCGTGACGACGAGCATGGCGACGCCCATCGCGGCCGCGTAGCCGAACTGACTGTCGCGGAAGGCGGTCAGGTACAGGCGGAGCGGAACGACGTCGGTCGCGCCGTCCGGACCGCCCATGTTGACCGACATGATCTGCACCAGCGCGAAGGCGTCCATCGCGATGATGCCCATGTAGACCCAGCCCGTCTGCACGGTGTCCCACAGCAGGGGCAGGGTGATCCGGAAGAACGTCTGCGAACGGCCCGCGCCGTCGAGCAGGGCGGCCTCGTAGATGTCCCGGGGAATGGAGGCCATCGCGGCGGAGAACAGCACGACGTAGAAGCCGACGTTGGCCCAGACCATCACCAGCATGATGCAGGCCAGGGCCAGGCTCCCCTCCCCCAGCCAGGCGCTCTGCAGGGAATCCAGGCCGAGCACGCCGAGCAGGGAATTGAGCATGCCGTCGTGCGGATCCGGATTGTAGATGTTGAACCAGATCACCGAGATGATGGTGATCGAGATGACCTGCGGGAAGAAGTAGACGAATTTGTAGAACGTCGCGCCGCGGACGCCGGTGATGACCGCGCCGCGGCGGGAGCGGCCGCCGACGTTCAGCATGAACGCGAAGAACAGCCCCAGTGCCAGCGTGGCGATCGGCACCAACACCAGCATGACGACGTTGTGCTTGAGCGCATTCCAGAATTCATCGCTGTGCAGCAGTTTTCCGTAGTTGCCCAGCCCGACGCTCTTGGCGGTGCCGCGCAGGCCGCTCCATTCCGTGGTGGAAATCTGGAACGCCTGGACGAACGGTGAGATCACGAAGATCCCGTAGAGCAGCAGGGGCAGGGCCAGGAACCCCACGATGAATCGGTACTTGCCGTGGCGCATGAGCTCCCCGGCCCTCCCTCGTCAGCGGTGGAACGTGGATGGATCCCCGGTCGGGAAGCTCGGTCAGGTGGCGCGGTGGAACTTGGTGACGGAGCTGTCCTTCGCGACCTCGTCCGCGTACTGCTGGGCCTTCTTGATCCAGTCCGCGGCCTTGAGTTCACCGGTGAGGAGCTGGCTGGTGAGTCCGCCGAGCTTTTCGTCGGTCAACTTCGGGTACCACTCCTGGAGCTGGATCATCAGGAGGTTCTTGCCGCCCTCCTTGACGGACTTGGCGGCGGACGCCAGGCCCGGCGAGAGCTGCATTCCGTCGGTCGCGCCCTGGACGGACGTGAGCGACTTGACCTTGGTGGCGAAATTCTGCGCGTGCTTCTTGGAGAGCATGATGCGCAGCAGTTCCATGCCGCCGAGGGGATTCTTGCCGCCCTTGGCGACGATGAACGGCTCACTGGGTTCGGCGCGCAGCGTGCCGTGCGGCATCTTGTCGCCGGTGCCGCCGTTGAAGAGCGGGCCGACGGCCATGTCGAAGTCGGCGGGGGTGGTGGGCGCGGCCTCGTTCTCCACCCAGGAGCCGTTGGGGATGAAGGCCGCCTTGCCGCGGGTCCAGGCGGTCTGCGACTGGATGTGCGTCAGGCCCTGGCTGCCTTCGAGGAAGTAGCCCTTGGCGGCCAGTTCCTCGTAGTGCCCGATGACCTGCTTGACCGCGTCGTTGGAGGTCCAGGCGCCCGGCTCCAGGTTGTCGATGGCGATCCACTTGTCCAGGCCGCCGATCTTGGCGATCTGGGCGAAGATGTTGAAGTGGACGTAGTACGGGTACTTCCCCGGATACGTCCAGGGCGCGATGCCCGCCTTCTTGATCTCGGCGCAGAGGCTGATCATCTCGTCGAAGGAGGTGGGATAGGCCCAGCCCTTGTCCTTCAGCAGCTTGTTGGAATACCAGGTGCCGTACACCGTGAAGGCGTAGTAGAAGACGTCGAAGGTGTCCTTGTGCTTGCCCTTTTCGATGGTGCTGGGGTAAAGCGTGTCCCGCACCTTCTTCTTCGGGTCGTCCATCGACGGGGCGTCCAGCAGCGCGGTGAGGTCCTGCAACTGCCCCTGTGCGGACAGTGTGTTCATGTCGAGGTGGTCGGCGCCGGAGTTGTCGATGAGGTCGGGCGGATTGCCGCCGGCGAAGCGCGGCTGGAGTTTCGGGCCGATCTGCTGGGTCCCGGTGTGCTTGACCGTCGTGCCGTAGGTCTTGTTGTAGTCGGCTTCGGCGTCCTTGGCGTACTGGTCGCCGAGGCCCCCCTTGAAGATGAATGCCTCCAGCGACACGCCGTTCTTCACGCCGAGCGGATTCTTGGCCGAGGTGGCGCCCTTGTTCTTGGTGCCGTCCTCGGTGCCGCCGCCGCCCCCGGTGGCGCAGGACGACAGGGCGCCCATGGTCGGTACCGCGAGAATTCCCAGGGCCGCGGCCCGCTTGACCAGATCGCGACGGCCTACTTCTGAGGTGGATCCCATGCTCAAGTCCTCGCCTTCTTCAGGACTCAGGCGGTGTACCGGAGCCACCCCGGCACCGCGGGTCAGATGAAGCTGAGTTGTACGGGATGTGCACCGGGCGAGCTAGGGACATGCGGGAAATTCCGACGCCCCCCGCTTTCCCCCCGGAATCCGGCCTGGCGGTCGTACGGCCGGTATCGGACGCCGATAGGTATAGTCCACTTCCAGCCGAACGGGCAAGATCGTGCACCGAGTTGGCCGGGAGTCTTTCCCTAGTTGAGACCTCCCCGACATGCGCCTGCGGTGCGCCCGGATCGAGGGTGCGGCCGCCGGGCACGAGCCCGACCGCTCGGGAGGGGCCGGGGCCGCGACACGAGCGTCGGCGGCGCGCCGCCACACCCTTGACACCCGCGCCGCCGCGCACCTTACTTATCTCTGCACTACGCAACTGACAACGATGTCAATCCCGTTGAGAGGGCTCGCGCGTGCGGCACAGACACCGGCACAGTCCACTGCGGAGGATCGCCCGCCCCGCCGCCCTCGCGGCGGCCGCCCTGCTCGTCCTGGTGGGGCCGGGCACGACCGGCCCGGCCCAGGCGGCACCGCCCCAACCACCAGGCACCGCAGCGCAGTTCCGCTCCTCCTTCGAGCCGGGCGAGCCCGCACCGGACTGGACCGACACCGTCGAGACCGGCCCGGACGGCCGCCCCCGGACCTCCGGCGTCGCCCCTGCCTCCGCGCCCGGCGGGCCCGGCATGGACACCGCCCCCGACACCGGCCCCGCCGACTCCCCCACCGCCAAGGCGCACGCCGGGTTCACCGGCGGCCACGCACTGCGCTACGCCGGCACGCACACCGCCGCCGGCCGGGCCTACTCGTACAACAAGCTGTTCGCCGTGCACGTCCCCGTCACCCCCACCACCACGCTCTCGTACAAGCTGTTCCCGCAGATGTCCGAGACCGACCTCGACTACCCGGCCACCCACGTCGCGGTCGACCTGGCCTTCACCGACGGGACGTACCTGAGCGAGCTGGCCGCGACCGACCAGTACGGGGCCCGGCTGACCCCGCAGGGCCAGGCCGCCGCCAAGACGCTCTACGTCAACCAGTGGAACGCCCGGGAGTCCCGGATCGGCGCGGTCGCCGCCGGGAAGACCGTCGCCCGGATCCTGCTCGCCTACGACGCGCCCCGGGCGCCGCGCACCGCGCCGGCCTTCCGCGGCTGGCTCGACGACGTCGCCCTCGGCCCCAAGGCCCCGGAGAAGCCGCTCGCCCACCTCTCCGACCACGCCGTCACCACCCGCGGCACCCTCTCCAGCGGCAGCTTCTCGCGCGGCAACACCTTCCCCGCCACCGCCGTGCCGAACGGTTTCACCTTCTGGACGCCGGTGACCAACGCCGGCTCCACCGACTGGCTCTACGAGTACGCGCGGAAGAACAACGCCGACAACCTCCCCACCCTCCAGGCGTTCAGCGCCAGTCACGAGCCGAGCCCCTGGATGGGCGACCGGCAGACCTTCCAGGTGATGCCGTCCACCGCGGCGGGCACCCCGGACGCCTCGCGCACCGGGCGCGCGCTGCCCTTCCACCACGAGCGCGAGACCGCGCGGCCGTACCAGTACGCGGTGACCTTCGACAACGGCCTGCGCACCGAGATCGCGCCGACCGACCACGCGGCGGCGATGCGGTTCACCTTCCCCGGCGCCGACGCCAACCTGATCTTCGACAACGTCAACAACAAGGGCGGTCTGACCCTGGACCCCGCGCACGGCGTCCTCTCCGGCTACTCCGACGTCCGCAGCGGGCTCTCGGTCGGCGCCGGCCGGCTGTTCGTCTACGGCGTGGTGGACGCGCCCGTCACCGCGAGCGGACCGCTGCCGGGCGGCGGGGGCAAGGACGTCACCGGCTACCTGCGGCTGCGGCCGGGCGCGGACCGCACGGTGACGCTGCGACTGGCCACCTCGCTGATCGGCGTCGAGCAGGCGAAGGCGAACCTCGCCCGGGAGATCCCCGACGGCACCTCCTTCACCACCGTCCGGGACCGCGCCCGCGCCCAATGGGACGCGCTGTTGGGCCGCGTCGAGGTCGAGGGCGCCACCCGCGACCAGCTGACCACCCTCTACTCCAACCTCTACCGGCTGTACCTCTATCCCAACTCCGGTTCGGAGCAGGTGGGTTCGCGGATCCGGTACGCCAGCCCGTTCTCGCCGCCGGTCGGCCCGGACACCCCCACCCGCACCGGCGCGAAGATCGTCGACGGCGCGGTGTACGTCAACAACGGCTTCTGGGACACCTACCGCACGACCTGGCCGGCCTACTCCCTGCTCACCCCCGGCCGGGCCGGGAAGATGGTGGACGGGTTCGTCCAGCAGTACAAGGACGGCGGCTGGATCTCCCGCTGGTCCTCACCCGGCTACGCGGACCTGATGACCGGGACCAGTTCGGACGTCGCGTTCGCCGACGCCTACGTCAAGGGCGTGCGGTTCGACGCCGCGGCGGCCTACGACGCGGCGGTCAAGAACGCCACCGTCGCCCCGCCGTCCGCCGGCGTCGGACGCAAGGGCATGGCCACCGCGCCGTTCCTCGGCTACACCAGCACCGACACCCGCGAGGGCGCGTCCTGGGCGCTGGAGGGCTACCTCAACGACTTCGGCATCGCCCGGATGGGACAGGCCCTCTACGCCAAGACCCACAACCCCCGGTACAAGGAGGAGTCGCAGTACTTCCTGGGCCGGGCCCGCAACTACGTGCGGCTCTTCGACCCCCGCACCGGCTTCTTCCAGGGGAAGGACGCCCAAGGTGACTGGCGGCTGCCGCCGGACCGCTTCGACCCCCGCGTCTGGGGCTACGACTACACCGAGACCAACGCCTGGACGTTCGCCTTCACCGCCCCGCAGGACACCCGCGGACTGGCCAACCTCTACGGCGGCCGGACCGGCCTGGCGAAGAAGCTGGACGCCTACTTCAGCACCCCGGAGACCGCCGCCAAGCAGTTCGCCGGCTCCTACGGCGACGTCATCCACGAGATGACCGAGGCCCGCGACGTGCGGATGGGCATGTACGGGCACAGCAACCAGCCCTCGCACCACATCGCGTACCTCTACGACGCGGCCGGGCAGCCCGCCAAGACGCAGGCGAAGGTCCGCGAGGTGCTCTCCCGGCTCTACCTCGGCAGCGAGATCGGCCAGGGGTACCCGGGCGACGAGGACAACGGCGAGATGTCCGCCTGGTACGTCTTCAGCGCCCTGGGCTTCTATCCGTTGGTGATGGGCCAGGGCGAGTACGCGGTGGGCTCACCGCTGTTCACCAAGGCCACCGTCCACTTGGAGAACGGCCGCGACCTCGTCGTCAACGCGCCCGGCAACAGCGCCCGCAACGTCTACGTACAGGGCCTGAAGGTGAACGGCCAGCCATGGAACCGCACCGCCCTGCCGCACGCCCTGCTCGCCCGCGGCGGAACCCTGGACTTCACCATGGGACCGCGCCCCTCCACCTGGGCCACCGGGCCGGACGCCGCACCGACCTCCCTCACCAAGGACGACGCGGTGCCGGCGCCGCCCACGGACCTGACCGTCCCGGACGGCGGCCCGCTGACCGACGACACGTCGGACACCTCCGCCACGGTCTCCCGTGCGACCTTCACCGTCCCGGCCGGCTCCACGGTCTCCTCGTACACCCTCACTTCTGCGACCGCCTCGAAAGCTCCCGGGGAATGGCTGTTGGAAGGCTCCGACGACGGCACGCACTGGTTCCCCCTGGACCACCGGACCAACCAGCGCTTCGTCTGGGACCGCCAGACCCGCCCCTTCTCCCTGCCCGCTCCCAGCACCCACCGCCACTACCGCCTCACCCTGCCCCACCCGGCACCTCTCGCCGAGACCGAACTGCTGGGGCAACACGGGCCAGTTGGGGCTTCCGTGCACTAACGGGCCCGATATCCCCTTTGACGGATAATCGTTCGGTTGCAAAGATTGGGTAAATGCCGCGCCATGCCCTGGTATAGGGCATGGCGCTACCCATGTCAGAACAACTGGAGATTCACGTGGGCTTCCTTCCCGGCCGTCAGCGTGGCCGCGCGCTCACCCGGCTCGCGACCACAGTGCTCGCAGCGACCCTGCTGGGCACCACCGCGGGAACCGCCGTCGCCGACACCCCGGCCCCCGTCCCGGCACCCCTGAAGAACGTCGACACACTGAAGTCGGCCACCCCCGGCGCCCCGAAGGCCCCCCGCAGCCGCATGGGGTACGCCGCACCGGGCGAGGTGAGCGCCCCCTTCTTCCCCTTCTCCGGCGTGGACCGCAACGGCGACCTCTACATGCAGGAGTCGAACGGCAGCGGCTTCGACGCGCGCGACTACAGGTGGTTCGACTGGGACGTCTTCAAGGCCGCCCAGCGGGTCGACCACAACAAGGACGGTTACGAAGAGGGCCTCTACACCTGGGACTTCAACGGCAACCTCTTCTACTCCGACTTCACCCTGGACGAGGCGGAGACCCGCCTCATCGGCGGCGGCTGGAACACCTACGACAAGGTCCTGTCCCCGGGCGACCTCGGCGGCGCCAAGGAATCCGACATCATGGCCGTCGACAAGTCCGGCGTGCTGTACGTCTACCTCGCCTACCCCAACGGCAAGGTGACACCGCGCATCAAGATCGGCGCCGGCTGGGGCGCGTACACCCAGATAGCCGGCCAGGGCGACCTCACCGGTGACGGCAAGACCGACATCGTCGCCCGCGACAAGGCGGGCGTCCTGTGGCTCTACCAGGGCACCGGCAACCCCAAGGCCCCGTTCCAGGCCCGGCAGAAGATCGGCGCCGGCTGGAACTCCTACAACTACCTGCTCTCCACCGGCGACGTGGACCGCGACGGCAACGCCGACCTGCTGGCCCGCACCGCCGGCGGCGAGCTGATGCTCTACAAGGGCACCGGCAACGCCCGGGCGCCGTACGCCAAGCCCGTCAAGCTCGGCTGGGGTTACCAGACCTACCGCCTGATGTTCTGAAGCCCCTAGCCGGTCACCCCGCGAGGGGCGCCGGTGCTGGAAGGATCACAGGACGGAACAACCCGGACACTGCCGGACACACGGATCGGTCGGTCCGTCGTCCGGGACCGCCGGACCCGCGTCTTCTCGATCGGTTGGCCCGTTTCGCACCGCCAGGTACCGAATCGTCACCGGCGAAAAGGTTGTACGGGCGGAAAGATGGCTGGTCACGGCCCCGGCAAAGTAGTTGACACGTGAAGGAGCCCTGCGGAAGATCCTGAGCTCCGGAGACCTTCGGCGCGCCCCTGCGGGGGCGCGCCGTCGTCGTCCCGGGTCCCTCTCGATCCCAACCACGGAGAACTACGTGGCAATACCCTTCGGCCGCAAGCGCGGACGTGCCCTGTCCCGTCTCGCCACCGCGGCCATCGCCGTCGCACTGGCCGGCACCGCTGCCGGCACCTCCTTCGCGGCGGACAACCCCGGCTCGGCCGCCCGGAACGCCGTCCAGGCGACCCCGCAGGCGCCGGCCAAGGCCCCCCGGGCGATCACCGGCGCCACCGCCGGCGGTCCGAGCGCGGCCAACCCGGTCTTCACCCTCTTCGGTGTGGAGTCCTCCGGTGCCACCTACGTCTACGACGTCGACGGCTCGGGCAAGTTCACGGCCCGCCAGAAGGTCGACGACCTCGGCGACGTGCGCGCCAACCAGCAGGCGGTCGACAACGACGCCGACGGCATCGCCGACGGCGTCTGGCTCTGGGACCCCAGCGGCAACCTGTACTTCAGCAACGCCGCCACCCCGGACAGCGTCCGGATCGGCGGCGGGTGGAACACCTACGACAAGGTGCTCTCCCC
>LIQL01000445.1 GCA_001418405.1 Streptomyces diastatochromogenes | reverse complement strand
GTGGGGCGGGGGCGGGGGGGAAGCCCCCCAGGCCACTACCCCCCTACTCCTCCACCACCAGCGCCGGTGTGGCGCGGGTGAGGATCTCGCCGCGGAAGAAGGCCGGGCTGCGGCGCTGCATGACGAGCATGAGCACGACGCCGAGGAGCAGCAGGCCGACGCCGATGATGAACACCGAGCCGATGCCGAAGACCGAACTGCCCGATCCGTAGGCGGGGTTCCACATGTCGAGCAGCGTCTTGGTGAAGACCGCGGCCAGCAGCAGCCCGCCGAGCAGCGGGAAGACGCCCTTGAGGAAGAGGTCGCGGACGGAGTTGCGCAGGTCGCGGCGGAAGTACCAGGCGCAGGCGAAGGCCGTGATCGAGTAGTAGAAGCAGATCATGAGGCCCAGCGCGTAGATGGTGTCGATCAGCACGTTCTCGCTGATGAAGCTCATCACGGCGTAGAAGACGCCGGTGGCGACGCCGGCGGCGATGGTGGCCTTGCCCGGTGAGCGGAAGCGCGGGTGGATCTTGGCGAAGGAGGCCGGCAGCGCTTCGTAGGTGCTCATCGCCAGGACGGTCCGGGCCACCGGGATGAAGGTGGTCTGGAGGCTGGCGGCGGCCGAGGCGAGGACCGCGACGAAGAGCAGTACGCCGAGTGCGGTGCCCATGACGGGGTTGGCGAGGGTGGCGAAGACGTTGTCGGCGGTGTGCGGGTTGCCGAGGCCCAGGCCCTTGCCGCCGACGCCGGCGAACATCTGGGAGCCCACGGCGGTGAGCAGGTAGGAGCCGATCAGCACGAGCATCGCGAGCAGGGCGGCGCGGCCGGGCGTCTTCTCGCTGCCGGCGGTCTCCTCGTTCACGGTCAGGCAGGTGTCCCAGCCCCAGAACATGAAGATGGAGAGGGAGAGTCCGGCGGTGAAGGAGGAGAAGGACTTGACCGCGAAGGGGTCGAGCCAGGTCCAGGAGAAGTGCAGGGAGCCGGCGAAGTCACCGGAGCGGGCCTTGACGACGGCCATCGCCACGAAGACGGCGAGGACGGCGAGTTGGAGGCCGACAAGGGTGTACTGGACGCCCTTGGTCGCGGTCATTCCGCGGTAGCTGATGGCGGTGGCGACGGCGATGAAGGCCAGGCACGTCAGGACGTGGGCGATCCGGTTGTGGTCCAGGGCGGCGATGGTGGGTGAGCCGGTGAGTTCGCCGAGCAGCAGGTAGAAGAACGAGGTGGCGACGCCGGCGAGGTTGGAGAGCACGATGATCGTCGCGATCACCAGGCCCCAGCCGCACATCCAGCCGACCCGCGGTCCGAATGCCTTGACGGTCCAGGTGAAGGAGGTTCCGCAGTCGGGGACGGCCTTGTTCAACTCGCGGTAGGCGAAGGCGACCAGCAGCATCGGCAGGAAGCCGGCCAGGAAGACGGCGGGCATCTGCACGCCGACCTCGCCGACCGTGGGGCCGAGCGTGGAGGTGAGGCAGTAGACGGGCGCGACGGTGGAGATGCCGATCACTGCGCTGCCGAGCAGGCCGACGGAGTTGCCGCTGAGGCCCTTGCTCCGGGTGTCACCGGAGCCGCCCTGGCTGTTACTGCTGGTAGCCGTGACGCTCGTTACCGTGTCTCCGGTCTGGGGCCGGGGGTCAACCTGAACCATGAACAGGACGTTAAGCGCTGCTGTTTTCGCATCCGGAAGATCATCCTCCGGGGCGCCACCCTTCACTCCGCAGGAAAATTTGATGCACAGGACACCCATTCACAAGAAAAAATTGAGTTGAACCTTGGACTTCACGGGCGCGACTGAAGTCTTCCGCATTGCGAGAACCGCAGCACTGTCCGTTTTGCCCCGGTTCTAAATTTTCCCGTCCGATTTTCGAACGTCACATTCCCGCCATGCGAACACCTCGCGCGTCCGCACCGTCGGCGCCCCTCGTCCCGTCCGCACTCTCCCGTCCGCACCGTCGGCACCCCTGTCTCCCCGCCTCACCCCGCCTCACCCCGGCCAGACGATCGCCTGGAGCTCGCTGTAGGCGTGCAGGGCGTACGAACCCACGTCGCGCCCCACCCCGCTGCGCTTGAAGCCGCCGAACGGCGCCTCCATGTTCCGACCGACCGTGTTGATGCCGACCCCGCCGGCCCGCAGCCGCCCCGCCACCCGGAAGGCCCGGGCCACGTCGCCGGACCACACGTAGTCCAGCAGCCCGTAGTCACTGTCGTTGGCCAGCGCGACGCCCTCCTCCTCGTCGTCGAAGGGCACCACCGTCACCACCGGCCCGAAGATCTCCTCGCGGACCGCCCGCATCACGGGGGTGCAGTCGGCGAAGAGCGTCGGCGCCACGTAGAAGCCGCGCGCCGGCGCCGGCCGCTCACCCCCGGTCACCAGACGGGCCCCCTCCTTCACCGCCAGTGCCACGCACGCCTCGATGCGGTCCCGGTGGGCGGCGGAGATCACCGGACCGACCACCGTGCCCGGCTCCCGCGGATCGCCGACGCTCAGGTGCTCCGCGTACCGCGCCAGGCCGGCCACCAGCCGCTCGTAGATCCCGCGCTGGGCCAGCACCCGGGTCGGCGCGGTGCAGATCTGACCGCTGTAGAAGGAGAAGGTGGTGCCGATCCCGGACACCGCGGAGGCCAGGTCGGCGTCGTCGAAGACCAGCGCCGCGCCCTTGCCGCCCAGCTCCATCAGCTGCCGCTTCATCCCGCGGCCGCACTCCTCGGCGATCCGCTGGCCGACCGCGGTGGAGCCGGTGAAGCTGACCATGTCCACGCCCGCGGCCGCCACCGCCGCCTCGCCGACCTCCGGCCGCGCCCCGCTGACGACGTTGACCACCCCCGGCGGGGCCCCGGCCTCCGCCAGCGCCTCGGCCATCCGGTACACCGACAGCGGGTCCTGCGGGGCCGGCTTGACCACCACCGTGTTGCCCATCGCCAGCGCCGGCGCGACCTTCCCCGCCGGATTGGCCCACGGGTTGTTGTACGAGGTGATGCAGGTGACGACGCCCACCGGGCGACGCACCGCGACCGCCCCGAAGACGCCCCCGCCGCCCATCGGCCCGGCCGCGTTGATCTGCGGCGGCACCGCGGTCTCCACCGGTTCCAGGGCGCCGCGGGCGTAGCGCTCGAAGCGGGCCGCGGACACCCCGACCTGGAGGGCCCGGGCCGTCCCGGTCGTCGCGCCGCTCTCCGCCTGCGCGAGTTCCGCGTAGCCGGCGGTCTCCCGGCGGATCACCCGTGCGGCGCGGTCCAGGACGGCCGCGCGTTCCTCGGGCGCGGTCCGCGACCAGCCGTCGAAGGCGTCCCGGGCCGCGTCCACCGCGTCCGCCACCTGTGCCCGGCTCGCCTCCGGGGCCGCTCCGACGACCTCCTCGGTCGCCGGGTTGATCACGTCGTAGTGGCCGCCGTCGGGCGCCACCCACTCCCCGCCGATGTAGAGCCGCTGTGCGGCCGGGTTCCGGTCCGTGCTCACCTGGTGCTCACCGTCCTCGTGTCCCGCCCGGAGCGCAGTACGGTTCCGGGCACCGCGCCGGTCACCACGTCGTCCCGGATCGTCTCCACCCCGTTGACGCGCACGCTGACCACGCCGATCGCGCGGGAGTCCAGCCGCGGGCTGTCCCCCGGCAGGTCGTGCACCAGCGTGGCGGGCCCGGCGTCGATCCGTTCGGGGTCGAAGAGGACCAGGTCGGCGTGGTGGCCCTCGGCGATCCGGCCCCGGTCGCGCAGTCCGAACAGCTGTGCCGGGTCGTCGGTCAGCATCCGCACCGCCGCTTCCAGCCCGACGAGCCTGCGTCCGCGCAGGCAGTCGCCGAGGAAGCGGGTGGTGTACGGGGCGCCGCACATCCGGTCCAGGTGGGCGCCGGCGTCGGAGCCGCCCAGCATGACGTCCGCGTGCTGCCAGGTCTGCTGCCGCAGCGCCCAGCTGTCCGGGTCGTTGTCGGTCGGCATCGGCCAGAGGACGGTGCGCAGGGCGTCGTTGGCGCAGATCTCGACGAGGCAGTGGAAGGGCTCCTGGCCGCGTTCGGCGGCGATGTCGCGCACCACCCGCCCGGACAGTCCTTCGTTGGCCGCCGAGTAGGTGTCGCCGATGACGTACCGCGCGAAGTCGGTCAGCCGGCGGAAGACGCCGGCCTCCTTGCTGTGGGCGCGGCGCAGCATCTCGGTCCGGACGTCGGCGTCGCGGAGCCGGGCGATCCGCTCGGGCACGGGGAGGCCGAGGACGTCTCCCCAGCCCGGGATGAGGTTGAGGGCGCAGAAGGTGCCCAGCGACATGTTCATCGGGGTGAGGATCGGCATGGTCAGGGCCACGATGCGGCCGCCGGCCTTGCGGGCCCGTTCGCTGGCGAGGAGTTGGCGGGGCACGCGTTCGGGGACCGCGGCGTCGATGGTGAGCACGTTCCAGTTGAGTGGGCGGCCGGCCGCCGCCGACATCTCCACCAGCAGGTCGATCTCGTCGTCGGCGAACTGGTCCAGGCAGCCCGCGACGATGGCCTCCAGCTGGGTGCCTTCGTGGGCGGCGACGGCGCGGGAGAGCGCGAGCAGTTCGTCGGGGCGGGCGTGCCGGGAGGCGACGGGTGCGCCGTCGCCGTCGGAGTGGCTGGAGGACTGGGTGGTGGACAGGCCCCAGGCGCCGGCGGTCATCGCGTCGTGGAGGAGCGTGAGCATGGCGTCGAGTTGGGCTTCGGTGGGTTGGCCGCCGACGGCGTCCGGGCCCATCACGTGGCGGCGCAGTGCGCAGTGCCCGACCATGAAGCCGGCGTTGACCGCGATCCGGCCCTCCAGTGCGTCGAGGTACTCGCCGAACGTGTGCCAGTTCCAGGGCGCGCCCTGTTCCAGTGCGACCAGCGCCATGCCTTCGACCTTGCTCATCATCCGCCGGGTGTAGTCGGCGTCCTCGGGCCGGTCGGGGTGGAGCGGGGCGAGGGTGAAGCCGCAGTTGCCGCCGGCGACGGTGGTCACGCCGTGGTTGAGGGACGGGGTGGCGTACGGGTCCCAGAAGAGTTGGGCGTCGTAGTGGGTGTGCGGGTCGACGAAGCCGGGGGCGAGGACGAGTCCCGCCGCGTCCTCGGTGGTCCGGGCGTCCTCGGTGACGGTGCCCGGCCGGGCGATCACCGCGATCCGCCCGTCCCGGATGCCGACGTCGGCCGCGAAGGCCGGCGCGCCCGTGCCGTCCACGACGGTCGCGGACTGGATGAGGTGGTCGAGCATGGCGTGCGTCCTTCCTGGGGTGCGGGCGCGTGCGGGACGGGCGGGTGCGGGGCCGGGCGGGTGCGGGGCCGGGCGGGCTCAGCCCGTCGTCCCGGCCGCCTGCCGGAAGCGGGTGGTCCGGTGCACCGGAT
>LIQL01000444.1 GCA_001418405.1 Streptomyces diastatochromogenes | reverse complement strand
GCACGGGGCACGCCCCGCCCCGGGCCGGCGCGTGCCCCGTGCTCAGCTCATGACGGGCAGCAGGCCGCCGAGGTCGGCCCGTTCGCCGCTGGCGCTCACCGCGGCCGCCTCCACCGCCTCGGCCCACGCGCACCGGCCGGTGGCCAGCCGCAGCCAGGTCAGCGGGTCGGTCTCGACGACGTTGGGCGGGGTGCCGCGGGTGTGCCGGGGGCCCTCGACGCACTGGACCACGGCGAACGGCGGCACCCGGACCTCCACCGAACCGCCGGGGGCCTTGGCGGCCAGCCCGTCGGCCAGCAGCCGGGTGGCGGTGGCCAGGGCGTGCCGGTCGAAAGGGATCTCCTGATCGAGGGCGACGGCCAGGTCGTCGGTGTGCACGACGAGCTCGACGCAGCGGGTGACCAGGAAGTCGCCGAGCAGCATCGCGCCGGGGCGGCACGGGATGACCCGGTCGTCCGGCTCGCGCGGCAGCACCTCGGCGAGCTCCTCGGCGGTGCGCTCCAGCAGCTGTGCCGGGTCGTTGCGGGCCGACAGGTCGTGGACGAACTCGTCGATGCCGGCGGCGTGCTGCGCGGTGGCGGACGGCCAGGCCAGCAGGGTGACCTCCGCCTCGGGCGGGGCCGGCAGCCGCAGGGCGCGCACCACACTGCCGACCGCCATGGACAGGTGCGCCGCCAACTCCCGCACCGTCCAGTCCCCGAGCCGGGTCGGCAGCGCCAACTGCTCCGGCGTCAGGGCCCCGACGACCCGACGGACGTGGGCGTACTGGGTCGTGACGGCGGCGCGGGTCTTGGCCGGGTCGTACCGGCGGGCACGCGGTGCGCGGGCGGCAGGTGACATGCGGGCAAGCCTAGGCGGCCGCACTGACAGCCCGGACGAGCGGGAGCGCCGGCCGGGCCGGGCGGCGCCCCACCCGGCCCCGGACCGCGCGCCGCCGTCGGCCCGGCGCGGTCAGCCGCTGCTGAGGCGGCGGCCCTGCCACGCGAAGGCCCCCACGGCCAACGCCAGGCCCCACGCCGTCCCGGCGAAGTAGGAGAGCCCGTCCACGTACGTCTCCTCGTCGGCCAGGTGGAGCTGGACGGCGAACGCGAACAGCGCGGCGCCCAGCGCGGTGAGGGCTATTGCGGCGGACCACATCGAACGGTTCTCGGACAAGGGACCTCCCCTAGGTCGACCGGGCGTCAGCGCCCGGCGGCAGTCAGCATCACCAGCAGCGGGACGACCCGCTCGACCGGTACCTCGTAGCGGCCGCGGGCGGCCGTGTGCAACCACCCGGCAGCGGTCAACTGCCGTAGGTGGTGGTAGATCTGGCCGGTCGTGCCCGTGCCGTCGAGCCCGGTGAGTTCGGCGGCGGTGCAGCGACCGCCGAGGATCTCGCGCAGCAGCCGCAGCCGAACGGGCTGGCCGAGCGCCGCGAACGACTCGGCGGCCGCCGCCCAGTCACCGTCCATGACGGTGTCGGTGGGCAGCCCGTACTGCCACTCGTAGCGCAGCCCGGCCGGGGTCCGAACGGCCCCGGTGAACAGCACGCCGCCGTTGACGGCGCCCAGACCGGCGAATTGCTCCTTCAGCCCGTTCAGGGCCCAGAGCGCGTCGCCGGGGTTCCGCTCCGGCGGGCGGGCCGCGGGCGGCGCCCCGGCGGCGGCACCGGTCTCCTCGACCGCGCGTTCCACCTCGGCCAGGCGGCGTTCCAGCTCGGCCACCCGCTGCTCCAGATCCACACCACGAGATTACGCAATTACGTAATTACGAGCAAGGCCCTGTCGATCGACGGCCGCACCGGAACGACGGGGCGAACGCGGAACGGCCCGCCAGGCATTCCTGGCGGGCCGTTCCGACACGAAGCACAACGGGGCGCGCGAGCGGTCCCGTTGGTGCGGGCGCTAGGCGATCAGCCCCGGGACGGTGGCCTCGTGGGCCGTCCGCAGCTCGTCCAGCGGGATGTCGAACTGCCCCTGGACCGCGAGTTCGTCGCCGTCGACGACACCGATCCGGGTGACCGGCAGGCCCCGGGCACCGCACATGTCGGTGAAGCGGAGCTCCTCGCTGCGCGGAACCGCGACGACCGCCCGCCCCGCCGACTCCGAGAACAGGAAGACGAACGGGTCGAGGTCGTCCGGGACGACCACCCGGGCGCCCTTGCCGCCGTGCAGGCACGACTCCACCAGCGCCTGGACCAGGCCGCCGTCGGAGAGGTCGTGCGCCGCGTCGACCATGCCGTCGCGGGAGGCGGAGATCAGGATCTCGGCGAGCAGCCGCTCGCGCTCCAGGTCCACCTGCGGCGGCAGTCCGCCGAGGTGGTCGTGGACCACCTGCGACCAGGCCGAACCGCCCAGTTCCTCGCGGGTGTCGCCGAGGAGGTAGAGCAGCTGCCCCTCCTCCGCGAAGCCGACCGGGGTGCGGCGGGTCACGTCGTCGATGACGCCGAGCACCGCGACCACCGGGGTCGGGTGGATCGCGACGTCACCGGTCTGGTTGTACAGCGAGACGTTGCCGCCGGTGACCGGCGTGCCCAGCGTCTGGCAACCGTCCGCGAGACCACGGGTGGCCTCGGCGAACTGCCACATCACCGCCGGGTCCTCGGGCGAGCCGAAGTTCAGGCAGTCGGAGATCGCCAACGGGCGGGCGCCGGTGGCGGCGACGTTGCGGTACGCCTCGGCCAGCGCCAGCTGCGCGCCCGCGTACGGGTCGAGCTTGGCGTACCGGCCGTTGCCGTCGGTGGCGACGGCGACACCGAGGTTGGTGTCCTCGTCGATCCGGACCATGCCGGAGTCCTCGGGCTGCGCCAGCACGGTGTTGCCCTGGACGAAGCGGTCGTACTGGTCGGTGATCCACGCCTTGGACGCCTGGTTGGGCGAGCCGACCAACTGGAGCACCTGCGCGCGCAGTTCCGCGGCGTTCGCCGGGCGGGGCAGCTTGCCGGCGTCGTCGGCCTGGAGGGCGTCCTGCCAGTCCGGGCGGGCGTACGGCCGGTGGTAGGTCGGGCCCTCGTGGGCGACCGAGCGCGGCGGGACGTCCACGATCTGCTCGCCGTGCCAGAAGATCTCCAGCCGCGAGCCGTCCGTCACCTCACCGATGACGGTGGCGATGACGTCCCACTTCTCGCAGATCTCCAGGAAGCGGTCGACCTTGTCCGGCTCGACGATCGCGCACATCCGCTCCTGCGACTCGCTCATGAGGATCTCCTCGGGCGAGAGCGAGGAGTCGCGCAGCGGCACGGTGTCCAGCTCGACCCGCATGCCGCCGGAACCGGCGCTGGCCAGCTCGCTGGTGGCGCAGGACAGTCCGGCGCCGCCGAGGTCCTGGATGCCGGCGACCAGCTTCTCCCGGAAGATCTCCAGGGTGCACTCGATGAGGAGCTTCTCCTGGAACGGGTCGCCGACCTGCACGGCGGGCCGCTTGGTCGGCTTGCTGTCGTCGAACGTCTCGGAGGCCAGCACGGACACGCCGCCGATGCCGTCACCACCGGTGCGGGCACCGTAGAGGATCACCTTGTTGCCGGCGCCGGACGCCTTGGCGAGGTGGATGTCCTCGTGCTTCATCACGCCCACGCAGAGCGCGTTGACCAGGGGATTGCCCTGGTAGCAGGGGTCGAAGACGACCTCGCCGCCGATGTTGGGCAGGCCCAGGCAGTTGCCGTAGCCGCCGATGCCCGCGACGACGCCGGGGAGCACCCGCTTGGTGTCGGGGTGGTCGGCGGCACCGAACCGCAGCGGGTCCATCACCGCGACCGGGCGGGCGCCCATGGCGAGGATGTCGCGGACGATGCCGCCGACGCCGGTGGCCGCGCCCTGGTAGGGCTCGATGTACGAGGGGTGGTTGTGCGACTCGACCTTGAAGGTGACCGCGTAGCCCTGGCCGACGTCCACGACGCCGGCGTTCTCCCCGATGCCGACGAGCAGCGCGTCGTTCTCGGGGGCCTTCTCACCGAACTGCTTCAGGTGGACCTTGCTGCTCTTGTAGGAGCAGTGCTCGGACCACATCACCGAGTACATCGCGAGCTCGGCGCCGGTGGGGCGCCGACCGAGGATCTCCCGGATCCGCGCGTACTCGTCCTCCTTGAGGCCGAGTTCGGCCCAGGGCTGGCCCGCGTCCGGAGTCCCGGCGGCGTGCTTGACGGTGTCGAGGCTCATGCGTTGACCAGCTTCTTCAGGATCGAGGTGAAGAACCCGAGGCCGTCGGTGCGGCCGGTGCCGATCAGCGGCTCGACGGCGTGCTCGGGGTGCGGCATCAGACCGACGACGTTGCCCGCCTCATTGGTGATGCCGGCGATGTCGCGGAGCGAACCGTTGGGGTTTCCGTAACCGTCGCCGGACGGGCCATCGGTGACGTAGCGGAAGGCCACCCGGCCCTCGGCCTCCAGCATGTCCAGCGTCCGCTCGTCGGCGACATAGCGACCGTCGATGTTCTTCAGCGGAATGCTGATCTCCTGGCCCGGCGCGTAGTCGGTGGTCCAGGCGGTGGTGGCGTTCTCCACCCGCAGCTTCTGGTCGCGGCAGATGAAATGCAGGTGGTTGTTGCGCAGCATGGCGCCGGGCAACAGGTGGGTCTCGGTGAGCACCTGGAAGCCGTTGCAGATGCCCAGCACCGGCATGCCGGCCCGGGCCTGTTCGATCACGGTCTCCATCACCGGCGAGAACCGCGAGATCGCGCCGGCCCGCAGGTAGTCCCCGTAGGAGAAGCCGCCGGGCAGGACCACGGCGTCGACCTGGTGGAGGTCCTTGTCGCGGTGCCACAGCGGCACCGCCTCGGCGCCGGCCGCCCGGACCGCGCGCTGGGTGTCCCGGTCGTCGAGCGTGCCGGGGAAGGTGACGACTCCGACGCGAGCCGTCATGACTCGGCTCGCACGGCTTCGTCGACCCGCACGGTGAAGTCCTCGATGACGGTGTTGGCGAGGAAGGTCTCGGCCATCTCATGGATGCGGGCGAGGGCGGCGTCGTCGACCGGACCCTCCACCTCAAGTTCGAAACGCTTGCCCTGACGGACGTCGGCGATCCCCTCGAAGCCCAGGCGTGGCAGTGCGCGCTGCACCGCCTGCCCCTGCGGGTCGAGGATCTCCGGCTTGAGCATGACGTCGACTACGACGCGTGCCACTGGCACTCCCGGTGGTGTGGTGCGTAAGGCGGTGTCCTCACAGTACCGTGTTCGAAAATCTACGCGCATAGATATGCAGTACCTCCGATCACGAGCCGGTATCGGCGGGAGTGCCCGCAGGAAAAATCTCCGAAAAGAACGGGGGGCCAGATTGCGGCAAGACACGCTGACGAAATTAAATGGGCTTCACAATGCATTGCCCATCGCTGTACAAATGAAAAAGCATTGATCCCAATCAGCCGGATCCGGAGCATCACCCCACGTCAACAAGGGGTTGCTCCACGAAAGGACCGATATCCGTGGCGCAGCGCGTAGTAGTAACGCTCTCCGATGACATCGACGGAGGAGAAGCCGCAGAGACGGTCATCTTCGGTTTGGACGGGAAGTCGTACGAGATCGACCTCAATCCCGCCAATGCGAAGAAACTGCGCGGCGCCCTCGCCCCGTTCGTGGAGGCCGGCCGCAAGCGGGCCAAGTCCGGCAAGACCTTCCACCGCACCGCGGTGACCCCCGACCCGGCGGCGGTGCGCGCCTGGGCCCGCTCCCACCAGATGGACGTCCCGCCGCGCGGCCGGATCCCCAAGAAGGTCTACGAGGCCTTCAACGCCGCCAACCACTAACCGACTTGCCGGCGTCCGCGGGTGCGCACACCGCCGACTTGCACAGCACCCCTACTGATCAGCTAGAGTCTGGAGCACGCCGAGGGGCGAGGCCGAAAGGCCGGGCCCCGAGGAGTCACGCGGGTGTAGCTCAGTAGTAGAGCGCCCCCTTTCCAAGGGGGAGGCGCAGTGTGCAATCCCTGTCACCCGCTCTGACAGTTCAACAGGTCCAAAGGATCAGGTAGAGTAGCTGTCGCGCCACTGGGTGAAAGCCGAGTGGATGCCTGCGGACGTAGCTCAGTTGGTAGAGCGCAACCTTGCCAAGGTTGAGGTCGCGAGTTCGAGCCTCGTCGTCCGCTCAGGGAGAAGGCCCCGGTCATCACGACCGGGGCCTTCGTCGTCTTCCGGCGCGGGTGTCAGGCCCAGGGACGACCGGTGAGGCGCTCGTACGCCTCCAGGTACTTGGCGCGGGTGCGGTCGACGATCTCCTGCGGGAGGGCCGGCGGGGGCTGTTCGCCGGTGCGGTCCCAGGCCGCGGCGGGCGAGGTCAGCCAGTCGCGGACGAACTGCTTGTCGAAGGAGGGTTGGGGGCGGCCCGGCTGCCACTGGTCGGCGGGCCAGAAGCGCGAGGAGTCGGGGGTGAGGACCTCGTCGGCGAGGGTGAGGCGCTCCTCGTGGAAGCCGAACTCGAACTTGGTGTCGGCGAGGATCAGGCCGCGTTCGCGGGCGACGTCGCGCGCCCGGCCGTAGACCGCGAGGGTCAGCTGGCGGAGTTGGGCGGCGGTTTCGGCGCCGACCTGGCGGGCGACCTCCTCGTAGGAGACGTTCTCGTCGTGGTCGCCGACGGCGGCCTTGGTGGCCGGGGTGAAGATCGGGGCGGGGAGCTCGGAGCCGTCGGTCAGGCCCTCGGGCAGCGCCAGTCCGCAGACCGTGCGGGACTGCTGGTACTCGGCGAGGCCGGAGCCGGTCAGGTAGCCGCGGGCGACGCACTCCACCGGGACCATGGCCAGGGAGTGGCAGACCAGGGTGCGGCCGGCCCAGTCGGCGGGGGCGCCCTCGGGGACCTCGGTGGACAGCACGTGGTGCCGGACCAGGTCCGAGAGCTGGTCGAACCACCACAGGGACAGCTGGGTCAGGACCCGGCCCTTGTCGGGGATCTCCGTGGGGAGCACCCAGTCGTAGGCGGAGATGCGGTCGCTGGCGACCATGACCAGGTTGCCGTCGGCGTTCTGGTAGAGGTCGCGCACCTTGCCGGTGTGCAGGTGGGTGAGCCCCGGGACCTGCACGGGCTCGGGCTTTTCTACGAATCCGGACACGCTGCCTCCGCGTAGGTTGATCCAGGAGTCGGGGTGATTCTCCCGTACGGGGCGCGGGGGCTCCGCCGCAGGGTCGGCGTCGGGGGCGGCGGCCGGTCGTCCGGCGAGGTCAAGCGGAGGAACGGGCTCCGAGGCGGAGGACGGCGGCGAGGGTGAGCAGGGCCGCCGCGGCGATGCCCAGGAGGATCGCCGGCGGGGCGAAGGCGCCGCCGAGCAGGGTGACCGCGTACGGGGTGCAGAAGCCCAGGTAGCACACGGCCCAGAAGCGTGCGGTGAGGCGGGCCAGGTGGTGCGGGGGCGCCAGCGCGGCGACCTCGGTCAGGCCGTAGGCCACGCACAGGCCGTAGCCGGCGCCGAGCAGGGCGGCGGCGCACAGGGCCACCGCGGGCTGGGCGTGGGCCACCGCGAGGGCCCCGGTCACCAGGCCGGCGGCGGTGACGAGCAGACCGGTGGCGGCGGTGGCGAGGCGGTGCCGGGCGCTCAGCCGGCGGGCGAGCGGGGCGACGAGGAGGCCGGCGCCGGGGGTGACGGCGGTGATGACGCCCGCGTAGACGGTCTGCCAGCCGTGCAGGGCGGTGTCGACGAGGCCGGGGAGGACCGCGAAGGCGATCGAGGGGGCGGCGAACACCCAGGGGGCCACCGGGACGACGAGGCGGCGGAACGGCGTGCGGTGGGCGGGCACGGTGGTTTCCGGGGCAGCGGCGTCCGCGGTCCGGGCCGGGACCGTCTCGGGGGCGCGGCGGGCGCTCAGGGCGGCGGCCGCGGCCAGGACCAGGTGCGGGATGTAGGCCAGCACCATCGGGTGCGGGGCCCACTGGGCTATCAGGGCGGCGGCCAGGCCGCCGGTGGCGAAGCCGGCGGAGAGGAAGAGGCCGGAGCGGCGGGCGGCGGCGCCGGGGCTGGGCGCGGTGCCGTACGGCGGGGTGGAGAGTTCCTTGATCCAGACGCTGCCGGCGGTGAGCAGGGTGCCCGCGCCGACGCCGGTGAGGAAGCGGCCCGGCCAGAGCAGCGCCGGGGCGGCCGGACCGGCCATCAGCAGGCAGGTCGCCAGGGCCGAGACGGCCAGGGCGGTGAGGGCGACCCGGCGGCGGCCGTGGCGGTCGGCGAGCGGGCCCCCGACGAGGAGGCCGGGGATCAGGCCGACGACGTAGACGGCGAACAGGGCGGTGGTGGTGGCGGCGGTCAGACCGAGGTGGGCGCGGTAGGCGCCCAGGAGGGAGGAGTACTGGTTGGCGCTCCACCCGGAGGCGGTCATCAGCCAGCCGGCGCGGAGCCAGTGGCGGGGCGCGGGGGCCGCGGTGGCGGCGGCGCCGACCGGGGTCGCCGGGGCGTGTGGCAGGGGCATGAGGGACGTTGTACGGCGCGGGCGGGCCGGCGCGCCGCCTCCGTTCAGGAAACGTGAACGGCGCGGGCCGCGGGCTCGGGCCCCGGCCTATCGTGGCGGACATGGATCTGCGCCGGCTGTCTTCGTTCCTGGCGGTGGTCGAGGAGCAGCACTTCGGGCGGGCGGCGGCCCGGCTGTTCCTGTCGCCGGCCGCCGTCACCCAGCACGTGCAGCAGTTGGAGCGGGAGTTCGGGACGCGGCTGTTGGACCGCGGTCGGGGCCCGGTGCTGCCGACCGTCGCCGGCCGGCGGCTGGTGGCGCACGCCCGGACCCTGCTGGCCGCCGCGAACGCCGCGGTCCAGGACGTGTCCGAGGCCGTCCAGGGCCGGCCGTCGCCGGGGCGCGGGCTGCGGGTCGGGGTGATGGGCCACGGGTCGGCGGAGGTGACGCCGGCCGCAGTGAACGCGTTCCGGCGGGCGCGGCCGGACGTGCCGGTGTCGCTGGTCCAGCTGGACTTCACCGAGCACTGCAGCGCGCTGCGCGAGGACCGGGTGGACGTGGCGTTCGTCCGGCCCCTGGTGCGGGCCGAGGGCATCGAGGTGGACGTCCTGACGACCGAGCAGCGGATCGTGGCGGTCTCCGCGCGCTCGCCGCTGGCCGACGCGGCGCTGGAGGGGGTGCGGGTCGCGGACGTCCTCGACCTGCCGTTCCTGCGGCTGCCGGCACGGACCCCGCGGCCGTTCGTCGACTACCTCTACTTCCAGGAGGGCGAGCGGCGGGCGCCGGACTGCGCGCTGAACCCGCACGACGTGCTGACGAGCGTGGCGGCGGGGCGCGGTGCCGGGTCGGGGCTGAAGTCCTTCGCCCGGTACTACCCGTGGCCGGGGACGGTGTTCGTCCCGGTGCTGGACGCGCCGAGCGCGCAGAGCGTGTTGGCGACGCGGTCCGGGGACCCGAATCCGGAGGTGCGGATCTTCCGGGCGCTGACGGTGGCGCTGGCACGGGAGTTGGGGCAGTACGCGGCGCGGTAGTGCTCGTGCGGGGAGCGCCGTCGGCCGGCCCGGGTGCGGCGCGGGCTCAGTCGCGCTTGCAGATGCGGTCGAGGAGGTTGGCGGTGGCGCGCTGGACGCGCTGGTCGACGTGGCCGGGCCGGTCGAGGGCGGGCGACCAGGCGAAGGTGCCGGAGGAGAAGACCAGGGCGCCGCTGGGGGCGCGGTACAGCGAGGTCTCCTGGTGGCGACGGACGCCCTCGCCGTCGCGGTACGGGGAGTGCGAGAGCAGGATGCGGCGGGTGTGCGCGGGCAGGCTCGTGCGCGGGAAGTAGCGGTCGGCCTCGCCGGCGACCAGGCCGGGGAGTTCGTCGCCCTCGTGGGCGCCGGTGGCCTCCCACAGCCAGTGGTCGGCGTTGCGCACGACCAGGGGGGCGGGCTCGGGGACCCGGCCGGCGTACTGGATGCCCATCAACCGCTGCTCCGGATCGCCGAGTTCGCGCCAGAGGGCGGGGCGGCCGGGGCCCTGGCGCTTGCGGCAGTTGAGCAGCGAGTCGGGGCCGGCCGGTGACGGGGAGAGCTCCACCTGCCAGTACATGGTGTTGGCGGAGAGGAAGACCAGGGAGGTGCCGCTGTCGCGGGCGGCCTCGACCGTGCGGCGCATGGGCACCGACCAGTACTCGTCGTGGCCGGGGAAGACCAGGCCGCGGTAGCGGGTGGCGTCGACCCGGCCGGCGTGCAGGTCACGGGCGTCGGCGTAGGCGAGGTCGTAGCCGTAGCGCTCGGCCCAGCGGATGAAGTCGTAGGCGTGGCCCACGTGCAGCGGCAGACCGGCGCCGGCGTAGGGGCGGTCGAAGGAGACGGTGGTGGCGGCGTCCCGCTCGCCGAGGAGGGCGCCCCCGTCGTCCCAGGCGTGGTAGAGGCTGGCGCCGGTGCGGCCGTCCTCGGGGTAGAGGTTGTACGCCTGCCAGGTGACGTCGGGGAGCAGCAGCAGGAGGTCGGCGGGCTGGTCGTCGCGGACCGTGAACGGGATGTGCGAGCGGTAGCGGCCGTCGACGGTGGTCAGGACGGCGACGTAGGCGCCGAGCTGCCAGTAGGTGGGGACCTGGAGGCGCCAGGACAGCCACCAGTGGTGGCAGGAGACGGTGCGCCCGACGAGCAGGGGGGCCGGCTGGACGATGCCGGCGAGCCGGGGGCTGGTGGTGATCTTGGCGGCGCCGGCGCCGGAGTAGTGGCCGATGCGGTAGACGTCGATGCTGAACGGCTGCGGCGGATCGACCGAGACCCGGAAGTCGATGGCCTCGCCGGGGGCCACCGCGCCGCGGACGGCGAACCCCTTGATCTGGCGGTGGATGTCGTCGGCGGTGCGGGGGCCGTTGTGTTTTCGGGGCGCGGGCAGTCGCAGGTCGCCGCGGGCGACGGCGGGATCGACGTACCAGGGAATGATCCGGCCGGAATCGAAGTAGGTCTCGCTGCCGCGCAGCCAGGGCAACGGGCCCTGCCCGAACGGATCCGTGACCGCGTGGGCGAGGGCGCCCGATTCCCAGCGCCTGATCTGTTCCGTCGCCACCTTCCACTCCCCTCCCGCGTCCCCCATGGCCGCGGCCGACCGGGCCTTACCCACCCCCCAGCACATCACATTACGCACTCACTTCGTCACCCTTCGTCGTGAATTTAGGTGCCCTTGGCCCGAAGCACGAACTGGAAGGGAACATTCAGCCGGCCCGGCGGGCACCCCGCACGCCGGGGCTCACGCCAGCCGGACCGGCTTCTCCGGACGCACCCCGATCCGGTGCAGCCAGCCGCGGAGCGGTTCGGCGTCACCGTCGTCGACCAGGCTGAGGACCGGGCGGCCCAGGTCGGCGCGGCGGGCGCCGTCCACGAGGAGGGCCGGGCCGTCGAGCCAGTCCAGGCCGGGGGCGGCTCCGGCGGTGTCCACGGCGGCGCAGCAGACCATGGCGGTGACGTGGTCGGCGAGCAGTTCGCGGGCGGTGCGGGGCGGCTGGAGGGGGAAGAGCGGGAGGCCGTCGTCGGCCGGGTCGTCGCCCCGGCCGGGGTCGGCGGTGCCGTCCTGCCCGGAGCGGGTGGCCTGGCGGGCGGCCTCCTCGCGCTCCTCCCGGGCGACCTCGGCGCCGAGCCGGGCGGCGAGGAGGTCGCCGGAGCCGGGGTCGCGGGCCAGCCGGTCGATGACCCGGGCCAGCGTCGGGCCGGGGAGCGGCGCGGGGGCGGCGGCCTCGGCGGCGCCCGGCGGCTCGCCCGCACCGGGGGTGCCGGCCGGTGCGGGCGCCTCCGAGCGGCGCGAACGGAGGGGGG
>LIQL01000443.1 GCA_001418405.1 Streptomyces diastatochromogenes | reverse complement strand
GAGCCCCCGCCGGGCGCGGGCCGGTGCCGCGCGGCCGCAACCGACCCGCCCGATGAAGGAGACCCCCACGATGACCGTTCGCCGCAAGGCCGCCGGGATCGCCCTGTTCGGCCTCGCCCCCGTGGCGCTCACCGCGCTCACCGCGACCCCGGCCGCCGCGCACGGGTCGATGTCGGACCCGGTCAGCCGGGTCTCCGCCTGCTACGCGGAGGGCCCCGAGAGTCCGCGGTCCGCCGCATGCAAGGCCGCCGTNNCCGGGACGGCGCCGCCGGCGGCAGGTCGAAGGAGCGCATCCCGGACGGGAAGCTGTGCAGCGCCGGCAACGACGAGTACAAGGGGCTGGACCTGCCGCGCGCCGACTGGCCGTCCACCCCGATGAAGGCGGGCAAGCACACCTTCCACTACCGGGCGACCGCCCCGCACAAGGGCACGTTCGAGCTGTACCTCACCAAGGACGGCTACGACCCGACCAAGCCCCTGAAGTGGTCCGACCTGGAGGCGCAGCCGTTCGCCAAGGTCACCGACCCGACGCTGACCAACGGCAGTTACGTCTTCGACGGCACGGTGCCCGCCCGGTCCGGCCGGCACCTCGTGTACAGCATCTGGCAGCGCTCGGACAGTCCGGAAGCCTTCTACACCTGTTCCGACGTGGTGTTCGGCAAGGACGGCGGCGGTGCCGGCGGTCCGTCGACGCCGGCGCCGGCCGCGTCCGCGCCGACCGACCGTCAGATCGCGGCGGGCGCCGACAGGTCCTCGATGGACATGGGCCAGCACGACCACGCCATGGGCGGCGGCCACGAGCAGCCGTCCGGCGCGGCACCGGCCGACGGCCCGGCCCCCGCGCCGGACGCCGGTTCCGCGGCGGGCGGTGCGCACCCGGACGGTGCGTCGAAGCCGGTCGACGGCAGGCACCTGGCGGAGACCGGCGGCGACGGCAGCACCGCCCCGCTGGCCATCGGGGGCGCCGCGGTGCTCGCGGTGGGCGCCGCGGTGCTGTTCACGACCGCGCGCCGCCGGGCCGTCCGCCGGTAGACCGCGCGGCGGCCCGGCCCGTCGCGGGTCGGGCCGGGTCGGGCCGCCGTCGAGCCGCCGCCGTCCGGGTGGGTCCCTCAGGACCGCTCGGCCGGCAGCGGCTCGACGACGTCGTTGGCGACGTGCTGGTAGATCACCGAGCTGCGGCAGTCGACGACTTCCCGGCGCTTGAAGATGCGGTCCATCAACAGGGCGTGCAGCCGGTCCACGTCCGGGACCGCGACGTGCACCAGGAAGTCGTCGCCGCCCGCCACGACGTAGACGCTGAGCACCTCGGGCAGCGAGGTCAAGAACGCCTTGAACCGCTCGATCACCTCGCGGTTCATCGGCCGGATCCGGACCGTCAGCAGCGCCTGCACGGGGCGGTTGAGGGCGCGCAGGTCGACCGTCGCCCGGTATCCGGTGATCACTCCGCGGGCGCGCAGGGCACGGACCCGCTCCAGGCAGGTCGAGGGGGCGATGTTCAGTTTGCCGGCCAGTTCGCGGTTGGTCTGCCGTGCATCGCGCTGGAGTTCCCGGACAATCGCCGAATCAATGTCGTCCATGCGCCCATGATGGCGGCCGATGCCGAATTTAGTTCGGCGCAACCGCAATATGATCAAAGTTCCGATTAGCGTCTTCGGCTGTGTCCGTACAAGAAACATCTCTTACTGCTTCTCCACGGCCGGATGTACGGCGGCTGGGCATCGGCAGCGGTACCGCGTTGTGCGCCGGTGCCGTGCTGGGGCCCGGCGTGCTGACGCTGCCGTCGCTGGCCGCCGCCGCGGCCGGTCCGGCCTCCCTGCTGGCCTGGGTCGTACTGCTCGCCATGTGCGTCCCGGTGGCCGCGTCGTTCGCGGCGCTGGGCGCCCGGTTCCCCGACGGCGGGGGCGTCGCCACGTACGTCCACCGGGCGATCGGACCGCGGGCCGCGGCGGTGGTCGGGTGGTGGTTCTACGGGGCGGTGCCGCTGGGGGTGGTCTCGGCCGCCTGGATCGGCGGGAAGTACGTGGCCGACGCGGCCGGCTGGGGCCCGACCGGTGCGGCCGCGGTCGGCGCGGCGGTGCTGGTGGGGGCGCTGGTCTCCAACGCGGTCGGGCTGCGGATGTCCGGCCGGGTGCAGCTGCTGCTCGGCGGGCTGCTGGCGGCGGTGCTGCTGTGCACGGTGCTCGCCGCCGCGCCCCGGGTGTCCGCGGACCACTTCACCCCGTTCCTGCCCGGCGGTTGGACGTCGGTGGGGTCGGCGGCCTCGGTGCTGTTCTTCGCGTTCGCCGGCTGGGAGGCGGCCAGCCACCTCTCGGGCGAGTTCGCCGATCCGGCCCGGGACCTGCCGCGGGTGACCCGCCGCACGCTCGCCGTGATCACCGTGCTGTACCTGGGGCTGGCGGTCACCACCATCGGGGCGCTGGGTCCGGCCGCCGCGAGGACCGACACCCCGCTGACCGCCCTGCTCGCCCAGAGCGTGGGCACCGCCGCCCGGCCGGTGGCGGCCGCGGCGGCGCTGTTCCTGACCTTCGGGGCGGTCAACTCCTATCTGGCCGGGGCCTCCCGGCTGGGCGCGGCGCTCGGCCGGGACGGCGCCGCACCCCGCTGGATGGCCAAGGGCGGCGCGCCGGGCGAGGTGCCGCGCCGGTCGCTGGCGGTGCTGGGCGGGGTGGCGGCGGTGCTCGCGGTGCCGGCCGGGGCCGGCGTCGCCGACCTGGACCTGCTGATGCGGGCCACCGCCACCTGCCTGGCCGCGGTGACGCTGGCGGGGTTGGTCGCCGCGTCGGTGCTGCTGCCCCGGCGCACCCCGCTCTGGTACGGCGGGCTGGCCAGTTCCGTGCTGACGGCCGCGGTGCTCGCCTTCTCCGGGTGGCTGCTGCTGATCCCGGTGGTGCTGGCGGGCGCGTCCGGCGCCTTCCTGACGCTGCGCCGGACGGGCCGGGGCGCCCGCTGAACCGTCCGGGCAGGCACCCGGCCCACGGCACGGCCCGCGCGCCGACCGCGGGCCGGGCCGGCGCTCAACTCGCGGCCGAGGCGCAGGTGGTCGGGGTGGCGTGCGCCGGGTCGAGCGCGTTGGCCGTCTCGTGGAAGGCGATCCGGTCGACCGTCCCGATGGCCACGTGCTCGGAGAGGTCGAGGGCGCACAGGTCCTGGAGGACGACGTTGTGCACGTCGGAGCCCTTGAGGAAGCCCGAGGTGTAGGGCGTCACGACCTCGTCGTACTTGGTGGCGATGACGGTGTAGTGGATGCCGGGGAGGGTGTCGCCGCCGGCGTTGAGGCGGGCCAGGAGGGCGGACCCGGTGGCCTGGTCGGTCAGCCCCGGGGTGAACGTGTCGAGGTACTGCTTGGCGCCGGGGAAGAGGTCCAGCAGCTTGGTCAGGCCGTCGAGGGTGGTGCCGTGGTTGTCGGGTGCCAGCCCCACCAGCGTGTGCACCTTGTCCGCGCCGCCGTGGAACTTCAGGTAGACCCGGGGCATCATGCCGCCCTGGGAGTGCCCGACGAGGTCCACCTTGTCCGCGCCGGTCGCGGCCCGCACCCGGTCGACGTAGGTGGCGAGTTGGCCCGCCGAGGCGTCGATCGGGCCGAGCCCGTGGAAGAGCGGGACGCCGGGCAGTTGGCCGTAGTCCAGGGAGAAGACGCAGTAGCCGCGGGCGACCAAGTAGGGGGCGAGGCCGAGCCAGTTGTCGACCGCGTTGCCGAGGGTGCCGTGGACGAGGACGACGGGGCGGGGGTGGGCGCTGGAGGGCTTGCACGAGAAGTCGTTCCAGCCGCTGCTGACGGTGGGGGACGCCGCCGCGGGGGTTGCCGTGGTGAGTCCGAGGGCCAGGGCGGCCGCCGGGAGGACTGCGCACAGTCTCGACCAACGCAGCTTCATACGATGCTCCTTGCGGGGTGAGGGGCTTCCGAAGTGCTTCGTGAGCCGGTCACCTGCGATCCGGATCGCAAGGGCCAACGTGGTGACTGCCAAGTAAGTTACGAGCGGGTAAGCAGGGCGTACCAGTGGCGTGACGGTGAAGGAAAACGCACCCGATCCGCACCGCACCACCGGGTGCGCAACGCCGGTTGCGTGCAGGGGAGATGACGGGCGGTACTACGGGCCGGGGGGCCGGTCCGGCCCGGGGGCCGCCGGGCCGAGCACCGCCGCGGGGCGCACCACCGCGGCGCCGAAGCGGGCCCGGGCGCGGTCGACGGCCGCTTCGATGCGGTGCGCCTTGTCGTCGGTGGGGTCGAAGGTCAGTTGGCGCGCGGCGCGTTCGGCGCGGCACAGGTCCTCGGCGCGCAGGGCCAGCGTGCGCACCCGGGCCCGCTGGAGGCCGAGGGCGGCGTGCAGCGCGTAGGCCGCCGCGGTCAGTGCGGGACCGTGCGCGGTCGGCGCGTCCAGCCGCCGGGTGCGGGTCGTGGTGGAACGGTCGGCGTAGCGGACGGTGAGGGTGAGCGCGCGGGCCGCCCGGCCGTCCGCCCGCAGCCGGGCGCCGAGTTCGTCGGCGAGCGAGAGCAGCGCCCGGCGACGCCGGTCCGGGTCCAGTTCGTCGTGGGGGAAGCGGTGTTCGGCGGCGATCGAGCGGGTGGCGGCGTTGGGGGTGACGGGGGTGGGGTCGATGCCCCGGGCCCGTTCGGAGACCGCCCGGCCGGCCCGGGCACCCAGGATGCGTTGGAGGGTGGCGGGCGGGGCGGCGGCGATTCGGCCGACGC
>LIQL01000442.1 GCA_001418405.1 Streptomyces diastatochromogenes | reverse complement strand
TTCATGTCCCGTCAGGGCGCGGGCCGCCCCGGGCTGGAACGCCTGGGCGTGCAGCGCGGGCCGGGCATCCGCTGACGCGGTACGTCCGGCCCGTGCTGCGGGATGTCAGTGTTGGGGGTGGGGGTGTGCGTGGAACAGGGACCGCCGGTGCTTGGTGGTCGTGCCCCGGGTGAGTCGACCGGCCGTCATGCGCAGTTGGATGGCGTGGACGACTTCGACGGCCCCCAGGACGATGGCCATGATGCCCACGACCACGGTCAGGGCGGCGATCGATCCGAACGGCGAGACGATCAGCACGATGCCTGCCAGCAGGGTGATGATGCCCAGGAAGAGCTGCCAACCACGCGCGGGCATCTCGGGGGACGATCCCGCGGCTGCCGTCATCATGATGCCGCGCAACAGCCAGCCGAAGCCGATCCAGAGGGCGAGCAGCAGGATCGACTGCAGCGTGCCGCGGAAGCAGATGAGTCCGAGCAGGAGGGAGAGCGCGCCCGTGATGAAGTGCAGGGCACGCAGGTGCCCGGGCACGTGCACGCCGAACGCCGCGGCCAGTTGGAAGACGCCGCTGACCACCAGGAAGATGCCGAAGACGACTCCGACAACGTGCAGGGTCCGGCCCGGCCAGGCCAGGACGACGACGCCCAGGGCGATCGACGCCAGGCCGATGGTCAGCAGGGCCTGCCAGCCGAGGTTCGCCATGGCGCCCAGCGTTTCGCCAGCGGGGCCGGTTGGTTGGGCGTGGGGCTGGCTGTTGCCCGAAGATGCTGAGGGTGATGTCATGCCGCCCACCTTTCTCATGGACCAGCACGGTCGGGTCACGTCATGTCCATCGTCACCCCATCGGCCCCGTACCGCTCGCGGGGAAGGCCGCCCCAGGCATGGAAGCCCCCACTCACGGTGTGCGGGTGCCCCGCCGGAGGGCGCAGCGTGCCCGCGCGACTCCGGCCCGTGGTCGTGACGCCAGGCACCCGTGGTCGTGACGCCGGGCGGCCGGGGCAGGTGCCACGCGCCGTTCCGCGGGACTCTGGAGTTCAGGACGGCCAGAGCCGTACGGGAAGCGAGCCCACGCTGTTGGCGACGAAGCCGGCGTGGCGGGGCAACGCGTCTTCGGGGACGGCGAGTTCCAGATCGGGGAAACGGTGGAAGAGCCGCTGGAGCGCGGTTTCCGCCTCCAGGCGGGCCAGCGGCGCTCCCAGGCAGTAGTGGGCGCCGTGCCCGAGCGAGAGGTGGCGCACCGCGTCGGGCCGCCCGGGCCGGGTGACGTCGAAGCGGTCGGCGTCCGGCCCGTGGGCGGCCGGGTCCCGCCCGGCGGCGGAGTAACCGGCGAGCACCGGGGTGCCCTTCGGGATGACCGTTCCGTGCAGGGTCAGGTCCCGCACGGGATAGCGGAACGGGAAGTAGCTGACGGGCGCGTCCCACCGCAACGTCTCCTCGACCACGTCGCCCCAGGTCACCCGCTCGCTGAGCGCGAGCTCCAGTTGGTCGCGGTGGCCGCACAGGGCCCGTACGGCGTTGGTGATCAGGTTCAGCGTGGTGTCGTGCCCCGCGACGATCATCAGCAGGAGCGTGCCGATCAGCTCCGGCCCGCTCAGCTGGTCGCCGTCGTCGTCCCGGGCGGCGATGAGCGCGCTGGTGAGGTCGTCCCCGGGGTGCCGGGCCTTGGCGGCGACGAACTCGCCGATGACGGCGGCGAACTCGTGGTTGGCGGCGATCGCCCGCTGTGACCCGATGTCGGTGGTCACCACCTCCACGGACAGCTCGTGGAGCCGGTCGCGGTGGGCGAGGTCCACGCCGATCAGTTCGCTGATGACCCCCATCGGCAACGGCAGTGCGAAGTGACGGCGCAGGTCGGCGACTCCCCCACCGGCCCGGGCGGCCCCGGCCAGGTCGTCGAGCAGGGAGTCTGTCAACTCCTCGACACGGGGCTGGAGTTCGGCCACCCTCCGGGCCGTGAAGGAGCGACTCACCAGCGACCGCAGACGCCGGTGGTCCTCGCCGTCCGCGGTGGTCATGCTCCGCACCGTCGCGAAGGTCCGCAACGGCCAGCCCTCGGGGATCCTGCCCTCGCTCAGGGCGGTGAAGTGCCTGGCGTCCTTGGCGACGTCGGGGTGGCCGAGGAACTCCTTGAGCGCCGCGTGCCCGAGCACGGCCATGCCCTCGATCTCCCCGGGCAGCACCACGGGCGCGACGGCACCGCGCGCGAGCAGTCGGGCGTTGTCGGCGTGCGGGCAGCCGCCGGAAGGATCCATGCGGTGCGGCGGCCCGACGGGGGCGATGTCCTCCACCTGGTGACTCCTTTTCGACTGGCCGGTCATGACGCCGTCTCAGGAGCAGATTAGGGGAGGCTGGTGTCGCTGTGGAGTGGGCGGCAGAGTCGGTGCGGGTGGGCCGGGGAGACCGGCATCGGCGGGTGATCCGGTGTCGGCGGGTGATCCGGGGTCGTCCGCCCCTGGGACGGGTGGGCGCCGGGCTCGCCCCGCCGATCCGCTCCCCGGGCCGGCGAAACCACAGTTCATCAGGGGTGCGTCAAGAGGGGCGGGCGCTTGTTGCGGGCCGCTGGTGCATGGCATTCGATGGGGCTGTGAACGGTGTCCGGCTTCTCTTCGATCACCCGCCCCATCCCCAGGGTCCGCGGCGCGCTGCGCGCTGCCTGAGGACGTCCGGGTCCTGCTGACGCGCGTTCCGCGGCCCTGCGGGACGTCGTGAGCGACCGCGGCGGCGGCCTCGCCCCGCGTTCCGTGCGGGAACGGCCTGCCATTCGCCTCAACTGGGCGGTTGATTCCGTCCGGTTCGCTGACGAGCAGCCGATCGCGGCCGGTGCGCCATGCGACACCGCGTGAGTCGGCACGCCAGTCTCACCCAACCCACCCGAACCGGCACCTACGGCCCGTTCGGGCCATGCGACCAGCGCATCGGCCACCGCGCCCGGGCGAACCCCGTTCCGTCCGGCGGGCTGGCCCGCGCGCTGCGCGACACCCATGAGGAACTCCTGTGATCGAACTTTCGTCCCGTCAACTTCCGGACCTGAACGCCTGGTTGGCGGACGGTCCTCCCGGCGCGATCGCGCTGGCGGAACACGCGCTCCTCACCGGCACCGGCCACTGGTGGGCCGACCGGGCGCACGACCCGCGTGCCGTGGTGGTTGCCTGTGCCGACCACGTGCTGTTCCGGGGCGACCCCACGGCGCTCGCGCCGCTCGCACTGGCCAGGTTCGCCGCGCACTACGCCCAGGCACCCGCCCGTTTCCTGCCCCTGCTGGGCAGTGCGTTCGACCTGCTGGTGCCCTGGGAGCGCATGGTGTATCTGTTGCGCGAACCCCAGGCAGTTGTGCGCCCGCCGCGTGGCGTGACGGTGCGCCGGCTGGTCGCGCAGGACGCCGAGGTGCTGGGCGCGCTGAGCGCACCGGGCGTGGACGTCTCCTGGGTCCATGCCAGTTGGGGTGGTCCGGTGGAACTGGCCGCCTCCGGACACTGTTGGGGTGCGTTCCGGGACGGGGGCCTCGTCGCCGTCGCCTGTACGTATTTCCGCGGGACCGCGTACGAGGACATCGCCTGTGTGACGCTGCCGGCGCACCGCCGACAGCGGCTCGCTCTCGCCTGCGTCACCGCACTGTGCCGGGACATCACCGCGCGCGGACACCTGCCGAGTTGGACCTGCTCCCGTGACAACCGCGCCAGTCGCCTCCTGGCCTGGACGGCCGGCTTTCGCCTGGCGGACGAGTACGTGCACTACGCCGTCGGGCAGCCGGTTCGGCCCGCGGTCGGGCTGGTCGGCTGAGCGGCGGTGCCGGCGGCGGCTCGCTGGCACAGGGGAACGGTCAAGGAAGCGTCAGGGATGCCCCTGCCCGCGCAAGGGAAACGCCAACGACCCCGCGCCGGCCGCACTGCTGCGCTTTCGATGGAGCGGTGAGGACGTGGCGCGGGTTTCCGTGTCACGCAGAGCCGTGGCGCACGTGGACGTCCCACGGGACGAGGAATGGGGAGCTGACCGATGAGCAGGCCGGGCGGGCGCGTCGTGGTGGGCGTGAGCGGTTCGCTGGGAAGTCTGACCGCTCTGCATCGGGCCGCTGCCGAGGCCCGCGTCAGGGACGCCGACTTGTGCGCCGTGCTGGCCTGGGAGCCGCCGGGCGGCAACATCCCTCACCGTGGCGGGCCCGGCCCGACGTCCACCGCTGCCTGGCGCAGCATGGCGGTCGACCGGCTCACCGAAGCCCTCGACGACGCGTTCGGCAGCGCCGGGCCCGGTGTGCCGTTGGAGCGGATCGTGGTGTGCGGCAAACCGGGGGCGGTCCTGGTGGCGGTCGCCGACCGGGTCGAGGACCTGCTGGTCGTCGGGGCCGGTCCGCGCGGCCGGCTGCACCGCGCGATGTGGCCGTCCGTAGGGCGGTACTGCCTCGCGCGCTGCTGCTGCCCGGTGCTGGCCGTGCCGCCGTCTCCACTTCACCGCACGCTGCACGCCGTGCACCGCCGCAACGCCTGGAACCTGCCCTTGCGGACCGAGGGGTTGACGGAGAGCCGCTGAGCCGTGCGCGTCCGGCCTCCGTTGCCGGTCGTTTCACCGGGGGTTCACGGGAGTCGGCGCAGATACGGGTCGGTGGGCCGGTGGGCCGGTGGGGCGCGAGGCGGATCCGGGCGTCGACGACGGTGCAGCCGTCCGGCCGGGCAAGCACCGGGGGACATTCGGCCTCGGCGAGTTCGGGCAGGTCGTCGGCCATCTGTGAGAGCCGGGCCAGGAGGTCCTTCAGGGCGGCCGGGTCGACCGGTGCGGCGCCTCGGTGGCGCAGCGGGGCGCGGTGAGCAGTTCGTCGACATCGGTGTCGGTGAGGGGTGCGAGGCGGGCGGCGTGGTCGGCCGGGACCGCGGTGGTGGTGCGGGCGGTTCCGAAGACGACCTTCCGACCCTCCCGCCCGCCGACCGGCCGGGGCCGGCGGGCCGCGCGCCCATCGGCGCGTTCGAACGGATCGCCCAAGGGCGCGCTCCTGCCCGATCCCTGGCCAAGGGCGCGGTTACCCTGCCCGGACGCTGATCGGCCACCCCGAAACCCGAACCGGCGGCACCCACCCGGCGCCCACCGGCCGTCCACGAAAGGCCCCCTCATGACCGCAGCGCAGACCACCACGCTCGGGCCGGAGAGCGACCTGCCCGACGTCTTCGAACTCGCGCAGCAGCTGCGCGTGGACTCGGTGCGCGCCAGCACCGCCGCCGGCTCCGGACACCCCACCTCAAGCCTGTCCGCGGCCGATCTGATGGCCGTCCTGATGACCCGTCACCTGCACTACGACTGGGACGCGCCCGACAATCCGGCCGGTGACCACCTGGTCTTCTCCAAGGGGCACGCCTCTCCGCTGCTGTACGCGATGTTCAAGGCCGCCGGTGCCGTCACCGACGACGAGTTGATGACGACGTACCGCCGGTTCGGCCACCGTCTCCAAGGCCACCCCACTCCCGTGCTGCCCTGGGTGGACCTGGCCACCGGGTCCCTGGGGCAGGGCATCGCCTACGGCGTGGGCATCGCGCTGGCCGGCCGGGACCTGGAGAAGGAGCCCTACCGGGTGTGGGTGCTGTGCGGGGACAGCGAGATGGCCGAGGGGTCCGTGTGGGAGGCCCTCGACAAGGCCGGGCAGCACCGGTTGGCCAACTTCACCGTGCTCATCGACGTCAACCGGCTCGGCCAGAGCGGACCCACCGAGCTGGAGTGGGACACCGCCGCCTACGCCCGCCGGGTGGAGGCGTTCGGGTGCCGGGCGCTGGTGATCGACGGGCACGACGTGGCGGAGATCGACCAGGCGCTGACCACGGCAGCGGACGGCCTGGCCCCCACCGTGATCGTCGCCAGGACCGTCAAGGGCCGCGGCGTGGCCGAGGTGGCCGACAAGGAGGGGTGGCACGGGAAGGCGCTGCCCAAGGACCTGGCCGAGCGGGCCGTGGCCGAGCTGGGCGGCATCCGTCACCTGCGCGTGCGCGGCCCGCAACCGCCGGACGCGGTGCCCGCCCCCGTGCCGTCGACCGGCCCCGTCGAGTTGCCCCGCTTCGACGTCGGCGACGCCGTCGCCACCCGCGTCGCGTTCGGCCGGGCGCTGGCCGCCGTCGGCGCCCGGCCGAACGTCGTCGCCCTGGACGCCGAGGTCGGCAACTCCACCCACGCCGAGGACTTCGCGAAGGCCCACCCCGAGCGGTACTTCCAGACCTACATCGCCGAACAGCAGATGATCGCCGACGCCGTCGGCATGGCCGTGCGCGGCTACCGCCCCTACGCCACCACCTTCGCCGCGTTCCTGACCCGCGCCCACGACTTCATCCGCATGGCCGCCGTCTCCCAAATCACGATGGCGCTGTGCGGCACCCACTGCGGCGTCGAGATCGGCGCCGACGGTCCCTCCCAGATGGGTCTCGAAGACCTCGCCATGATGCGCGCGGTCCACGGTTCGACCGTCCTGTACCCCAGCGACGCCACCTCCGCGGCGGCCCTGACCGCGACCATGGCCGATCTCGACGGCATCTCCTACCTGCGCACCACCCGCGGCGCCTACCCGGTCCTCTACGGCAGCGACGAGGCGTTCCCGGTGGGCGGTTCCAAGACCCTCCGCCACAGCGAGCAGGACCAGGTCACCCTGATCGGCGCCGGCGTCACCCTGCACGCCTGCCGGACCGCCGCCGAACACCTCGCCGCCGACGGCATCGAGGCCCGCGTCATCGACCTGTACTCCGTCAAGCCCGTCGACGCCGACGCCCTCGCGCGCGCCGCCCGGGAGACCGGAGCTCTGGTCGTCGTCGAGGACCACCACCCCGAGGGCGGGATCGGAGAGGCCGTCCTGTCGTCGCTCGCCGCCACCGGCGACCATCCAGCCTTCGCCCATCTCGCCGTCACCGACCTGCCGGGCTCCGGCACCACCGACGAGCTCCTCGACGCGGCCGGCATCTCCCACGCGCACGTCGCCCGGGCCGCGCGGGCCCTGCTGCGGTCGTAGTCCCGCACGGCGCCGGTGGCGCGCGGCGGCCCTCAGCGGTGCCTCGCGCCACCGGCGGCGTCGGTGCGCGGTCCGGGCGGGAAATTCACCGCGCGCACACGTTGTGCAGCCTCGTGGAGGCCGGGCCGGAGGGCCGTCATCAGCGGCTTATACTCCCCTGCGGGTCTTCGACGGGTGGGGGTACACACGGCCGTGCAGCAGCTTCGATTGGCTCTCCTCGGCCCGCTCCAGGCATGGCGCGGCGACGTGCCGCTGGCCCTCGGCCCGGTGCGTGAACAGGCACTGCTCGCGGCGTTGTTGCTCCGCCCCGGCACGACGGCCAGCCGACAGCAGCTCCTCGACGGTGTGTGGGGCACGGAACAGCCCGGGACCGGCGCCAAGGTCCTGCCGGTCTACGTCCACCGACTGCGCAAGTGCCTGGACGGGGCCGGCGACGGCCCGGCGGATTCCGTGATCCTCACGGACCGCGGGGGCTACCGCTTCGTCCCGCGGAACGTGTGGGTGGACGCGGCACGCATGACGGAGCTCGCCGCCGAGGCGACGGCGGCACGGGACGGCGGCGATCTGGAGGCCGCGGCGGATGCCTGGTCCCGGTCGCTGGAACTGTTCCGCGGCGAGCCGCTGGCCGGGATTCCCGGGCCGTTCGCGCAAGGGGAACGACTGCGACTGACGGAGTACCGCCTTGCCCTGGTCCAGGACAAGGTGGACTGCGAGCTGCGCCTGGGCCGGCAGGTGGCCGCGATCGGCGAACTGTTCGCGCTGACGGAGGCGCACCCGTACCACGAGGCGCTGGCCGCCCTGTTGATGCGCGCCCTGTACGTCGGCAATCGGCAGGCCGACGCCCTGGAGGTCTTCGCCAAGGTGCGCCGTCGTCTGGTGGCGGACCAGGGGGCGGAGCCGGGCGCCGAACTGCGGCAGGTGCACGAGGCGGTGCTGCGCGGCGACGACGCGCAGCTGATCGGCACCGCCGTACGGCCGGAGCACCGGCGTCCGCAGGCTGCGCACCCCGTGGGCGCCCGACGGGAACGCCGCGTGCGCAACGAACTTCCGGTCGGCGTGGGGAACTTCATCGGTCGGGACCGGGAGCTCGCGCTCCTCGCCTCGCCGGTGGCCGACGAGGGGGGCGTGACGGTCCGCGCGGTGGACGGCATGGCCGGGGTCGGCAAGACCGCGCTGGTGGTGCGCGCGGCCCGGGCGGGCCGGGAGCGGTATCCGGACGGCTGCCTCTTCGTCGACCTGCACGGGTACCGCGAGGATCGTGGGGCGTCGGGTCCGCAGCGGGTGCTGCGCCGGTTGTTGCGGGCGGTCGGCGCCGACGAGGGCGAGGACTGCGAGGACCTGGACGAGTTGGCCGCCTCCTGGCGGACGGCCACCGCTGGCCTGCGGCTGCTCCTGGTGCTCGACGACGCGTCCGGCGCCGAACAGGTGCGTCCGCTGCTGCCCGCCGGCCCCGGCAGCATGCTGCTGGTGACCAGTCGTCAGCGGCTGACCGGTTTGGACGTGGACCGCAGGGTCTCGCTGGCGCCGCTCGACATGGACGACGCGGTGGGGCTGCTCAGCCGCATCGTGGGCGGCTCGGGGTCACCGCACGAGGACGGCGCGATCCGCCGGCTGGCCGGCCTGTGCGACCAGCTGCCGCTGGCCCTGCGGATCGCCGGCGCGCGGCTGCAGAACCGTCCGCCGTGGGCGCTGCGCTCCCTGGTGGACCGGTTGGCGGACGACGAGCGGCGGCTCGGTGAACTCTGCGTCGAGGACCGCAGCGTGGAGGCCGCGTTCCAGCTCTCCTACGACCAACTGCCGGTCGCCGCACAGCGTGCGTTCCGGGCCCTGGGACTGTCGCCCACCGTGGGGCTCGACGCGGTGGCGTTGGCCGCGATGCTCGACTGGACGCGGCCGGAGGCCGAGCACGTCCTGACGAGCCTGGTCGATGCGAGCCTCGTCCAGCAGGTGGCGGCCGACCGCTACCGCTTGCACGACCTGGTCGCGGTGTATGCGCGACGGGTCGCGGCCGGGTTCCCCGCGGAGGTCGCGGCGGTCCGGGACGGGGTGTTCCGGTTGTACGTGGCCGCCGCCCGGCGTTCGAGCGACTGGGGGCCGTCCGCCTTCCCGACGGGTCCGACGCCGGGGAGCGCGCCGTTCGCCGACTGGGAGGAGGCGACGAACTGGCTGGACGCGGTGGGTGCCGAGCTGGTCGACGTGGTCGGGCACGCGGTGGGCGTGGGCAAGCCGGACGAAGCCTGTTGGCTCGCCGAGGGGCTGTTCGACTACCTCACCCGGCAGGGCCGGTTCCACGAGTGCCGCACCACCCTGGAAACGGTACTGCCCCTGGTCACCGTGGTCGCCGACCGACGGATGGCCTCCGAACTCCGCACCTGCCTGGGAATGCTGTACGGCCTGCAGGGCCGGTACGCCCAGGCCCACCCCTGGCTGACGCAGGCCCTGGAGATCAGCCGCAGCTCCGGCGACCTGCTGGCACAGGCCAGAGCCCTGGGCAACCTCGGAACGTTCGCCAACCTCCAGGGCCAGATCACCGATTCCATGGGCCACTTCGCCGAAGTCGCCGAGATCGTGGCCAAGTTGGACGACGAATGGCTCACGGCCGTGGTCACGGCGACCGTCGGCGACATGCACCACCAGTTGGGCGAGCACGACCGGGCGTACGCGTGCTACACCGAGGCGATCGTCCTCGCCGAGCGGGTCGAAAGCCCGCGGCTGCTCGGCAAGGCGCTGCTCCGCCTGGGCATCCTCCATCTCGACCTCGGCCGCACCCGGGACGCCGTCGACGCGTTGCGCCGGGCCGCGGACCTGGCCGTCCGTCTGCGGGACGTGCCGCTCTACGCGGCCGTTCTCGGGAAGTCGAGCACCGCCGAGGCGTGCCTGGGCAACGTGGAGCGGGCGGCCGACCTCGGCCGTCTGGCGCGCGGGGCGTTGAACGGGCAGTTCGACGTGGCGTCCGAGGCGCTTCGCACCCGGCTGGTCTGGAACGACGTCGCGGCGGAAGACCTCGCCGGGTCGCGCGAGTTCTTCGAGCGGTCGGTGGCCCTGCCCGATGCCGGCGCCAACCGTGCACGGATCTCCTCCTTCCTGGACGGCATTCGCCGTCAACGGGACGCGCGGGGGCCGGACTTCTAGGGCGCGACGGAATCGGCCCGGCCGCACGTCGTCGGCCGGGCCGTCGCGACGGTCCGCGTCGGCCTGCTCCCGTTCGGCATCGGCCTGGCTCGCTCAAGTTCTCGGGTCTTTCTGCATCGGACGTCAGCGACGCTAACGGTGACCGTTGACATCGCGATGACACGGCGATGACTTCGCTGGTGGTGCGGCCGTCGGAACCGCGCGCGGCGGCAATGTGCGGGGCGGCGCAGGCGCGGGCGGGCCTCGACTCGTCCGGTTCGGGGCGCCGCGGGGCGGTGCCTGCCGCAGGAGCGGTCGGTCCGGCGATCGCCCGCAGCGGAGATCAGGCTCTGCCCGGTCTGCCGTCGATTGGCCCGACAGGGTGGTGGAGGCACTCGCCGGCGTCATGCGCCCCGGGAACGGTGGTGGCGGCTGCTACCTTCGCGAACTGGTTGAGAGGCCCAGGCAATGACGTCGAGGCGGACCATGGTTGTGAGCGGAGGCAACGGTGACTGACGCGAGGGATGTTCCGGACGCGCTGACGGACAACCGTTTCAAACGCCGGAGTTTCCTGGCATCGGCCGCCGTCGCGGCCGCCACACCGGTCGCGGCCGCCGGTGCGGCGCAGGCCGCCGAACTCCCGGCGGACGGGCCGCCCATTGCTCCCGGTCCGGGCTCCGGCACCGTGGGGCGCCTCCTCGCCGTTCCCCAGGAGGCCCGCGGGGTGGCCTGGATCCGGGACTCGCTCCAGGCAGCCGTGGCGCTCGAACTCGCCACCATTCCGCCCTACTTGTGCGCCTGGTGGTCCATCAAGGACCGACGCAGCGAGGCCGCCCGTTTGATCCGACGCATCGTCGGCGACGAGATGTTCCACCTGGGCCTGGTGTGCAACCTGTTGGTTGCGGTGGGCGGACGGCCGAGGGTCAGGGACGCCGCACCCGACTATCCCGGGCCGCTGCCCGGCGGTGTGCGCGCCGATGTGACCGTGTACCTGGCGGGGCTCAGCAAGGCGTTCGTGCGCGACGTGATGATGGCGATCGAGGAGCCGGAGGCCCCGCTCGCGCAACGTCTGGACAACTCCCTCAGCGTGGGGGTCTTCTACAGCGAGCTGCAGAGGGCGTTCCGCAGCGTGGATCCCGAACTGTCCACGCGGGGGCAGCTGTCCAAGCACATCGGTTCGGACGTGCTGCGGCCCGTCGCGAACCTCGACGACGTCGAGTGGGCCATGGAGATGATCAAGGAACAGGGCGAGGGCACCGCCAGTTCCCCGTCCGACACCTTCGAGGACGACCATCCGGCCCACTACTACGCGTTCGGCGAGATCTACCACGGCCGGCGGTTGCGCAAGGACCGGGGCAGGTGGCGGTTCACCGGCGCGCCGGTACCGTTCCCGGAGACCCGCCCCATGGCGCGGGTGCCGGAGGGGGGCTGGCACCGTCCGCCGGAGCACGTGCGGCGCCTACTGCACCGCTTCGACGCCAACTTCCACGCCGTGCTCAGCTCCCTGGAACGCGCCTGGGACGGCGGCGGCCACCGTGCCCTGGGCGCGGCGGTGCACGCCATGCACGGGCTGGAGACCCCCGCGGTGGAGCTGATGGAGATCGAGCGTCCCGACGACCCGGGCACCTACGGTCCCGAGTTCCGGCCGTTCCCGGACCGGCGCGCCCTCTGACCGGCGCGCCCGGACCGGCGTCGCGCAGCCCCCGTGTCGCACCGGATGCGGCACCGGGCGTTGCCGCGCGGAGGGCGGGGCGCCGGCCCGGCGGTCCGCTCGGCCGTCACCGGCCGCCGGCGAGGCGTCGCTGTTCGAGGTAGATGCCGGTGAAGACGGCGACCTTGGCGCGCAGGACCCACGGGTCGAAGGGCTTGCCGATGTAGTCGACGGCGCCGGCGGCGTATCCGCGGGCGGAGTGCTCGGGGTCGGTGCCCATGGCGGTGAGGAAGACGATGGGCACGTCGTGGGTGCGGGGGCGTCGTTTGATGTGGGCGGCGGTTTCGTAGCCGTCCATGTCCGGCATCTGGACGTCCATGATGATCACGGCGAAGTCGTCGTGGTCGAGCAGGGCCTTGAGGGCCTCGCGGCCCGAGGGGACGGCGACCAGTTCCTGGTCGAGGGTGGACAGGACGGCCGTCATGGCCAGCAGGTTGTCGGGCTGGTCATCGACGATGAGGACCTTGGGCATGGCCCGAGGCGCCGTGGGTGAGACGGCGACGGCGGCCTGCTGCACGTTTTCGACCGCGTCCAACTGGCGCTCCAGGAGGGCGCAGCGTTGTTCGGCCTCGTCGCGCCGCTTTTGCGCCTCGTGCAACTGGGCGGAAAGCCGGGTCACCTCGTCGTGCAGCTGGTCGCGCTCGTGCAGCAGCTCCGTGACGTCGGGGTTGGCCGCGGCCAGGCGTTCGGCCCGCTGTCGTTCCGCACTCCATTCGGCTTCCAGTTGGTTCAGGCGCACCTCCAGGTCGGCGATGCGGTGCTTGCGGTCCAGTAGGGCGTCACCCAGCGCGTCGCCGCGGGCGGTCGAGCGGCGCGAGACGCGGTCGGCCTCGGCGAGCTGCTGTTCGAGCACCTCGACCGCGTGCCGGGGCGAACCGCTGGTTTCCACCGCCGTCCGGTGCAGCCGCCTCACCAGTTCGATGGCGTCCGGGGTGGCGGCCATACCGCGGTGCTCGGCGACGTCGGTGAAGAGGTCCATCACCACCTCCCACGGCGGGATGCGGGAACCGCCGAGGTAGCGGGAGAACGTACCGGCATCGCGCACCCGGCGGGCGGCATAGCGGCGCACCGAGACCTCCAGGCCCTCGAACAGCTCCCGCAGTGCGACGGCCAACGCCCGGGACTCCGGCGTCAGGTGCTCGCCGAGCGGGCGCAGCTCACCCACGGATGCTTCCGCCGTTCACCCGTTCCGTGCCCGCCACCGGTCGCCCGGTGGCGGCATCCGGGGCGATGACCCGGTTGCACAGCGGCAGGGCCGCTCCGGCGGCGGCGAGCCCGGCGAGGATGCCGCGCGCCGTTCCGTCGCCGGCCAGCACCGATAACAGGCCGACGCCGACTCCGGTCAGCGCCGCGAGCAACAGCACCAGTGCCGCCCGCACCGACACAAGCGAACGATCCATGCCTGCCCTCCTTCACCCGCCACAAAGCGGTCGGGGGCGGCGGGCCCGGGGTGGGCCGCCTCGCCCTGCGCCACACAATGGCGCCCGGTGAACCCGTTGCGCCAGGCAACCGAAGAATCGGCAACGGCCGGTCCCCGTTGCGGTGTCGTACGACACCCCCGCAACGCGGCACCTGCGCAGATCGGGGGCGCCCTGCCGGTGGTGGCGTTGCGGCAACGCCCAGGTGGCGGTGGGCGCGGTGTTGACGCTCGCTGCGGGCCCGCGCCGCGCGTCCGCGTCGAGGGCGTCTGGCGTCGTGGAGCGCGGGGGCCGCTGCACGACCGGGCGGCGCGGGGGAACTTCGACGCGACGGCGGGGTCAGGCGCCCGCGGTCACGGCCTTGAGTTCGGCGAGCAACTCGCGGATGAGGTGCGTCAAGTCCCCTTCGCCGCCCTCTTCGATCCAGCGCTCGAACGCGACCTTGAACACCGCGACCGCCGCCTCGGCCGTCAGGCGCGCGGTCGGTTCGCCGACGCCGCGGCGGCGCAGGGTGTCGGTGAGCGCGCCGGACAACGAGGCGAGCTTGATGAGCTCGCGTTCGCGGAGTTCGGCGTTGGCGACGATGACGGCCTGCCGCCGGCTGACGTGGTCGAAGCGGTCCTGGAACTGCGCAGCTGCGGCTTCGAGGGCCCCGGTCACCGCGTCGATCGGTGCGGCGGCGTCGGGCGCCTCGGAAACGGTGCGCACGAACAGGTCCTGGAGGGAGCTCGATCCGGCGAACAGGACCTCGCGCTTGTCGGGGAAGTGCCGGAAGAACGTCCGCTCGGTCAGTCCCGCCCGCTTGGCGATCTCCGCCACGGTGGTCTGTTCGTATCCGCGCTCGGTGTAGAGCTCCAGTGCCGCCTGCTCAAGTCGGCCACGTGCGTTGGGCTCCCATCGACTCATGCTCGGCATCCTACGCGATGACAGGGACTGACATCACTGTGGTACTGTCGATGACAGTCACTGACATCGTTCGGCCCTCGGCGATCTCCGTCGGCGGGGGCGAGAGCACTAGGAGTTCCCCTCATGCGCGTATTCGTCACGGGCGCCTCCGGGTTCATCGGTTCCGCCGTCGTTCCCGAGCTCCTCGGCGCGGGCCACCAGGTCGTCGGGCTCGCCCGCTCGGACGCCGCGGCCGACGCCTTAACGCACGCCGGTGCCGAGGTGCACCGCGGTGAGCTCACGGACCTCGACAGCCTGCGGGCCGGCGCCGCCGCCGCGGACGGCGTCATCCATCTCGCGTTCATCCACGACTTCTCGCAGTTCCGGGAGGCGGCGCGCACCGATCTCTGCGCCGTCGAGACCCTCGGTGCCGCCCTGGAGGGGTCCGGCCGGCCCCTGGTCATCGCCTCCGGCACGCTGGGGATCAGCGAGGGGCGGCCGGCGACCGAACGGGACGCCCCCGACCCGACCACGGGCCCCCGGGCCGCTGCCGCGCAAACCACGCTCGCCCTGGCCGCGCAAGGGGTCCGCTCGTCGGTGCTGCGACTGCCGCCGTCGGTGCACGGCGAGGGCGATCACGGCTTGGTCGCGTCCCTCATCGCCACCGCCCGCGAGAAAGGTGTCTCCGGCTACATCGGCGGCGGGTCCAACCAGTGGTCCGCCGCACATCGCAGCGACGTCGCCCGACTGTTCCGGCTGGCGCTGGAGGGTGCCCCGGCGGGGTCCGTGCTGCACGGCGTCGCCGAGCAGGGGATACCGGTCCGCACCATCGCCGAGGCGATCGGCCGGCACCTCGACCTGCCCGCCCTCCCCGTCTCCCCCGAGTACGCGGAGCGGCACTTCGGCTGGCTCGGGGCCTTCCTCGGGGCTGACGCAGCGGCCTCCAGCGCACTGACCCGCGAGCTCCTGGGGTGGCGGCCGACCCATCACGGGCTCATAGCGGACCTGGAGCAGGGGCACTACTTCCGGGATGCCACGCGCCGTTCCACCGTGGCGTAGCGGCCGCCCTCAGGCAGGTCCAACGCGACTGCCGCTGCCACCAACACTGCCACCGCCCGGCAAGGGGCGGGCACGCAGCGCCTCCCGCACGCGCGGAGCCCCTTGGCGCGTGCGGGAGGCGGGTCACCGTCGGGTCAGTCGGTGCAGGTGTCGAGCATCGAGCCCAGCGCCTTCTTCTCGTCGTCGGTGCTGGTCAGCTTCCAGACGGACTTGATGTGGGTGTAGTCCTTGGCGTAGGTGCACCAGAAGGCGTGGTTGGTCGGCTTCCAGTCGGCGGGCCCGCTGTCGCTCTTGGAACTGTTCGAGGATTCCGAGGCGATGAGCAGCTGCGGGTCCTTCAGATCGTTGCCGAACGCCTTGCGCTGGTCGGCGGTCCAGGTGTCGGCGCCGGACCGCCAGGCTTCGGCGAGCGGAACCATGTGGTCGATGGTGGCCTGGGCGACGTCGGTGACGGTGGCGTCGTCGTAGGCGGAGTACCACGAACCGCTGGCCGGCTGGCAGCTGCCCGGCTTGTCCTGGACGTCCTTGCCGTCGCGGGCGAGGACGTCCTGACGCGTGGTGCAGCCGTCGGGCTGCTTGGCCCATATGGAGAACTTGTCGCGGGCGTAGCCGTCCATGGAGTGCGGAGTGCCTACGGTCAGCGCTGCCAGTTCGCTGCGCGCGGTGGAGGTCGACGGTGGCGCCGGCGGCTCGGCGAGCGCCGGGGCGGCGGCCAGGCCGACCACTATCACGGCGGCGGCGGACAGCCCGAGGGCAGCACGAGGCATCAAGATCTCCTGAAATGTGGGGGGTTGGAGAGACGCCTTTCGAGGAAACCGCACTTGCCGCGTTGAACGCTACGCGCGTTGAATGGACATGACAATACCTTTCCCCGTCCATTACCAACCCTTGAACACCGGGGCGCGGACCCGTCCTGCCAACCCCAACCGAAGGCCGCCGACTTCGGGCGCACCGCCCGTCCGGGAGGTGCAACGTCATGTCAACGGCCTTGGGGAGGAACGGCGTTCGCGGCAGGGCGCCCTCCGGACTCCCGCCCCGTTTCCGCGGCCCGAGGTGCGGCACCGGGCTGAAGAGGGACGATGCCCCGGTTCACCGGTCGGCGGACGGCCGGAGGTCAGCCTTGTTGCACGGGGACGACGACCAGTTCGGCGATGTTGACGTGCGGGGGCGCGGCGACGGCGAAGGCCAGGGCGTCGGCGATGTCGTCGGCGGTCAGGGGCTTCAGGTCGGTCCGCATACGGGCGAGGGTGGACTGCATGGCGGCATCGCGCATGTCGCTGCCGAGTTCCGTGACGGTGACACCGGGTTCGACGTTCTTCACGCGGACGCCTCGGGGGCCCAGTTCGGCGCGCAGGTTGCGAGTCAGGTGGGCCACCGCGGCCTTGGTGGCGCAGTAGACCGACCAGCCGGGGAAGCAGGCGTGGCCGGCCACCGATCCGACGTGGACCAGGTCCGCGGGCCGGCCGGCGGCCGCGGCGGCGAGGAGGTCCTCGGCGAAGGCGCGGGCGGTGTGCACCAGGGCGCGCAGATTGAGGTCGATCATGCGGTCCCACTCGTCGGTGCCGGCGGTCTCGAAGGGGGCGCCGAGCATCGCTCCGGCATTGGCGACCACGAGGTCGGCACGGCCGAGGCGTGCGGTGACGGTGCGGGCGGCGGTGTCGACGGCCCCGGGCTCGGTCAGGTCGACGGGTACTGGCAGGACTACCCCGGGGGTGGTTCGTTCCAAGTCGTCGGCCAACGCGCGCAGGCGGTCGGTGCGACGGCCCAGGAGGGCGACGGCTGCCCCGCCGGCGGCCAGGCGGCGGGCGGTGGCCGCACCGATGCCGCTGGACGCCCCGGTGACGACCGCGACCCGGCCGGACAGGTTCGGGGCGGGGCTGCCGCCACCGACGCCACCGGCGTTGACAGTAGTGATGGTGTTGCCGGTGTTGCCGGTGTTGACAGTATTGATGGTGTTGTCGGAACTGTTGCTGGGAGGAGTTGCGTTCATGGCTCGACGATGCGGCGGCCGCACTCCGGTGAACAGGCAGGTCTGCTCGCAGGGGTCCCCGTCGTAGGAGTACCACGGCCACCTTCCGGGGCCCCCGCCCCGTCCGCCGGTCCTAGGGTGGTGTCCATGAACAGCGCGAACCCGCTCGGGGAGTACCTGCGTGCCCGCCGTGCCCTGGTCACACCCGGCGCCGCGGGATTGCCGGTCTCCCCGCGGCGCCGGGTGGCGGGGCTCCGCAGGGAGGAAGTCGCGACGCTGGCCGGGGTCAGCGTCGACTACTACGTACGACTGGAGCAGGGCCGCGAGCGGAACCCCTCGGTGCAGGTCGTCGAGGCACTCGCCCGGGTCCTGCACCTGGACGAGGAGGCGACGGACCATGTGCACCGGCTGGCGACACCGGCTCCCGCGCGGGTCCGTTCATGGGGCCGCGGCCGGGCACGGTCGGAAGAGGTCAGTCCGGTCCTCTTGCAGCTGATGGCGAGCTGGCACCGCACACCGGCCGTCGTCCTGGGGCGACGGCTGACGGTGCTGGCCCACAACTCCCTGGGCCGGGCGCTGTTCGCCGGCCACGCCCACAGCGGTGATCTGGTGCGGCTGGTGTTCCTCGACCCGGACGCCCGGGTGTTCTATCCGGACTGGGAACGCGTGGCGGCCAACACCGTGAGCGGACTGCGCACCGCGGCGGGGGCCGACCCCGATGATCCCGAACTGATCGCGATGGTGGGCGAGTTGTCGCTCAAGAGCCAGGAATTCCGCCGCCTGTGGGCCCGCCACGACGTCCGTCAGAAGACCCACGAGACCAAGCGCTTCGGGCACCCGCTGGTGGGCGAGCTGACCCTCGCCTACGAGTCGTTGACCGTCAACAGCGCGCCGGGACAACAGCTCGTCGTCTACCAAGCCGCCCCGGGCAGCCCTTCTGAAGAGGCGCTCGCTCTGCTGGGAAGCCTGACCGCCGACCCGCCCGCACACCATCCGGCACCGTCCGGGCAGCCCGCGTCGGGCGAGCAGTAGCTGCCGCCGGGACCTCAGCGGCCGCCGGCTCCGCGCGCTCCCCGCCCCCTCTCCCCCGCTCCCGGTCCGCACGCAATTCGTTGGCCCGCACCGGCCGTTGGGTGGCAGGGTGCGGGCCAACGAATTGCG
>LIQL01000441.1 GCA_001418405.1 Streptomyces diastatochromogenes | reverse complement strand
CCCCCGCTCCGCACCCGGTACGTCCGTTGCCCGCCCCCTCCGCGGCGAAGGAATCCGATGACCATCCGTCCACTGCTCTACCTCGACGTCGACGGCGTCCTCAATCCGGTACTGCTCGGGCCGGGCTTCGCCGCGCACGACCTGATGGACCACCTGGTGCTGCTCTCCGCGGACCACGCCGCCTGGCTGCACGAGCTGTCCGCCCGCTACGAGTTGGTCTGGGCCACGACCTGGGAGCACGGCGCGAACACCCACATCGCCCCGCTGCTGGACCTGCCCGCACTGCCGGTCGTGGAGTTCAGCCGCTACCGGAGCCGCCCGGACGACCCGCGCTTCGAGGGGCCTCAGAGCCTGCTGGCGCGGAAGTGGGCGCCACTGCTGCGCCACGCGGGCCGGCGGCCGTTCGCCTGGGTCGACGACGTGATGCCGGACGGACTGGTGCGGTGCAGTCGTCGACGGCCGGACCGGCTGCTGCTACCGGTGGATCCGGCACGGGGGCTGCGCCGGCACCACGTGGACCGGTTGCTGGCCTGCCCGCCGCGGCCGGCCGTCACCCGGAGCTGACGATCCATCAGCGAAGTCGGTCCGTCGCTCTTGAACCTTCGCCGCCCTGCGGCTACGTTCCGCGCACCAGCCAGGACACCGTCACCGAAGGGTGCTCGCATGGCCGATGTCACCGCCCAGGCCCGGATCGAGGCACCGGCCGAGAAGGTCTGGGACCGCCTCACCGACTTCGACTCCTACGGACAGTGGAACGCCACCCACACCAACTTCCCGCACGGCGGCCCGCACCCCCTCCGAGCGGGCGCGACCTACGAGGAGAACATGAAGCTCATGGGCTTCCCCGCGGAGGTGAGCTGGACCGTCCAGGAACTGGAACCAGGCCGGCTGCTCGCCGTCAAGGGCAAGGGCCCGATGGGCGTCCACCTCGCCATGCGCTACCAGTTGACCCCCGACGGCGGGGCCACCACGGTCCGGATCGACGGGACCTTCACCGGCGCCGCGGTCTCCTTGATGGCGGCCAAGCTGAAGGACTCGGCGAGCACCGCGCTGGAGGAGTCCCTGCGCAAGCTCGCCGGCCTGGTGACCTGAGCGCCCGGGGCGGCGGCACCCCTCGGCACCGCCGCCCCGACCGACCGCCTCAGTCCTCCTCGGCGAGGATCAGGTACAGCTCCTTGCGGGCCTTGTTGACCACCGCCATGGCCTTTTCCCGCTGCTCGGGGCTGCCGGTGGCCCACACCTGGCGGAACGCCTCGACCAGGCCGCCGCCCGCCTTCCGTATCTCGTTCATGGCCTCCCAGTCGACGCCGCGGCCGGCGTCCTCCCAGGGGGCGTCGGAACCGCCGTCGGCCTCGGCGCGACCGGCCTCGGTCAGCGAGAACAGCTTCTTGCCGCCCTCGCTGGAGCTGACGATCAGCCCCTCGTCCTCCAGCAGTTGCAGGGTGGGGTAGACCGAACCCGGGCTGGGCTTCCACGCCCCGCCGCTGCGCTCGGCGATCTCCTGGATCATCTCGTACCCGTGCATCGGGCGGTCCTTGAGCAGCGCCAGTATCGAGGCGCGCACGTCGCCGCGCCGGGCCCGGCCCCGCGGCCCGCCGCGCCCCCGGCCGCCTCCGAAGGGCGGCCCCCCGAACGGCGGGCC